>CAADGU010000604.1 GCA_900696625.1 uncultured Chloroflexota bacterium | reverse complement strand
TCTGCCTGCTGTTGGAGCAAATGGGCAGCAGGAAGTGAGGACGTATTCATTTACCTGGTTGACGTGTCCATTGCAGCAGGTCTTGCAGGGTGGCCAGGCTGAGGCGCTCTATTTTTTCCAGGCGGCGCGGCTCTTGCAGGCTTTGGTACATGGCCGTGAATTCCTGCTCGTCGCCGCCCAGGGCGTGGTCGGTGAGCATGACCAGGGCGGCAGGACGGGGCGCGATATTCTTCACATAGCGGCTAAGCAGATAGGTGTAAGGGTTGTTGTTGTGAAAAATATGAGCAGGGGCAAAACCGGCTTGCGCCCGGCCAATGGCGATGACGCCCTGAACCTGGGACACATGGCTGGCCCACAACAGCGCCAGCCCGGCGGCCAATGGCTGCCCTATGATTAGCGGCGGGCTGGGTAACATTTGAACAAGCATTTTCAGGTCATTGTTCAGGTCATCTGGTTTGAGGCGGTTTTGGCTGCTGGCGTGCAGCAGGTAGCGCAGCGGGTCCAGGCCAAATACATCATACCCGGCCTGGGCCAGGCGGGTGCAAACGACGTCGTCTGTTTTGCCGAAGCTGCCGTAGGTGGACAGGTAAAGCAGCGAGGGCGGGGTTACTTCGCTGCTGACGGCGGGGTAGTGGTAGCTCTCCATCATGGAACCGGGACCGAGAGGCCAGAGGTTGACACGGCCGTAAGCCGAATTCGGCGTCCCCAAAAAACCGAGATTGATTTTGCCAAACCGCTCCTTTGCCCACTCGCGGATGGCGTGCAAGTCATGGTCAAAGCTCTCATCTCCCATGGCCCCTTCGCTTTCGCCGGTGCCGCGCAGGTCAAAGACCAGATGCGCCACTTTGCGCTGCGTGCCGTAATACTGCACCTCTTGCCGGGCACAGGTGATGACACTGTTTTTGGTCAGTGGAAATTTGGGCACCCATACCCGCAGCGATTGTAACCCTTCATCGGGGATATTGGGCGGGCGCACCAGGATGCAGTCCAGGTACAAATCATCGTCCGTTAAAATGCCAAAGGGTTCTTCAATATAGGGTTGGGAGGTCATATTGTGTGTTAGGCATTTCCCCGGAAACTCGAAGTTTCCGGGGAAATGTCTGTTTAGTTTCCAGTCTCCAGCGCTTCATTTTCCAGGTCTCTATCATACTGATAATTAGGAATTTGGGCAGTAACTCTATTGTACGCCTCGATGATGGTTTGCGCCGGATTAAAGTAGCCGCTGAGCATCTCTTGGAGGGTGATGGAGATGGTTAATTTTTCATAGAGGCTGGTGAGCAGGGCGCCCTGCCCCTGCCGGATGCCCCAGCGAGGGGCGGCGGCGATGCCATCACGTAGTTGGGCGATGACCTCATCGCCATACAATTCGGCCAGGGACGGTGTGCCCGTGTAGCCCCAGGCGTTTATGAATTGGGTGGGGTTTACGGCCGTGCCCCACCGCATGGGCACTTTCCGCTCGCTGTTGACGGCCAGCCACGTTTCATAACCGTCGTTAAACCAGAAGTCGGCAAAGGCTACGGCCGTGTCCACATCCGCCCCACGAGTAATGCCCAGGTTCCGCAGGTTGCTGAATCCGGCCGATGTGCTGCCCTCTCCTTGAATTTCGGTGAGGATGCCGCTGTTTTCGGCCAGGAAACGGGCGTCATTTGCACATTCGGGGCAGGTGGGTGGCAGGGCGTTATCCAGCCCCGCCAGCAGCGGCAGCATCTCCGGCCCGGCCATGATCAGGCCGGTACGCCCGGCCAGATAGGCGTTGCGGGTGCTGGTGTCGGTTTGCACACCAATGGGGCTGAACTGGTTCACAATGCGGAAGTAAAAGTCGAGCGCCTCGCGGCAGGGTGGTTCCGGCAGCAGCACTTCCCCTTTGTCGTCAATGAGGGTGCAGCCGTTAGCCAGGGCAATTTGTTCAAACGCCTGGTGGGTGGTGACCAGGTTGGATTCGGTGGGGATGACAAAACCGGCGCGCAAATTTTCGCGGTCGGTGGTGGTTTCAGCGGCGGCAAACATGGCGGCGAAATTGTCAGGCACGGCCAGGTTGGCCTCGTCGAACCAGTCGGTGCGGTAGATGAGCAGTTGTTTGTAGCCGTCGCTGGGCAGGGCGGCAATTTGCCCGTTGGTTGTAACCAGTTCCAGGGCGGCGGGGTCGAAGGTGTCACGGCCGATCTGGTTCACGGCCGTTTCCGCTGCGTCGGCATTCAATACTCCCCGTTCCGCCCAACCGGCGGTGTACTCCAGGGGATGAATGATAATGTCCGGCAGGGTGTTGGAGAGTACGGCCGTGTTTACCAAATTCGGCAGCAGCAGCGGTGAGACAAACATCAATTCCACATCAATCTGGTTGACGGCTGTAAATTCAGCCGCCATTTGCTGCATGGCTGTCCGGTGTTCGGCCGAGGTTTCATTCACCCACACCTTGATAGACCGGTAAGGCGCTGCTGGCAGGGTGGGTTCGGTGGCGGGCATGGTGGCCACCGGCACACCCTCAACCGGCAGTAGAAATTTTTCCGGCGTGGGTGTGGGTGTCCAGGCGGCGCGGGTTGCCTCTACTTCCAGGCGCGGCGGCGTGCCCATCTGGCAGGCGGTGAGGAGGAGTAAGCAGCAGGCAGTGAGCAGTAAGCAGTGAGCAGTGAGCAGTGATGCGTGATGCGTGAAACGTGATGCGTAATGCGTGATGCGTGATGCGTAATGCGTAATGCGTGATGCGTGATCGGTAGTTGGTAGTCGGTCAGTCATTTTCATGTTTTGTATGATTCGTTTTGTCACCTTTTCACCCTATCACCCCTTCACCTGCTCACCCCGGCGTCTTCGCCGCCGTCACCCGCTCATAAATTAGCCGCAGGCCGGTGAGGGTTAGCCAGGGGTCAATGTGGTCAATCACGGCCGTGTGCGGCGCTATTAAGTGGATCAACCCCCCGGTACCCAGGATATGAATGGGCTGTTCCCGGTTGGGGTGTTCGGCGCGCAGCCGGGCCACCATGCCCTCAATGAGGGAAACGTAGCCGAGGATGAGGCCGGATTGCATGGCGTGGATGGTATTGCGGCCAATGGCGGCGGGCGGCGCTTCCAACGCTACATGGCTCAGTTTGGCCGCGCGGCTGGCGAGCGCATCAGCCGCTAATCCCAACCCAGGGGCAATCACGCCGCCCAAAAATTCCTGCCGCGCCGAAACCACATCCAGCTTGGTCGCCGTGCCCATGTCTATGATGATACTGGGGCCGGGAAAGAGGTGATAAGCGGCGACACAGTTCACCAGCCGGTCTGCGCCCACCGCCTCTGGCACATCTACCAGAATGCGCAGACCCAGGTCAAGTGATGAAGTTACGATCAGCGGGTGGCAGCCCAGGTAATGCTGGCTCACTTCCGTCAACGTTTGGGTGAGCGTGGGCACCACGGAGGTGATGATGACGCCATTGATGGGGGCCAGGTTGGCGTCGCGCAGCAATCCTTTGAGCAGCAGGCCGTATTCGTCGGCGGTGCGGGTGGGGTTGGTTTGCAGCCGCCAATGCTGCTGCCAGTTGCCTGGCGCGGTGGAGGTGGCATGATGCCACACGCCTAAGGTGATATTGGTGTTGCCGATGTCAATTGCCAGTAACATAGAAGGAGATTTTATACTTGCCTGGGTGACAGGGGCAAACTCGCCACAAATTCTCACTTTAAATCTCAATTTGACGAAATCGGGTATCGGGAATAGACTTAAAAGTTCGCGTATTTGACCCCGGCATATCCGTAGAGCGCCCTGGGTGAAGCCACCCTGGCCGCAAAAGGAGGAAACAGCATGATTGTGGGCATGGATTTTGGCACGACCAATTCGGGCATGGCGGTGTATGACGGCCGTACCGTCCACGTTCTGCCCCTGGATCCCGCCAATGCCAATCCAAAAGTGATTCGCACGGCCGTGTACGCCACCAATGAACAAACCCTGTACGTGGGCCGCGCCGCCGTAGACACCTACTTCACCCAAAACACGGGCCGGTCGGTGAAGACCAAAAAAGTGTGGGTAGGCGAAATTGAAATTCGCGGCGCCGACATGTTCTATGTCACCGACGCCTACGTCTACGTGGACGTACTGGCCCCAGGCCGCCTCTTCCTCTCCATCAAAACCGGCCTGCGTGACCCCGACTACCCCGGCAGCATCGTCGGCCAACAGTTTTACTCCCTGGAAAACCTGATCGCCCTCTACATGAACATCACCAAAACCCGCGCCGAAAAGTTGTTGGGGCGGGAACTCAAGCAAGTGGTACTCGGCCGACCAGTGCGCTTTGCTAACGAGCCGGACAAGGACAAACTGGCGCAGGCGCGGCTGCTGCAAGCGGCCATCAAAGCCGGCTACGAAACCGTTTACTTCCAATATGAACCCATCGCCGCCGCCTACAGCTACGCCACCGAAAACGAGAAACCGCAAAACGTCCTCGTTTTCGACTTCGGCGGCGGCACGCTCGACCTGACAGTGATGCACCTGGGGCCAAAAGGGCATCAGGTGTTGGCTACGGGCGGTATCCCTGTGGCCGGAGATGTGTTTGACCAAAAGCTGGTGCGGGCCAAACTGCCGCCCCATTTTGGCGAAGGCAGCTACTTTGGCCCCCGCGACAAAAAATTGCAGGTGCCGCCCTGGATTTTTGATACCTTCTCCAACTGGCAAACCATCCTGGAACTGCAAACGGCGCAAAACCGGCGCATGTTGGAAGATATTGCCCACAGCGCCCAACGCCGCCACCAGATTGAGGCGCTCATCAGCCTGGTTTCCAGCAATTATGGGCAGCAGATGTTTGACATTGTAGAGCGGGCCAAACGAGAGCTATCGGACAAACGAGGCGCGCCCATTCACCTGGAAGGCCCCGGTTTTAAGGTGATTGAGTTTGTGACGCGGGGTGAGTTTGAACGCATTATCCAGCAAGAAATCCTGGCCATTGACCGGCACATTGAGGAAACAGTCGCCGCCTCTGGCCTGGAAGCGGCGGCCATTGACGCCGTGATTCGCACCGGCGGCTCGTCACAAATCCCGGTGTTTGACCAGATGCTGCGGCGCAAGTTTGGCGATGAGAAGGTGCGGGTGATTGATACCTTTAGCAGCGTCACTGCCGGGTTGGGCGTGATCGGGCATGGCATCACACGGGGTGGGGTGGACGCACGGCCGTACACCGCCGACGATGTGGGCCACATGCCCGAATCCGGCAGCAGCCGCCCGCAAATCAGCCCAGTCAACCTGGACCTCCTACGCCGCCGCATCCAGATTCAAGAAGGTGTCATCGAAGACGTAACCGCCGCCGCCGACCGTGCCCTGGTCTTCTTAGGTGAAGGGCAGCAGGTTACGGCCGTGCCCATTACCCCATTACCCAATCCTTCGGCAGGCTCAGGACAGGTTTACCCAATTACCCAATTACCTTCCCACCCCATCCACACCGCCCTCACCGCCACCCTGGACGAACCCCTGCTCATCATCACCTCCCACTACCGCTTCCTGCTGCTGACGCCGCGGCAGCTGCTCGAACGGCAGAGCGTCAACGTGCGCATGGGGGACGTGTACATGCTGGGGCAGCGGGAATATCTGTGCAGTTTGAGCCGCTGGCATGATGTGAAGCAGCACGACAAGTTGGTGATTGTGACCTCGTTGGGGCTGGCACGGCCGTACCCCATGCGCGTCATGCAAGAGAACATTGAAGCGCCCGTCCCCCTCATCTTTGACAATCAGTTGTTGGGTGTGCCCGTGCTGGCGGCGGGCGCGGAAATGGAAGATGAACTGACGCTGATCACCAAAACAGGCCGGGCCACGCGCTACCCGGTCAAAAGCCTGCGCGGTTCGGGCACGCAGGTCATTCGCGCCGACCGGGATAACCGGGTGGTGGGGGCGGCGTTGGCCCCACCAGGAGATGAATTGCTCCTGGTGACGGCGGATGGATACGGCCGTCGGCTGCTGCCCCGCTGGATTGAAACGCCGGAAAAAGAGAACAGCCCTGGCAAGGTGCAGGTGGCCCGGCGCAGCCCGGTGGTGGGGTTGGCGTCTGTTCCGGTCACGGCCGTGACCGATCAACGTATTGTGGCGATAAATGAAAGTGAGGCCCCCCTGGAAGATTCCACCAAAACCGCCCGCCTGCTCAAACTGCATGAGGGGGAACAGCTGATGACTTTGCTGCCAGAATGAAATGGAACGGGAGCAAGCTATTGTTTGTCTGTATTCTCCAGTTCATTCAACATCTGGGAAACAGCTTTCTCCAAAGGTGGTAGATCACGTTGGACAGTTTCCCAAACTCTGGATAGGCTCACCACAAAATAACCATGAATCAATTTATCTCTCATACCCGCAACCGCTTTCCAGGGAATCTGGGGATACTTAATTCTTTCTGATTCCGGGATGTACTTAGTTGCCTCTCCTATAATTTCCAAAGCCCTCACGACAGCAAACACTTTTTCGTCATTTATGCGGAAGTCGTCAAAATCCAGCCCGGCAACAAAGGATTGCGCTTTGGCAATGGCGTCCAGAATATCCCGCAAGTAATCGGTATGGGCGCGTGTCATAGAGCGACAGCCTCTTGCAAAATGCGTTTCCCGATTTCTGGCTTTAGCGTGTCACGCTCAACCAGGTCTACATGGACGCCTAGTAATTGGCTTAACTGCTGTTCAAGCTGTATAAATTCGATCAGAGATAATTTGGTGTTATCAAATCTCACCAATATATCCAGATCACTTCCTGCTCCTTGTTCGGCGCGTATGTAAGAGCCAAACAACCACAGGTCACACACCCCATATTGGCGACG
>CAADGU010000603.1 GCA_900696625.1 uncultured Chloroflexota bacterium | reverse complement strand
TTTCGTACCGGCCGCACCCCCGACGGCCGTACGCTCAACCCCGCCTTTATGCCCTGGCAACATTACGGCCGTATGACCGATGCCGATCTGACGGCGCTCTTCCTTTACCTGCAATCGCTGTCATCAACCGTGGCTGAGGAGTAAATCTGATGAAAAACTGGTTTTTTTCACGACAAGGCGCCGTCATGCTTTCATTACTGACGCTGTTGTCTGAGATGTGGCGCGGTTTTCTAGATGCCATGTTTGTCTTGCCCGTCGATTTTGGCGACGCCGGGACAATGCAGTTGGCGGCGATCATCTTCACCCTGCTTTTTGCCGGGTGGGGCTGGGCTATCTTCGTCGCCTGGCGGGGCAGTCGTCACGGCCTCATCGCCGCCTTCGCCATCAACGCCCTGGTACTGCTGGCTGTGCCCGTTGGTTGGCTCTTCTTCTACTGCCCGGCGGCCTGCCGGGCCGATGCCGGGGTGTTTAACCTGGCCAATACACTGAATCTGGTTTTGGGGCTGGCAACGGCCGTTTCCCTCGCCCCCCATCTCTGGCAAAAACCAGCCCCCGGCCTGAAAGGACGGACCACATGAAAACATTGCTCGCGGTTGATAGTCAATCCGTCAGCCGCGCCTGTTGTGATGCGGATGGAAACTGGTCGGTTGAATCGGCGCTGGACGGCCAAAAAGCGTGCTGCCTGGCCGCCGATCCGCAGAACCGGGCAGTGGTGTACGCCGGAACCAACGGCAATGGCCTCTTCCGTTCCGCCGATGGCGGGCAAAGCTGGCAGGCGGCTGGCCTGGCCGGGCAGATTGTGAAGGCGGTGGCCGTCAGCCCGCATGACCCGAACGTCATCTATGCGGGAACCAAGCCAGCGTTGGTTTTTGTCTCGCGGGATGGCGGGCAAAGCTGGGCGGAACTGGCCGCATTTCGCCGCATTCGCGGCCGCCGCTTGTGGCTTTCTCCGGCGGAGCCGCCCGATTGGCGGGCATACGTGCAGGCAATCGCCATCTCGCCCACGGATCCGCAAGTGGTGCTGGCGGGCATTGAGTTTGGCGCGGTAGTGCGCAGCGAAGACGGTGGGCAGAGCTGGTCGAACCACGTGCGCGGCACGCTGCGCGATTGCCACGATATGAAGTTCCACGCCCGCAGCGGCGACTGGGTGTATGAAGCCGGTGGCGGCGGCGCCGCGGTGGGCCGGGGCAACGGCCGTTCCTGGCGCAAAGCCAATGCGGGGTTAGCCAAACGATACGGCGTCTCCTGTGCTGCCGACCCTGAAAAGCCGGAAATCTGGTATACGGCCGTTGGCCCCAGCCCCGGCAAATCTTACGGCGAAAAAGCCCAGGCCTATCTCTATCGCGCCGCCGGTGGCGCCGACTGGCAGCCGATTGGCTGGCAGGCGCATCCGCTGCCGCAAATGCCCATCGCCCTGGTCACCGACCCAACCGCGCCTGGCCATCTTTACGCCGGGCTGACCTACGGTGACGTGTGGCATTCGGCCGATTATGGCGATACCTGGCGCAAACTTCCCTTTACTTTAGATCGTATCTGGCGGTCAATGATCGTCATAGAAGAGACGAATGGTTGATCTATAAGCCTACAAGGAACAACGACCATGAAACAAACAAATCAGCTAAAAAAAATCGGTGCCATCGCCACCATTGCTTTCCCTATTTTGCAAATGGTGTCTCAGGGACTTATTCAGATAGGCGGAATGGAGCCATCCTTTGCCGCTCCGGCTTCTGAAATTGTAACCTTTTTTGAAAACAGAGATCCCGCGCTTTTTGCTATTGGTAACTATATTTTCATGCTCTCCCTGGTAGCCTTCCTCTGGTTTTTGGGGGTGTTGTGGGATGAACTGCGCACGGCCGAAGGCGGCAGTGGCTGGATCTCCCTCATTGCCGTTGGCTCCGGGCTGGTGGTAGCTGCTAATCTGGCCGGGCCGGGTGGCTGGCCGCTGGCCATCTTCCGCATCGGTGAAGGGCTGGAGCCGCAGATTGCCCGGCTTCTTTTTGATCACGGCAACCTTAATTTTGCCAATATGTGGGTTGCGCTGGGCAGCATGGTATTGGCGGCCGGTCTGATTATGCGCCACTCTGATCGTTTTCCCACGTGGCTGGGATGGGGCAGCCTGGTTCTGGCCATCGGGCTGCTGCTGGCTCGCACCGTCTGGACGTTGGCCGTCGCCTTTGCGCCTTACCTTCTTTTCTGGGTGTGGATGATCAGCCTGGGCGTCGTTGTCCTGCGCCGTTTGCGGAGGAAGGACCACTCATGAAAAACAGCGATTTTCAGGTTTCGCAGATTTTTCTCTGCGGCTCGGTGCCTCTGCGTTGAATTACTTTGTACGAGGAGATGACAATGAATAATACGAGACAAGTTTTGATATTGGGGGACACCGGCGCCCCCCATTTTGATTGCAAGATGGTGGTGGAGACGTATATGCGCCAGGAATTGGGTTTGCCGACAACGGCCGTTCGCCCCGGCCCGTTTATGGGAATTGATGAACGATAAAGCGTTCTTCCCGCCGCTGCCGGTGGCCATTTTCAACAAGATGGCCGGGCCGGAGATGGCAGTGATGTGGCATTGGCTGACGGATTACCTGGCGGCGAATGATAGTGGCATGCTAAAAGCCGATGTGGCTGCGGCGCGGGAAGTTTGTCCCGATTTGCACGGCGTGGCCGATTGGTTGAAACGGTCGCGCAATGGACACGGTGTCTAAAGGGGAAATAAATGGAACAGGTAAATTTTGTGGCTAACGGCCGTTTCGCTATCGCAGGGGCCATCGCAGGAGCCATCTCCACGCTGGTTTTCACCATCATCCACGACATCTTCATCAGCAATATCTGGTTTATGCTGCTGCCGATGCTGGTGGCCGGGGCGCTATGCGGGGCATTGCTCAGCTGGAGTTATGGCTTGCTGGCGCCAGCGCCCTCACTGCGCGGCTGGCTGGGGTACAACCTGGTTTATGTGCTGCTGTTTGGCTTGCTGGGTGCGCTGTCCGTCCTGCTCTTTGAGCCGGTGACAACGATGGCGGCGGTAGTGACGCTGAACGGCCCACCGACGGCGCTGATTGAGCAAGCCATGCCGATGACGGTGCTGTTTACCGTAGGGATGGCGGTGTTGATTATGCTGCTGTACGGCCGTACCCTCACCCAATTTGCTGCCGTGCTGCTCACCTGCGTGGTGCTGGTGGCGCTGTTGGGGCTGAATGTATCGGCCATTGGGCTGGTGGAGATTCCCAGCGGTTCCCTGTTTGTCGTGGCCGAATTGTTTGGGCTGATTGTGGCGCTGAACGTGGTGTATGCCGCTGCCTTTGCTTTGCTGGCGAGGCGGCGACTGCTCGCAGCCGCCCTTTCACCTCATATGGGGTAAAATGGCAGCATGACCAACCACTCACAGCCAATGACAGTGCAGGAAATGGCCGCAGCGGCCGTTCCCCAAGAGACGGCCGTTCCCCGGCTGGCCGGCGGCTGGCTGAAAACAGCGCGGATTGCCTGGGTGCTGCTGGCGCTGTTGATGGCTACCATCTTGCTCACGTCGCTGCCCGGCTATGGGCAAACCCTGAGCGGCGAGCTGGCCCATATTTCCCCGCAAAACCAGAGCAATGTAACGGCCGTTTTCGCCTTTCTGTCCGGTATGGCGTCGCTGGCCACGGCGCTGCTGTCGTTTGTTTTGGCGCTGCTCTTCTTTCGTCATCGCTTTACCGAGTCCGTGGCGGCGGGGCTTTCTTTCTATCTGCTGCTGTATGCGGTGGTGATGGCCGGGCCGCTGGAGCAGTGGAGCGCCTACTGGCTGGGCGACCAGTCGCTGGCGCTCCGCCTTCAAGGCGGGCTGATTGCCCTGCCTACCATTGCTTTGCTGGTGCTGTTTCCAAACGGCCGTTTCATCCCCGCCTGGTCTCGCTGGCTGCTGCCCGTCACGCTGCCCTGGGCCATCGCGCTGTTTTTGTTGCCCACGCCTGATCCAACGCAGCTCACCGGGGCAGCATCCGCCATGATGAGCGTGCTAACGATTGGCCTGTTTAGCCTCTTTGCCCTGGGCTTTTACGCGCAGTATGTTCGCTACCGTTATGTTTCCACAGTCGTGGAGCGCCAGCAGACCAAATGGGTGGTCTATGGCCTGGCCCTCTGGCTGATATATATGCTGCTCTCCTCCGTTCCCTACTACTATCTGGAAAGCCTGCCGCCCGATGCGCCTGTGCCCTGGTGGGGCGCGCTCAGTGTGCTGGGCTGGTTTTTGTCGCTGAGCATTGTGCCCATCTGCCTGACAATTGCTGTGACTCGCTACCGGCTGTGGGACATTGACATTCTCATCAATCGGACGCTGGTGTATGGGGTGTTAACGGCCGTTACCATTGGTCTATATGCCCTGGTTGTCGGCGGATTGGCCGCCCTGCTCCAGACCCAGGGCAACTGGCTGGCAGCTTTCGTCGCCACTGGATTGGTGGCGGTGCTGTTCCAACCGCTGCACGACTGGCTGCAAAACCGGGTTAATCGGCTGCTATACGGCCACCGCGACGAGCCGCTGGAGGTGTTGGCGCGGCTGGGGCGGCAGCTAGAAGATGCGCCAGCTCAGGAACATGTGCTGCCCACGCTGGTGGAAACCGTGGCCCAGGCGCTAAAACTGCCCTACGCGGCCATCACCATACCCCAGGGCAGCGAATTACAAACGGCCGCCGCCTATGGCAAACCCGTGGATTACGCCCAACCGTTTCCACTGGTTTACCAGGGCGCCACCATCGGCCACCTGCTGGTGGCGCCGCGCGCGGCGGGGGAAGTGTTTACCCGCGCTGAGGAAAAACTACTGCGCAACATTGCCCGGCAGGCGGGAACGGCCGTCCACGCCCTCCAACTTACCGTTGATTTGCAGCAGGCCCGCCAGGAAATTGTCACCAGCCGTGAGGAAGAGCGCCGCCGCCTGCGCCGCGACTTGCATGATGGGCTGGGGCCGTCGCTGGCCGCCACGCTGCTCAAGATTGGCTCGGCGCGGGCGCTGCTGGGCAGTCAACCAGAAACCACCAACAACCTGCTGGCAGAGATGGAAACCGACATCGAAACAACGCTGGCCGACGTGCGTCGCATCGTCTACGATTTGCGCCCCCCGGCGCTGGACCAGTTTGGCCTGGTCGGTGCGCTGCGCGCCTACACCGAAACGTGCGAGAGCGACACGCTCACTGTTCGTCTGGATGCGCCTGGCCCTTTGCCATCGCTGCCCGCCGCTGTAGAGGTTGCTGCCTACCACATCGGGCGGGAGGGGCTGACCAACGTGGTGCGCCATGCCGGGGCGCGGCGCTGTATGCTGCGTTTGTGGCAAGAAAACGGCCGTCTCCACCTCACCCTCCAAGACGATGGCCGGGGATTTCCCGATGATACTTGCACGGGCGTGGGGCTGGCTGCCATGCGTGAACGGGCCGCCGAGCTGGGCGGGATGTGTACCATTAGCGGAAGTTTGGGTAAAGGGACGGTGGTAACGGCCGTTCTACCCCTCGATACATAGGAAAATCATATGACCAACACCGCGCGTGAAATCAAAAATAACAACAACAGCCGCCTGATCATTCGCCAATCCAGCGCCGACACCCAGGGAGAGCTATTGGAAATGGAGGCGGTGTATCCCCCTCATTCAGTGCAGCCGCCCTCTCATTACCATCCCTACCAGGAAGAAACGTTTCAGGTACTGCAAGGCGCGTTTCGCACCACAATCGCCGGCGTTGAACGCACCTTTTTGGCGGGTGAAACGTTTACCGTGCCCGCCAACACACCCCATTGGATGCACAATGTCAGTGATGAACAAGGGCGCTTACTCTGGCAGGTACGTCCCGCACTGCAAAGCCAGGCATTTCTTGAAACGATGTGGGGGCTGGCGGCCGATGGTAAAACAAATGCTGATGGTGTTCCCAATCTTTTACAGTTGGCCGTTATCCTGCGTGCCTATGCCAACGAGTTTCGCGCCGTCAGCCCGCCCTATCTTTTGCAGCGCATTCTTTTTGGCATCCTGGCTCCATTGGGGCAGCTTTTAGGTTACCGGGCGCGCTATGATCAGCACGGCGGGAAGGAGTTGTAGTGTTTATGGATACCATTCGCATCTTGATTGCCGATGATCACCCGCTGTTCCGCGATGGCTTGCGGGCGCTGCTGCTGGCTGCACCGGAAATGGAAGTGGTTGGCGAAGCAGCCAGTGGGGCGGAAGCTATCCATCTGGCTGCTGAAACGGAACCGCACGTTATCCTCATGGATATCCAGATGCCGGATGGGGATGGTATTGAGGCCACGCGGCAAATCGTGGGGGCCAATCCACGGGTTGGCGTGTTGATGGTGACCATGTTTGAAGAAGACCAGTCAGTGTTTGCCGCCATACGCGCCGGGGCGCGGGGTTACGTGCTGAAAGGAGCCAAACACGAGGAGATGCTGCGGGCCATCCACGCCGTCCACAGTGGCGAAGCCATCTTCAGCCCCACCATTGCCGGCCGCATGATGAACTTTTTCACCGCCAGCCGCACCGTTATCCCTCCGGAAACCTTCGCCGACTTAACCGAGCGCGAGCGTGAAATCCTCGTTCTGATTGGGCAGGGCAAGACGAATGACGCCATTGCCACCGATTTGACGATCAGCGTGAAGACAGTGCGCAACCACGTATCCAACATTTTCAACAAACTACAAGTGGCCGACCGGGCACAGGCAGCCCTGCAGGCGCGAGATGCGGGGTTGGAGTAGCCAACACTTAAACAAACAGCCGCGCCGCTGGGATCCAGTTGTTCCCGCCAGGCTGGTTTGGTACTGGCCCCCAACTGCCGGGCCTTGGTCAGAGCATCGGCCGGATCTACGAAGTGGGAGCAGAAAATGTAACGCTCATGTGATTTTTCTCCAGCACAATGGTATAGCCTATCAATCAGTCGAAGGCAGGCTCTCACTCCATTCAGCGCATTAGCGCACCTGAGGAAGCCCTGTTTCTCGCCACCACATTCCTTTCCATTATAATGTGTCCATGTCTGGCGATTTACTGCAAACAAAATTGTTCGTGCCGCGCATACGGCCGTCACTCGTCCCCCGCCCCCGCCTCATCGCCAAACTCAACCAGGGGCTGCACCGCAAACTGACTCTCATCTCCGCTCCCGCCGGTTTTGGCAAAACAACTTTGGTCACGGAATGGATTGCTGGGTGTGAACGGCCGTTTGCCTGGCTCTCCTTAGACGAAAAAGACAACGATCTCACCCGCTTTCTCGCTTACTTCATTGCCGCCTTGCAAACACTCTCACCTGAAATCGGGAAAAGAACGTCTGGCATACTCGAATCACCGCAACCGCCGCCACTCGAATCCATCCTGACAATTCTGCTCAATGAAATTGCCACCGCCAATGAAATTGCCGCCATCCCGGAGGGATTTACGCTCGTTCTGGATGACTACCACGCCCTGGACGCCCCACCAATTGATCAGGCGCTCACCTTTTTGCTGGAACACCAACCACCGCAGATGCACCTGGTTATCGCCACCCGTGAAGACCCATCCCTGCCGCTGGCCCGCTGGCGCGCCCGGGGCCAACTGACCGAAGTCCGCGCCGCCGATTTGCGTTTCACCCCCGCCGAAGCCGCCGAATTTCTCAACCGCGTCATGGGGCTAAATCTCTCTGAGGAAACCATTGCCGCCCTGGAAAGCCGCACCGAAGGTTGGATCGTCGGTCTCCAGTTAGCCGCAATCTCCATGCAGGGACATCAAGACACTGCCAGCTTTGTCGAGTCATTCACGGGCAGTAACCGTTTTGTACTCGACTATCTGGTCGAAGAGGTTTTGGGGCAGCAGTCAGAAACGATTCATGCTTTCCTGTTGTCTACCTCCATCCTTGATCGCATGTGCAGCTCGCTTTGTGATGCCCTTCTGTTTGATCCTTCCGCTTCCGGGCAGGAGATCCTGGAGCATCTCGAACACGCAAACCTGTTCATTGTCCCCTTGGATAATGAACGACGCTGGTATCGCTATCACCATCTCTTTAGGGATCTACTGCGCCAACAGTTGGGGCAACGCCTCCCCCCCGAAGGGATTGCCGGGCTGCAAATCCGGGCCAGCCAGTGGTATGAAAACAATAACCTGGCATTTGAAGCCTTCCATCACGCGGCTGCTGCCAATGACATTGCACGCGCCGAGCGGCTGATCAAGGGAGGCATGATTCCCCTGCACTCACATGCCGCCGTGACTACCGTACTCGACTGGCTGGAATTTCTGCCACGGGCTGTACTGGATACCAATCCCTGGTTGTGGGTGAGAGCTGCCATGTTGGCGCTAAATGCCGGACAGACAATCGGCGTGGAAGAGAAGCTGCAAGCAGCAGAAAAAGTGTTGCAAAATGCCGATGGCGATAACGAGACCCGCGACCTGATTGGGCAAATTGCCGCCTCGAGAGCCACATTGGCGCTCGCTCAATACCAGCCGGAAGCTATGATCATCCAGGCGCACCGCGCCTTAGAGTACCTCCACCCTGATAATCTGCCTTTCCGCAGTAGAGCGCTCCGAACGTTGGGATTTGCCTACCAGATCGAGGGGGACCGTGCCGCAGCCCGCCAGTTTTATAGCGAAGCGCTGGCTATTAAACAGACGTCCGGGAATATCCACCTCACTGTATCGGCTATAACCGGTTTAGGTAACATACAGGAATCTGAAAACCAGCTTCATCAGGCGGCCGAGGCCTACCGGCATGCCCTGCAATTGCTCAGTGATCAACAACCTCCAAATGCTGATCAAGAGTATATTGGTCTGGCTCGCATATTTTATGAATGGAACGACCTGGATACGGCCGAGCAATACGGTCAACAAAGCCTTCAACTGGCACAGCAGTACGATCACACGATTGATAGATACGTGATCTGCGAGGTGTTTCTTGCCCGCCTGAAACTTGCCCGGGGAGACATCGCAGGCGCCGCCGACTTGATAGAGAAGGCCGATCTAACCGCGCGCCAGCAAAACTTTGTCAAAAGGATGCCGGACATTGCGGCCATTCAGGCGCTTATCTTGCTTCGCCAGGGTCATCTGGCCGCAGCCGCCCAACTGGCCTGGCAATACGAACTCCCGCTCATTCAGGCGCGTGTACTCATCGCCCAGGATGACCCATCCGCGGTGTTGTCCATACTGGAGCCTTACCGCCAGCAAATGGAAGCCAGGGGTTGGGCGGATGAGCGGCTGAAAGCCATGGTTCTCCAAACGCTGGCGCTCTATGCACATGATGAGAAGAACCAGGCTCTACATCTTTTGGGCGAAGTGCTGACACTTGCAGAGCCGGAAGGCTTCGTCCGCCTCTTCCTGGATGAAGGACCTCGGATGGCGGAACTTCTGTACGCCGCGGCGGAGCAGGAGATCAGGCCAAACTATGTCAAAAAACTGTTGGTGGCCTTCGAGGCAGAAAAGAAGGATGAACGGCGCTTTACGGCCGTTTCCAGCCACCGGCCCCTGGTTGAGCCACTCAGCCAACGCGAGTTGGAAGTGTTACGACTGATTGCCCAGGGACACTCCAACACCGAGATCAGCCAACGGCTGTACCTGGCTCTCAGCACAGTCAAGGGGCATAACCTGCGGATTTTTGACAAGCTGCAGGCCCAAAACCGTACCGAAGCCGTCGCCCGCGCCCGCGAGTTGGGTTTGCTCTAACCCCCCCAAAACAATACTCCAGACAATACTAAAGTTGCTACCGGGCAATACCGCCTTGCCGGTATATTGACGTTGCCTGAAGGCGGAAATAACGAACATGGAAACGTCACCTGTTATCTACGAAATCCGGCTTGCCGGCCACCTGTCCCCGCAATGGATGGAGTGGTTTGAGGGTCTGACCATCTCGCTGGAAGAAGACGGTAGTACCCTTCTCACCGGTCCGGTGACGGATCAAGCGGCCCTGCACGGCTTGCTCAAAAAAGTACGTGATTTAGGAATGCCATTGATCTCGGTCGTTCAAATCCGTTAGTGTCACGAAGCTTTCGCCACTCCCTTAAGACTACAACGGATGGAGAATTAAGCGGATAAATTTCCAGAGAGGCCTCCGTTCATTTCTTTATCCGCTGTAGTCATGGCGAAAAACGAATGACACTAACCAAATCCAAGTTTTGGACCCACATCAAAACGAGTCAAAAGAGAAAAAATGAACACGAGCAACAAACTTATGGTGAATAACCCACAACCTTCTTTCGGGTCAATTCTGTATCGGACTACTATTTCTCATACTGTCACTTACTTCGTTACCGGCGTAATCGCGGCTATTCTCCTTGGATATACAGCTCGAATGAGCCGGCCAGATGTAGCCCCGATAATTCGAAAAATTACAGATCCGATACTGATAGCCAGCACGCTATTTCAGCCATTCAGGGCGGCATTATTGGCAATTGTGTTTTACCTGTTAAGAGATGTCTTATTCAGCAATCGAAAAGGCTGGCTGATCATGTGGTACATGCTTGTCGTTATAGGGATTCTGGCGCCATTTTCAGCCAGTTGGGGAGGCATTGAAGGCATGATTTTTTTCAATTTACCCTTATGGGATCATCTAGTCGGTTGGCCGGAGGTGTTTTTACAGACATTGTTATTGTCAGTCATTCTCACGTACTGGGTAGATCACCCAAAGAGCAAACGTCTCTATGTCATCTTGTTGGTGGGTTTCATTTTGGCAATGTTGTTGCCGATAATGGCATTATCGGCGGCCTGATGAAAGGAGAAAAAATGAACACAAACACAACCTTTGCAAAAAAGATAGACACGAAAGACCTGCTTTCCACTCTGTGGATTGTGGTCATGATCAACATGCTGAAAGCGGACATCCTTTCGCTGAACATCCCCGGCGCGGCGGAAGAAGTGGCCAGAACTGCCGCCAGCGCCGGCGCCTCGATTCCCCAATTGATGTTGGGCGGTGCGATCATCATGGAGATGGCCATTGCCATGATCATCCTGTCCCGCGTCTTGAAGTACGGCATCAATCGCTGGGCCAATATCATCGTCAGCCTCATGACCATTGTGTTTATCATTGGCGGCGGGGCGTCTTATCCTCACTACATTTTTATTGCCACCGTTGAAGTGATCTGCCTTCTGCTGATCATCTGGTTTGCCTGGAAATGGCGCAGTATAGAAGCCTGACCGTATGTAGTTGGCACTTCAGTGCCGTGAATAGGCGATGAATCGCCTACTACAAACTTTTTTACATAGGAGAGAAACATGAAAACCTTACAGAAATCTGGCGGTATTGCGGCGCTGTACACGGCCGTCGCTTACCTGATGGGAATGCTTATCTTTCTCGTCGTTTTGGACTATCCCAGCATCACCGACCCGGCCCAAAAGGTGGCCCTGCTCGTGGAAATGCAGTTGGTCACCTTTTCGACCAATCTGCTCATGTACGTATTCTTTGGCTTTGCGCTGATCGTCCTGTCGCTGGCGTTGTACGACCGGTTGAAATCCGGCGCCCCGGCGATGATGCAAGTGGCAACGGTGGTGGGGATTATCTGGGCCGGCTCGCTGATCGCCAGCGGCATGGTCGCCAATGCCGGGATCGCCCCTGTCGTTGCCCTCTATGCCGATGACCCGGCCCAGGCGGCGTTGACCTGGCAGGTAATTGAAACCGTAGCCGGCGGGCTGGGCAATTTTAATGGCGAAATCCTGGGCGGCGTTTGGACGCTGCTGGTCAGTCTGGCGGCGCTGCGGGCTGGCGGACTGCCGCGGGGGCTGAATATCCTCGGTTTGTTGGTGGGCGCGGTGGGCATCATCACGATTATCCCGGCGCTGACCGATTTGACCGGCGTCTTTGGCCTGGGTCAGATCATCTGGTTCGTCTGGCTGGGGATTGTGCTGCTGCGCCGCAATCAAGAACAGGGCAGCCTGAAGCCGGATATGTTCGCGGAACAGCGTTTATCAAAAACGGAGATCCGACATGAACACCTATAGAAAAACGGCCGTTATCGTGGGCATTCTGTTCATCATGGGCACAGTTTCCGGCATCCTGGCTGGCGCGCTTACCGCCCCCATCAGAGCCGGGGGCACGTATCCACTCAATGTGGATGCCAGTGAAACGCAATGGATTATTGGCTGGCTCCTCGTTTTACTGATGGGATTATCTCTGGCCATGGTGCCCGTGATGTTGTATCCAATCCTGAGAAAGCAGAATGAAGTTTTGGCGTTCGGCGGGGTCTTGTTCCGGGGAGTATTTGAAGCGATAGGTGAAATACTCCTGGTCATCAGCATGCTGCTGTTGTTGACCGTTAGCGAGATCTATGCCCAGAGTGGCGCAGCAGATGTTCAATTACTGGGATCCGTACTCATCGCTTCGGGGGAGTGGATGCAAATCATCGCGGGCATCGTTTTCAGCATCGGTACACTGATGATCTTCGCCCTGTTTTATCAAACCAGGCTCATTCCACGGTGGCTGTCGGCCTGGGGCATGATTGGCGCGGTGTTGTACTTCGTCGCCAAAATTGCCAGTATGTTTGCGCCGCTGCACACCGCGCCATTAATCGAATCTGGCATCGGGCGTCTCATGATCCCCACCGCCATCCAAGAAATGGTCTTTGCCGTCTGGATGATCATGAAGGGGTTCAATCCAGCGGCGATCTCGGCTCTGTCTGCCAGTCAGCCTGAATTGGAGGCTTAAGATGAAGGCCATCGTTTATACCCAATACGGCCCTCCAGAAATGTTGCGGCTGGCGGCTATCCCCAAACCGACGCCGCGAGATCACGAACTATTGGTCAAAGTCTATGCCACCACTGTCACTATCGGTGACACCATCATGCGCAGCCTCAACCTGCCCATTCATGGCTGGCAGAAATTTATGGGGCGCCTGATCCTGGGATGGCACAAGCCCCGGTAAGTGGCATCATTTTCTGGCCTGGCGTTTGCAAATCCCATAGTTGCACCAGATTGCCGCGGCCCACGCCGGCCAGCCAACGGAAGTAGCTTTTCTGCTGGCTGGCTTGCCAGCGGCTCAACCTGGTGCGCAGCTCAAGCTGCCAGAGGCGAAACGTCCGCATCTCCTGTATCCAACGGCCGTCCCGTTACCCACACCGTCCCCAACTCTTGCGCGCCATGCTCGTCAAATATCTCTACGGCTGCTCCCTGCGCGAACTGGAAGAGAAAATCGGCTGCCATATCCTTGTCAAATGGTTTGCCGGCTACCCCATTTTTGCCACTGGTCCAGACCACACCACCGTGCACCGCTTTGAACTCTATCTCAATGTTACCCCTCCCCACAGGAGTGGCGCCAGCGCCTGCTGACAACCGTCACCGCCATCCTGAACTGCCAGCACACGATCCGGCAGGCAGCTGTCGCCGCCCCCGTGCAGCGCTGGCTAGACCGGCTCGACAAGCTCTTTGGCGATGAGCTGCGCCTGGAACTGGACGAGAACGGCCAACTGCTGCACCTCTCCCTGCTCACCAAGCGGGGCGCCTACCGCCTTTGCTCGGCCACCGACCCCGAAGCCACCATCCGCAATCATGGCGGCGACAAAAAGGACTTCGCCTACAATGTCTCCGTCCTGGCAACCGTCCATTTCATCAGGGAAATACAAGTGGATACTGGTTCCCGACCGGATGGCGACGCCATCGCCGATGTCCTGGAAGCTCAACGGGAACACCACGGTTTCTGCCCCGACAAACTGATTTACGACAAGGCCGCCGGCTGGGGCAAAATCGTCCATCAGGTTGACCAGGTCACCGACGGCCAGACCCAATTGGGCGCTTACCCGGTCTCGCCCAAACGCAAACCCGACACCCTTGCCCCCGAAGATTTCGTCTTGAGCGCCGATGGCTTTTCACTCACCTGCCCCAACGGCCGCATCAGTTCTCAAAAGTATCGTTCCGGCAGCGCCGATGGGCATACTTTCCGTTATCCGGCCGCGCAATGTTTGGGCTGCCCGTTTTTGAAACTTTGTCGCGGCAGTCAAGAGACGCCTACTACGCACAAGTCGGTCTTTATCAGTGACTATCGCGCCGAGTGGGAACGGCTGAAGGCGTGCAGCCAGACTGAGGATTTCAAGCAAGATATGAAGCTGCGGCCGCACGTTGAGCGCATCATTGCCGGGTTGGTTTTGCATAACGATGCCCGCCGCGCTCGTTTTCGGCGCATAGACAAGGTGGCTTTTCAGGCCCGCATATGCGCCACCGCTTACAATCTCAAGCGCTGGGTATCGCTGCTGGCAGCCAGACAACTGGACAAGCCGCCGAAAAAGCGCCGACGCTGCGGCGCGCCCAAGCCGGTCGGTGCCGCAGCCGATCCCTCCAGGGGTGAAGTGGGCCTGGTGACCGCTTAAAAAGGGGAAAAACAAGCAAAAAAGGGCAATATGCGCCTGATTTCAGGCACAGGGGCAACATTATGACAAGCTAAGACAGGGAAACAAGGGATGCCGCAGGTAAAAAGTTAACATAAACAAGTTTATGCCTGTTTTTTATCCCACCCCTAAACAGGCGCCTTGTTCCGCGCCACTATACTTTTGCAACACGCTCTCTGAAAATTATGAATTATGAAGGATGAATTATGAATTTTCAGGGTCTTCAGGAATTCAGGGGGTTGACAACCCGTGAAGCGTGAAACGTGACTAGATAGACATCACGTTTCACGCCTCACGTTTCACGCCAGACCCCACGAAATCCCAAAGAGCCAATTTTCATTCATTGTGGCTTCGACGTGAGCCTCAGCCGAACGGTGTGCTACACCCATGTTGAACTCCTTCAATTACCCAATTACTCCATTACCCGGTTTTTCTATGGCTGCGGGCTGACGGTGGCTGTACCGGCTGGCAGACCAATCGCGGTGGCAGTGGGGCGCGGTGTGCGGGTGAAGGCCGGGTCGGTGGTGGCGGTGGCCGTCGGCGCGGCATCGGTTGGCGATGGTGTTGGTGTTTCGGTGGGGGTGGCGGTGGGCGCCGGTGTGGGCAGTGGCCCGGCCACATTCACAAGCAAGTCGCGCAGCCCGGTGAGGAACGTGTCGAAATTTTCGGCCGATTGTGCCACCGTTTCTAGCCGCTCCGTCAGGTCATCCGCTCTGGTTTGCAGGTCGGCGGCGGCCGTTTGCAGTTGGGTAACGTTGGCCTGGGCGGTGGCGACGGCCGTGCTGTTTTCCCCCTGTGCGGCAGCCAATGTTTCCACCTGACTGTTGAGGGCGGCCAGATCATTTTGGATTTGCTGCTGCGTTTGCTGGATTTCGGCCAATTCGGCCGCCAGTTGTAATTGCAGGTCGCTGGCCTGGGCACTGCTGGCATATTGCAGCGTCTGGTTGAAACCGTACAGGATGGAGAGCGTCAGGGTTGTGCCCAAGATCGCGCCAAAAAGAGCGGCGATCAGGCTGCCTACCATGCTGCCGCTGGCAACTGGTGGTTGGCTCATTTCTGGTGTGGGTTGCGGGACAGGCGCTGTTATTTCGTAGTCGGTTTCGGTCACAGGTTCCTCGCTTTCTGCCGGGGGTGGGAGTGTCAGGATGACCACTTCCGGTTCAATTTCCTCTTCACCCTCTGGGTCACTTTCTGGGGTGTCGGTTGTGGGTGGCACGGCCGTCTCCACTTCGGCATCTGGCGTTGGCTCTGCTTCTTCTGTGGCTGGCTCTGCCGTGATGCGGCCGGCCATTTGCTCAATCATACGCGCGGAGATGCCGGACACGGCCGTTAGCTCCTGAACATCAGTAAATGGCCCATGCTCCTGGCGGTGGGCCACCATGCGCTGCGCCAGCTTCAGGCTAATGCCCGGCAGCGTTGCCAGCGCCATCTCGTCGGCGGTGTTGATGTTGATTCGTACTTCTTCCATGTAGTTGGTAATCGGTTATCGGTAATTGGTTATCGGCCATCCGTTTACCGATAACCGATTACCGATAACACTCTTATTCATCCAGCGGCGTCACCTTAAAATTGTCAAAATGCACCAGTACGCCACCCTGGCCCAGGCTGCCGGCAATCAGGCCAATGTCCCCTTTGGCAAAAGAGTTGTCCGTCACCCGGCCCACTTCCTGGTCATTCACGTAAAAGATCAGATTACCGGCTTCCGCGCGCACTTTGAGACGATTGGTCATATCCGGTCCTTGTTTGATAGCCGCCGATTCAAACCACCAGTTGCCGATGATGGGGGTGGCCTCCTGGCTGCCGCCGCCTTTGTAACGGCCGATCCAGACGTAGCCATCGCCGCTGATCTGGAAAGCATAAAAATCGTCGGTCTCGTTGTTCACGCGAAAAACCATGCCAAACAAATTATTATCCGGGCCGCTGATCTGGGTGGCCTCTACTTCATACCAGCCATCGCTGAAATTTTGCCCGGCTGTTGTCCAGGTAGTCAGTGTGTCTGCCTTGATTTCAAATTCATACACACCATTGATCACTTCACCGCGAACTTCGGCGTCGTTGTCGGTACTCCAATTGCCGGATGAATCAAAGGTTTCATGGTATGGCTCGCTGCCGCCGCTGCAAGCGGCTAATAAGCTGGCTAACAAAACCATAAACAGGACGAGACGAACCAACATAATTGCCATTCTCCTCGTTGGGTCACTTTCTGGGGCCACGCCGGCCACTGCGTCGTTTGTTGTCACCGGTGTGCCGCTCAGACGGCCGTGTCACCACTCCCGGCTCTCTGACGGGTGGCGGCTTGTGCATGGTCGCCTGGTAATAATCATCCAGCAGCATCGCCAGCAGCGCCAACCCATCTTCGCTTTCGGCCAGGTTTTGTGCTTGCGGCACAAACCGGCGCATCCGCTCCGTTTGCAGCTTATCGCGGGCGCGCAGCTTCGTTTCCAGGAAGACAGTCGTTCGTTCGCCAACCACAGCGGCCACATCTTCATCGGTGGGCAACGGCCGTTGTTGCAATTCAATCTCATACTGCCGGGCAATCCGCCGCAGCTTGGTATCTTCCAACTCATTCACCAGCGTGATCGCCACGCCGCTGGCCCCGGCCCGCCCGGTGCGCCCGGCGCGGTGGATGTATAACTCCGGGTCTTCTGGCGGTTCATACTGGATGACGTGAGACAGTTCGGGAATATCAATGCCTCTGGCGGCCACATCCGTGGCCACCAGAAAGCGGAGTGTGCCCTGGCGTACCCGGTTTAACACCCTGTCCCGATCTTTCTGCGACAGGTCAGAACTCAGGGAATCCGCGTCATAACCAAATCGCTGCAACACCACCGTCACATACTGCACCCGGTCTCTGGTATTGCAAAAGATGATGGCCGATTCGGGATTTTCTACTTCAATGATGCGCACCAGACTGCGGTCTTTGTCCATGCCCGGCGTGACGTAATAACAATGTTCCGTCTCCACCACATGTACATTGTCACTGCTCAGCCCCAGGAAATCAGGTTCACGCAAGAATTGTTTGGCCAACTGCTTCACACGAAGGGGGAAGGTAGCGGAGAACATATAACCGTCCACGCCTTTGGCGGGCAAATAATGCTTCACATCCAGCATATCCTGGTAAAAGCCCATAGAAAGCAAACGATCGGCTTCGTCAAATACCAGTATTTGCAGCGATTCCAGGGATAACGAGCGGCGGATGAGATGATCCAGCACCCGGCCCGGCGTGCCTACCACCAGGTGCGCTCCCTGGCGAAAGGCGTCTAACTGCTGCCCATAGCCCACGCCACCGTATACGGCCGTGACCCTTATGCCACTATCTCCGGCCAACAGCGCCGCATCATGGCTCACCTGCTGTGCCAGTTCACGGGTGGGCGCCAGTACCAACGCCTGGCAGGCATTGAGCCGGGGGTTGATGCGCTCCAAAATGGGCAGCACAAAGGCGCCGGTCTTGCCGCTGCCGGTGCGTGACTGCACCAGCAAGTCCCGCCCGGCCAACACGTAAGGGATGGCGCGGGATTGCACCGGCGTCAAATCTGTCCACCCGGCGCGGCCCATGGCTTGTCGCCAGCTTTCCGGCAGGTCGGCGGCGGCGAGTACCGGCAGGGCGTTGGCCGGTTCTTCTATTTGTAGGTTTTCTGACGCAACGGGTGTGTCGGGCACGGTCGTTGGCGTCATATCGTCTTGATCCATTCATTGCTCCAAATATCAGGTTGTTGAGATTGAGAGATTGGGAGATCAGGAGATTGACCATCTCCCAATCGGTCACAGGTGATGATACCGGTTTGCCCTTTAGCCCGCAAACATCCTGTGCCAGGCGATTGAAATCGCGGCAACAGAAAGCAAAGCCGACCTTCGTCGGCTGGTCGCCAGACCGCGTAGGCGGTCTTCGCTTTGTGTAGCCGCGAATTTATTCGCTGCCAGAGGTCAGGGGATTTGCAGCACGGCCGTACCGCCCGCCACCGCCAAACCAATCGATGTGCTGCCAAAACGGGCGTCACGGATTGCGTCCCTACCCCGGCCTGGCAAAATGGAAGATAATCAGTACAGCGAAATAAGAGGAGTGGGCATCCTCAGATGCCCATTGGTTCGCATCTGAGGATGCCCACTCCGCTGATAATGGGTATGGTTTGGTGTGGGCACTTTAGTGCCTGCGGTGGGCGATAAATCGCCTACTACAAACGGGAACGGGAATGGAATGAAGAGAGGACGGATGAAGAAGAGATGGTTATTTGTATGTTGTCTGGTGGGGGGCGTGATGGGGGTGGTTACGGCCGTGACCTTCACCCGCGCCCAAACAGAACCCACACCCTACCAGGATGTCACCGCTGCTGCCGGCATCAATAGCCCGCGCGCCAGCACTGATGGCGAAAAAGTGACGGGGCAGGCGTGGGGGGATTATGACCAGGACGGCTGGCTCGACCTCTACGTCACCGATACGGACGGCCCCAATACCCTCTACCGCCACAATGGCGACGGCACCTTTTCCGTGT
>CAADGU010000602.1 GCA_900696625.1 uncultured Chloroflexota bacterium | reverse complement strand
GGCGGTGTAGATGTCACGCACCGCCGGGTCACGCAGGGCTGGTTCTGGCGTAGAACTGCCGCGCCACTGGTATTCGTGCCCGGCCCAACCGAGCAGCGTGGGCAGGCCGGTGCTGGCGGAGACACGGCCGTACTCCGAATACTGCCCGCCTACCGCCTCCAAAATAACGGGCGTGCCGTCTACATTCTCGCGCAGCCATTGAATGGCGGCGTATTCATCAAAGTTGAAGTTCTGCATCGCCGCCAGCCCGTTGAGCGTGGGCGGCTGGCGAAATTCGGCATCCGCCCGCCCGCGAAATTCCACCGCGCGGGATTGGATGGCGTAAAACGGAAACAGCAGCGAGAGCAGCAGCGCCAGCCCATACCCGGCCGTTGTCAGCACCGGCACAATCCGGGCCGCGCCAGCCGTAGCCCGCCACAGGGCATACAGCCCAAAGATAGCGGCCACGCCAAACAGCGCCCACGCCTGGTAATAAAATTTGAAGATGGTGTTCAGCCGCACCCCAAAATTGTCCCGCAAATACAAAAATTCCGGCCCCAACGTCAGCAAAATGCCGGTGATGATGAGCAGCAGGGCGAAGGGGAGGGGTGAGGGTGGCGAGGACGCCGGGGTGAGTGCGGCGGGGACGCCGGGGTGAGCAGGTGAAGGGGTGAGGGGGTGAGGAGGTGAGGGGGTGAGGGGATCGTTTTGCGCCTCGGCGTCTGGGCGTTGGGCCATTGCTTCCACAAGTACCATGACGGCCAGGGCCAATAGACCCGCCAGGAGCAGGGTAAGGGCGGGAAAGACCAGGCGGGCGTACAGGTAGGTGGGCAGGATGGCCAACACGGCCGTGACCGCCCACCCCGGCGCTAATCCTTCGGGCCGCGCTGCCAGGGGGATGCCCAATTCCGCGGCCAGGTTGATCACCCGGCCGGCCCCTTCCGCCGAAGCAGCCACAATCCAGCTAAAGAGCAGCGCCAGCAGGAAGAGGGAGAGTAAGAGGGTCACGGCCGTGAGTAGTCCCACCCACCACTGCCGCAAATATTGTTTTACGGCCAATACCAGAAGCAAAATGGTAATCGTGCCCAGCGGCAGGCCAAACACAATCAGGAATTGCGCCAATCGCGTGGGGCGGTTGAGCATGGGCAGCAAGAAGGGCGCGCCTGCCTGGGAACGAAAGCCCAGATAAAAAGGCAGATAGAGCAACAGCGCCGGAATCGCCAGCAGCAGCGCCAGGTAAAAGGTTTTAATCAGGATTTCGCGTGACCAGCCCTGGCGGCGCCATTGCGCCAGCAAATACGCGCCCAACACCACAAACAGGTGAATCAACACATCCCACACGTTCAAAAACGAGAGGCCGCCGAGAATAACGGCCGTTAGCAGCCACAACGGTACCCCCACTTCCCGCACCAATCCGGTAAGCGGACGTAAAATAGGATCGGCAGTACCTGTCACTTCGGCAGGCTCAGTGCTGGCTCTGAGCGTGTTGAAGGATTTCACAGATTCTTGCTCTTCTTCTCTGCGTCTTTGCGCCTCTGCGTTAAAATCTTTCAGGAACCAGGCCAGCGCCACGCCCAAACTCAAGAAGGCAAACGGCAGCGCCATCACATGCGGGTGCAGGTCGCCCAGCACAAAACTGAAGGCGGGGAATTCCACAATTGGTTCCAGGCCATCAATCCGCTGTCCGCTCAGGCTGTACTCGTTGATGGGGCGGGAGGAGCGCCACCACCACCAGAAGGCATTTTCATAACGCGGTGGCGTGGTGGGGTCGGGCACTGTGTTCAGGTCGCGCACATCTAGCCAGATCCAAAACTGCGGCGAACCGTAGCCATGCCCATGCGCCGCTTCCAGCACAATCTCCAGATTCCCGGCAATGGGAATAGCCACAGCCGCTACCAACCCCAGGGCCATGGCGGCTCGTCTGGCCTGTGGCCCATAAGCGGCTACCAGATTGTAAACCAGGCCAAACGCGCCGACGGCCGTACCCGCCACCAGCCAGGCAATGGCTAAATTGAAGGCGTAGGGTTCGGGCACGGCCGTAAGCCGCGCCAATACGGACTGCATCAAATAACCAAAGTAGTAGTAGCTAATGGCATAGCCGGAGAGCCAGGGGTCCAGCGGCGGAAACGAGGGGCTGCGGCCGATGGCATTCAAAAAGGCGAAATCCATCGGTTTCTCGGTAGCCACAATGGCCGGATTTTGCGCCCGCACCCAGGCCCACAGCAAGAAAATGACCAGGAAGAGCAACTCCGTCAGCAGCACGTAACGCCAGTTGGCGCGCAGCCAGCCGATAATCTCTGCTCGCCCCTGCTGCCAGGCCCAGATGGAAAGCCCCACTACCACCACCAGCCCCACCAAAATCCCGCCCAGGTTATTGCCCAAAATGCCTAGACTGCCGAACAGCCAGAATAGATAGCTGGTGAGCAGCAGTCCCAACAACTTGGCAAAGGCGTAGCCCCGGTCGGGTAGGCGGTGGAGGATATGCAGCGTGAAGGGGGTCACGGCCGTGCCCAGCACCAGCAATGCCAGCCACCAGCGCACCACCATCCAAATCTCGTCAAGCGGTGTCATGCTCATTGCGTATTTACAGAGGCGTCCAGGACGCGATAGATGCTCGTACCATCGTTGCGGTAGACCTCTTCCAGCAGGCCCGCCTCAGCCATTTGATCAAATTTCAGCAAACCCTGCGGGTCATATAAAACCCATTCCAATTGGCCGACATAAATGTACTCCACGCCGTATTTCTGGATGATGCTCATGGCTTCGGCGATGCTGGTCGTGTTATAGAGCCGGTGGACGTCCTGCATACGGATGTCAATCATGCCGCCGGGCAAGGCGGCCCGCTGCTGCCGCTGGTGGCCGCTCCAGCCGATGATGTTGGGCAGGCCGGTGTACATGGCCACGCGGTTGGTGATGGAGCGGTAGTAGTTGTCGCTGTACCCTTCGGCGATGAGGGGCGAGCCGGGCAGGTGGCGCTGAATCCACAGGATGGCGTCGTGGTCATACCCCAGGGGCACGGTCTGGCCGTTTTCCTGGTAGGTGACATAGGGCATGAAGTCCATGCCGTTCAGGGTGTGGGGCGCATCTTTGCTCATGCGGATGTCCCATTTGGCGCGGGTCGCCAGGATGGGGTACAGGGCGGCGGCAATGACCAACACCGCCAGCGCCGATGCCCAGACATATTTGCCGGTCTGGGTCTCTTTGATGCGCTGCCAGCCCCACACGGCCGTGACGCCCCCCACCACGCTCATCATCAACCACACCTGCATATACACCTT
>CAADGU010000601.1 GCA_900696625.1 uncultured Chloroflexota bacterium | reverse complement strand
GCATTCTGGCCGCGGGCGTCACCATTTCCATCGTCATTGCCCTGCTGGCCGTCTTCTCCTACTGGCAGAGCGTGGAAGCCAACCGGCAGCGTGGGTTTGCCGAAACCGCCAGAGCGACGGCCGTCGTCAACGAACACGAAGCCGTCTTGCAGCGCGAAATTGCCATTTTTGCCAAAGCCACGGCCGAAGCGGCGGCGGTGGTGGCCCAAGAGCAGCGCGGCATCGCCGAAGAACAGCGGGGATTGGCAGAAGAGCAGCGCGATATTGCCGTCGCCGCCGAAGCCGAAGCGGCTCGCCAAAAAGAGATTGCCGAAGAGCAGCGGGATCTGGCCGTCGCTGCCGAAGCCGAAGCCGCCCGGCAGCGTGACATTGCCACCCTGCTCAAAGAACAGGCGCAGGCGCTCAAGACGGCCATCACCGGCGAACTGCTGGCCCAACAAGACAAATTTGTCCTCAGCACCCTGGTGGCGCTGCAATCTTACCAGCAGCAGCAAACGGATGAAGGTGAACAACTGCTGCGCAGCCTGTTGGCGCGGCTGCCGGGTGCGGAATACACCCTGCACCACGACGATTGGGTGAATAAAGTGGTCTTTAGCCCGGATGGCAGCCGCCTGTTAACCGCCAGTGACGATGGCACGGCCGTATTGTGGGATGTGGCTACCGGTGACCAACTGCTCTCGCTGCCCCATGACGGCTGGGTTTTTGCCACCGCCTTTAGCCCCGATGGCCGCCTCATTGCTACCGGCGACGCCCAAACCCCAGAAGATGGCGTTTATGCCGGCAATGTCACCATCTGGGACGCCGCTACCGGGGAGATTGTCCACCAATTCCCCCATCAAGAGTGGATCAACGACGTGGAATTTAGTCCTGACGGCCGTTACCTGGCCTATGGCGTCTATGATGGCACCGTGCGGGTGGTCAATGTGGCTAACGGCATCCTGGTCTTAGGCACCAATCAGAACGCCTCTGTATGGGATGTCACCTTTAGCCCAGATGGCGCCATTCTGGTCAGCAGCGATGACAACGGCCGTGCCTGGGTGTGGGACGTGCGTAATCCCAGAGTGCTGGTCACGCTGTCCCATGATGGCCCCATCTATGGCGCTACATTTAGCCCCAATGGGGAACGCCTGGCTACCTTTTCCGATGATGGCACCGCCCGCATCTGGAACCGCTTCAACTGGCTGCGCATGTCCACCGTTTTCCACGAAAACTGGATCGTGGACGCCGCCTTCAGCCCCGACAGCCAACTATTGGCCACCGCCAGCGCCGATGGCGCTGCCCGCCTCTGGCAGCCTGATACCGGTAAACAATTGTTTGAAATGAAGCACCAGGCCTTTGTCAACGACGTCACCTTCAGCCCTAACGGCAAATTTGTCGTCACCGCCAGCGATGATAACACCTCCATCTTGTGGGACGTAGCCACCGGCCAGGAAGTGAGCAATATGATCCAGGAAGCGCCCGTTTTCACCGCCGCTTTCAGCCCGGACGGTAAATTGTTAGCCACAGGCGACACAGATGGGACTATAGCCCTGTGGGACGTCACCAAAGACACGGCCGAAATCAGCCGGGCCACCCATCCCAATCTGGTCAATGACCTGGCCCTGACTGCCGCCGGCGACCAACTCGTCACGGCTGGCGCTGACGGTTTACGCCTGTGGGATATGGCCGCGCTCCAGGCCGGAGACGTAACCGCCGCCCAATCCACGCGCTGGATCACAACCGACCAGGCATTGCACACCCTGGCGCTTTCCCCCGATAACCAGACCATTGCCGCCGCCGGTCAGAATCGTGGCGTCTGGCTGTGGAACAGATTAACCGGCGAGCAGGTGTCCAGTCTGGCTGCTGACCAGACCGTCAGCGCCCTGGCCTTTAGCCCGGACGGCCGCCTGTTAGCCACCACCGGCAGCGAAACCAGTCTGAACGGCAACCTGGTCCTGACCGTATGGGATACCGCCACCGGTGAAACGCTGTTTGACCCCATCCGCCCGGTGTCACGCATCTCTGACATCATCTTCACACCCGATGGTACACAGTTTGTGACGGCGGAAGATCACGGCCGTGTGCAATTCTACGACGCCGTCACCGGGGAAGCCGGGCAGCAGTTCCACCACAACGAAGCGGTGTATGTCCTAACCTTTAGCCCGGATGGACGCTATTTAGCCGCCGGTACGGATAACGCCACTCGCGTTTGGAATGTCAACACAGGCCGGTTGGAAGCCAATCTCTTCCACAACCGGCCGGTACTTTCGCTGGCTTTTACGCCCAACAACAACTTCTTACTCTCCGGCAGTGAAGATGGCAACTTGCGTATTTGGGAGTTGGGGACATGGGTGGAATTGGGGCGCATCCACCAGGGTGATGCGGTCAAGGCGCTGGTTATCCACCCCAACGGCCGTCACATCCTCACCACCAACAACATACTGGCCGTATTGTGGGACTTTAACAAAGTTCACCTGCTCCGCCCCCACCAGTTAGCGCCGGAAGCCTGTTCACGTCTGACGCGCAACCTGACCCGCAGCGAGTGGGAGCAGTACATCGGCGATGATGAAGAAACGCAGTCCTATCGCCCCGTTTGCGCCAATCTGCCTTTTGAAGAGTAGAAAAGCAAGGGGATGTGGTTTTACACCCACACTCCCCTTGCCGCCAGCACCCGCCGAATCTGATCCAGGTGCGCCTGGCCATGAGCCACATAGTTGCGCAGCAAATCCTCGACGGTGATCTCGCCGTCGGCCGGATGGACGCCCACCCGCTGCCAATCCGCTTCGCTCAGGCCGGCAAACACGGTCGCCCAACGGCCGTGCAGCCCCCGTAACAACTGGAGTGTCAACGTAAAATCGGGCGGCGTGGCGTCCGGGAAAAGCGCCCATTGTGTTTCATCGTAGGGTTTGAGCAACGGCCGTTCCTCCGTCAGCATCAGCTTCAACCGGATGTAGCTGTTCATGTGCGAATCGGCCGTGTGATGCACATTTTGGGCAATCGTCCACTCGCCGGGCACATACGGCGTGGTCAATGTTTGTGGATTCAACCCCGCCACCAACGCCTCTAGCTCCGCCGGAAAGCGGCGAATCCGTTCAATCAGTTGCCTGCGTTCTTCAAGTGTCAGCATTTCACTCCTTATACCGTAGCTATAGCACTCCCAAATGAGTTGTGAATGGAGGAGAGGCTTTAGCCGATGCGTGGTTCGCCTAAAGGCTCTCCTCCGACTGGCCACATTTCAGATAGGGTCGCTATAGTGCCAGCCACTCCTTCGTACTCTTCGCGGATCAATCCCCCACCTGCTGCGCCAGGTCAGCCAGGTCGGCACGGATGAGGGGCAGGTGTGGCGTTTCCGGCTGCTGCGCCAATTGCTCTTGTAAAAGTGGCAGCCCTTCGGCAAACTTCTGCAGTTTGCTATGAACCTCGGCCGCCTGCTCCTCGCGCCCCAACGCTTGCAGGCAGCGCCAGAGGTAATAATGCTGCCACAATTCGTATTCTAAAATGTGCGGCGCGCGTTTGGTGGCCGCCGCCAGCGAGTCTACCGCCGCTGCCCACTCCGCCAGCCGGTACTGGCACAAGCCCAGGTGATACCAATGCAGCGCGTGATCCGGATTTTGGGTAACGGCCTGAATATAAGCCCCTTTCGCGGCTTCAAACTGCGCCTGCGCCAGATAAATTTGCCCTAATGTGTTGGCCGCTGCGTCGCTCTGTGGATTGGCGGTCAGCGCCTCTTTGGCGGCGCGTTCGGCGCGGGGAAAATCCGCCTGCGCCAGGAAAATGAGGGCTTTCAACTGGTAGGATTCCCAAAAATTAGGGCGGGTCTCAATGGTTTTTTCCACCAGCGCCAGCGCCGCTTCCAGGTCGCCGGCCTGGTAACGCCGGGCGGCAAAACGGTAAGAAATGGGAATGCTGATGGCGCGGTGAATGATCAACAGCAGCCCGGTCAGGCCAAAACCGAGAAGAATGGGGGCTATACGGCCGTTGCTCATGCCCACGCTCAGCCCCACCAACGCCGGCACGGCCAGCGCCAGCGCAATTACTCGCTGCCGCGCCGCTTCCCGCCGCGTCCAATACAGCAAAAACAGCAGCAAACTCAGGCTGATGGCAATCGCCAGCCCGGTATTAAAATCATCGGGCGCAATCAGCCACACCACCACCCCCAACAACACAATCCCCACCGGGATTACCACCGGCAGCAAGGTGCTGGCCCGCAGTTCTTTCTGGTTCAGGCTGTGGGGGGAAATGGGTTTGGGGGTGGAATTGGGTTGGTCGTTCATGGAGGAGATTGGAGATT
>CAADGU010000600.1 GCA_900696625.1 uncultured Chloroflexota bacterium | reverse complement strand
TGAATGCAGGGGAATATGTGTCGGTGCCTCGCAACGATGATTTTTCGTTGGATGTGGCGGGGGTGGAAACGGCCGTGACCCAACACCACGCCAAAATCCTCATCCTCTGCTCGCCCAACAACCCCGACGGCAGCGTAATTGATGACGAGGCGCTGCGCCGTCTGCTGGCGCTGCCCGTGCTGGTGCTGCTGGATGAAGCCTACGCCGACTTTGCCGAGGTGGATGCCTCCGCAGCGGAGGGCTACCACAGCCACATCCGCTGGACGCTGGAATACGACAATCTGGTCGTGCTGCGCACATTCAGCAAGCTGGCAGGATTGGCCGGGCTGCGCGTGGGCTATGGCGCGTTCCCCGAATGGCTGCTGCCCCATTTGTGGAAGATCAAACAGCCGTATAATGTGAACGTGGCTGCCAGCATCGCCGCCCTGGCTGCCCTGCAAGACCCGGCCTGGATGCAAGAAAAGGTGCGCCTGCTGGTGGCCGAGCGCAACCGCATGAGGGCCGCTTTGCAGGAGATTGGCTACCTGGAACCGTATCCGAGTATGGCGAATTTTATTTTGTGTAAGGTCAACGGCCGTTCTGCTCACCAACTCAAACTCGATTTAGAGCAACAGGGCATCCTCGTCCGCTACTTCAACAAACCCGGTCTGGACAACTGCATCCGCATCAGCGCCGGCCGCCCGGAGGACACGGATAGGCTAATAGAAACCTTGAGAAAATTGAACCACGGATGACACGGATATTACGGATCAACACGGATTTTTGATTGATCCGTTTCTATCCGTCCAATCCGTAAAATCCGTGGTTAATTCTTACATTATGAACAGACAGGCAACTATTCACCGACAGACATCGGAAACGGACATTCAGATCGAATTGCATCTGGATGGATCAGGGCAGCACAGTATCAGCACAGGAATCGGGTTTTTGGATCATATGCTCACGGCCGTAGCCATTCACGGCCTCTTTGATCTGACGGTCAGCGCCACCGGCGACCTGCACATTGACAGCCACCACACCATCGAAGACACCGCCATTGTGCTGGGCAAGGCGTTTGACCAGGCATTGGGCGACCGCAAAGGGATCAACCGCGTCGGCCATGCCTATGTGCCCATGGATGAGGCGTTGGGGTTTGTGGCCCTGGACATCAGCGGACGGCCGTATACCATCTTCCAGGCCACCTGGGCCACTCCCGCCATCGGCCAATTCCCCACCGATCTCGTAGAGCATTTTTTCGAGACCTTCGCCGTCCATTCACGCATCACATTACACGCCAGGGTAGACGGCCGTAACGACCACCACAAAGCGGAAGCACTATTCAAGGCATTGGCGCGGGCATTGCGGACGGCCGTAGACCTCGACCCCCGCCGTGTGGATGTCGCCAGCACAAAGGGAACTTTGACTGAGTAATTGGGTAATTGGGTAATTGGGTAATTGGGTAATTACTTAATTACCCAATTACCTAATTATTTGATTACTTAATTACCTCCTCGTGAGGTAACGATGAACAAGAGTGCAATCACCATGATAGATTACGGCGCCAGCAACATTCGCTCGGCGCAAAAAGCATTTGAATACATTGGCGCAGAAGTTGTGCTGACCGAAGACCCGGAGGTGGTGCGCAAAGCGGACAAGCTGGTGCTGCCGGGCGTCGGTGCGTTTGGCTCTGGCATGGCCGGGCTGCGCCAGCGTCACCTGCCCGCCGCCATCCACGAAGCCGTGCAGCGCGGCGTCCCCTTCCTGGGCATCTGCGTGGGCATGCAATTGCTATTCGACGAGTCCGACGAGATGGGCCTCCACCAGGGACTTGGCCTCATTCACGGCCGTGTCACCCGCTTCCCCCTTCATAATTCATCCTTCCTAATTCCTAATTTAAAAATCCCCCACATGGGCTGGAATCAACTAGAACCCGCCTGGGAGCATCCCCTGTTGGCAGGTGTAAAAAGTGGGGATTACGCCTATTTTGTGCATTCGTATTATTGTGATCCGGCGGCGGCCACGGCCGTACTCGCCTGGACAGATTACGGCTTCCCCTTCGCCTCAATTGTCGCCCAAGACAACGTATACGGTCTGCAATTCCACCCGGAAAAGAGCCAGAGTGTCGGTTTGCGCATCTTGCAAAACTTCGTGCAAACCTGACAGGTCTTCCCAGACCTGCCAGGTTGTGTACACTCCTTACCAAACCGGGTATACTTAAGGCACTAATGAGTGCAGCCACCCTCGCGGCTCGGTATCGGCTACCTGATTCATAACCCAAGCCCATGACAGAACAAGCGGCAGCATCTGCCAATAACCCTCAGACAACCCCGGAGCTACCACCAGAAAAAACCGGCGCCCCCGTCCTCATCGCCAACCGGTACCAGGTGGTGAATCGGCTGGTGGGCGGCATGGGCATTGTCTATCTGTGCAATGACCGGATCACCCACGATCTGGTCGCCCTGAAAACTTTCAAGCCTGAGTACATCTCCTCCCGCCCCGCCCGCGATATGTTCCTACGCGAAGGCACCATGTGGGTGGAGATGGGCAAACACCCCAACATTGTGCAGGCATACCGGGTAGAACGGATTGGCGACGGCCGTGAAGTTTACCTGGTCCTCGAATGGGTGCAGCAGCCTGAAGGCAAACGCACCCCCTCCCTGCGCTCCTGGCTGCGCAAAGGCAAACCCCTGCCTCTGGAACAGGCCATCCTATTCGCCTTGCACATCGCGCGGGGCATGAAATACGCCACCAAAAAGCTACCCGGCCTTGTCCACCGCGACCTCAAACCGGAAAACATTCTCATCGGCGTCAACGGGCAGGCGCGTGTCACCGACTTTGGCCTGGCCAGCACCCTCACCAGCCTCGGCAAGGAAGGCGCTGCCGCCACACTAGACGACTTACCCGAACTGTTCAACCGCACCCAACTGACGCAAGGCGCGGCCGGCACCCCCCTCTACATGGCCCCCGAACAATGGCTGCAACTCAAACTAGATGCCCGCGCCGACATCTACGCCCTGGGCTGCATCTTCTACGAAATGGTCACCGGCCGTTTTGCCGCCGAGGGCAAAGAGCGCGAAGAACTCAAAGAAATCCACCTCAAAGGGCACATCAAACCACTAGACAATTCCCTACCCCGCGATGTCCACCTCTTTTTGCGCAAATGCCTGGCCACCAAACCCCTGGAACGCTACCCCAGTTGGAAAGAAGTGGAAAGCACCCTGGTGGGTATGTACACCATCATCTTCGGCAAACCTGCGCCGGAAGAGCGCATTGACCAGGAGGACACCCGCGAAGAAAGGCTGCGCGCCGCCAACTCCTACAACACCATGGGCCTCTCTTACCTGGATATTGGCAAGCTCGATGTAGCCGTTATGTACTTTGAGCAGGTTGTCAACATCGCCCGCCGCGAGGGGTCACGTGAAGTTGAAGGCACTGGCCTGGGTAACCTGGGGCGCGTTTACACCGCCCTGGGCTATATTGAGCGCGCTATTGATTTTCATGAAGAACATCTGACCATTGCCCACCAACTGCGTGATCGCTCCCAAGAAGGTTTTGCTCTGGGCAATTTAGGGCGCGCCTACCGCCAATCTCGTGAACCGGAGAAAGCCATTCGCTACCACGAACGCGAGCTGCAAATTGCCCACGAACTGGCCGACCGCTTCAAAGAAGCCGCCGCTTTGCACAGTCTGGGCGAATCTTACCGGCAGATAGGTAATGCCGGAAAAGCCGTCGC
>CAADGU010000599.1 GCA_900696625.1 uncultured Chloroflexota bacterium | reverse complement strand
GTTTGAAAAGAGCGGCGTGCCGGTGACGGAACTGGTGGCGGCGGGTGGGCTGCCCGGTCGGAACCAACTGCTGATGCAAATTTATGCAGATGTGACCGGCCGAACGATCCAGGTGACGGGCACGGCGCAGGCCGGCGCGTTTGGTTCGGCGATGTTTGCGGCGGTGGCTGCGGGGGCGGCAGCCGGTGGTTACGATTCGATTGTGGAAGCGGCGGCCAACATGGCCCGGCTGCAAGATGTGGTCTACACGCCCATCCCGGAACATCAGGCGGTCTACGACCGGCTGTTCGCCGAATATCAGTTGTTGCACGACTATTTTGGCCGGGGCGCGAATGACGTGATGAAGCGGTTGAAGGCGTTGAAGGCGGAAGTGGCTTAAATGAGGGTTTGCGGAGTTCGCACGCCCACGTGCAAACGAGCAGCAAGTGGGCGTTCTGCTCTCCTCATTGACCACCGCGCATGTCATTCCGACGAGTCTTCGAGGAGGAATCCCACGTGCCAATCCGGGTGAAAGATTCCTCGCTCCGAAGACTCCGCTCGGAATGACAGTTGGGGAATAAAAAACGTATGCTAGAAGAACTTAAAAGACAGCTTTTTGCTTTGCACATGGAACTGCCGAAGAATGACCTGGTGAAGTGGACGGGGGGGAATGTGAGTGCGCGGGACCCGGAAACGGGGTTGGTGGTGATTAAACCCAGTGGGGTGCGGTATGAAGATTTACGGCCGCAAGACCATGTGGTGGTCACGCTGGATGGGGAGATTGTGGAAGGGGAGTTGAAACCGTCATCGGATACGGCCAGCCATTGTTACATTTACCGCCACCGACCGGACGTGAACGGCATTGTACACACCCATTCCCCCTATGCGACGGCGTTTGCGGCCGTGGGCAAACCAATTCCGTGCTGTTTGACCGCTATCGCCGACGAGTTTGGCGGCCCTATTCCGCTGGCCGGTTTTGCCCTGATTGGCAGCGAGGCGATTGGGCAGCAGGTGGTGGAACATATCGGCAATTCTCCCGCCGTGCTGCTGCAACAGCATGGGGTGTTTACGGTGGGCAAGGATGCCACAGCCGCGGTGAAAGCGGCCGTGATGGTGGAAGATGTTGCCCGCACCGTCTGGCTGGCGATGCAAATTGGCATGGTACAGGAACTTGATCCGGCCGATATTGCCAGTTTGCATCAGCGGTATCGCAATGTGTATGGACAGTGAAGGAGAGAGATTGGGAGATTGGGAGATTAAATCTCCCAATCTCCTAATCTCCAAAGAAGGGAGGTGCAATAATGGCTTACAAGGTTTTTCTGGTTGAAGACGAGATTGTGGCCAGGGAGGGGATACGGGACAAGGTGAATTGGGGGGCGGCGGGGTTTGAATTTGTGGGTGAAGCGCCGGATGGGGAGGTGGCGCTGCCGCTCATTGAAAATCTGCAACCAGACCTGCTTATCACCGATATTAAGATGCCGTTTATGGATGGTTTGCAGTTGAGCCGGATTGTGCGGGAGCGGATGCCCTGGGTGAAGATCGTGATTTTGAGCGGGCACGATGAATTTAATTATGCGCAGTCGGCGGTGAAGCTGGGGGTATCGGAGTATTTATTGAAACCGATCACGGCCGTTGAAATCCACCACGTCCTGCAACGCATTGCCACCCTACTAGACCAGGAGCAGGCGCAGCGCGAAAAGCTCAAACAGTTGCAAAGCCAGATTCAAGATAACGTCACCTTGCAGCGGGAACGGCTGTTGTTCCAACTGGTGGTGGGCGGCGTTTCATCCACCGAGGCGATTGAACAGTGCCAGCAGTTGGGGCTGAATATCATTGCCCCGTATTATCTGGTGGTATTGCTGAAGGTGAAGGGGAACACGGCCGTGCCTCCTCTGGAATACGCCGATTACCAACAAATTCATGCCCTGGTTGCCAACCTCACCTACACCCATCCGGGCACGTTCCTGACCCAAAAAAGCGCGGAGGAACTGCTGCTGATTATGACCGGCGATAACCCGGAACAATTGCAACACGATGGCGCATTTTTGGCGCAGTTGATCGCCCAGGATGTGGCCGAGGCGCTGCCCTGCACGGCCGTCGCCGGGGTTGGCTCGCCGCAGCAGCGGCTGACGGAGATTTCACAATCCTTTGCCGAGGCGCTGGCCCAGGTACGCGGCAACGGCCGTGCGCCCGAAAATGCGTACATTGAAAATGCGTACATTGAAAATGCGCCTATCGAAAAGCTGAAGTTGGATCAGACGGCCGTCGAGCATTTCCTCAAATGTGGCCTGATCGGTGAGTTTGACGCCTTTTTTACCACCCACCTCCTGCCGCTCAGCCAGGCAGCGGTGCAATCTGACCTGGTGAAGCATTATTTGTTTGTGGATGTGGTGGTCACGGCCGTGCAGTTTATCACCGATTTAGGCGGCGAAGCAGCGCAGGTTATCCCGGAGGCGCAAGAGCTGGAGCAGCTGCTGGCCGGCCTGCACACGGTAGAACAGATGCGGGCGAAGCTCGGCCGTATCTTTGCCCAGGCCATGACCTTTAGAACCGGACAGGCCACCCACGAACGCACCCGCATTGTGCATCAGGTGAAAGCGTTTCTGGACGCCCATTACGCCAACCCGGATTTACTGCTGAACGAAGTCGCCGCCCGCGTGAATTTGAGCGCCAGCCATTTCAGCGTCATTTTTAGCCAGGAAATGGGCGAATCGTTCAAAGATTACCTCACCCGCATCCGCATGGAGCGGGCCAAAGAACTGCTGCGTACCACCAATTTGAAATGCGCGGAAATCGCCTATCAAAGCGGGTACAACGACCCCCACTATTTCAGCCACGTTTTCCACAAACACAATGGTCTCCCTCCGCAGCAGTTTCGGCAGCAATCGTATTAGATAAGACCCTAAGGGTTTCTAAAAAACGTTAGGGTCTTACAGGAATACCTATGAACGCCCAACTGATCGCCAGTGAACCGCTTCTTGCCCCCCGGTACATGGGCAAATTTGTAACTTTGTTTGCCAGCGCGCGGCTGTCGCTGCGGGCCAAAATCCTGCTCGCTTTTTTCACCGTTATCTTGCTGCTCACGGCCGTGAACATCATGCTCATTTGGGAAGTGCTGCGTTTTAACCGCCAATATGACGCCCTGATGACCAATATCACCACCGCCAACAGTCTCAATGGTTATATTAAACCGGCCATTGACGCCGAAATGTGGAACATCGTCTCCGGCAAAACGGAATTCAGCGAAGGGCATCAATACGAAATGCTCGCCCAGGTGAACGCCCAACTTGATTTTCTGACGGCCAACGCCCGCTCGGATCGCTCGCGCATCAAGCTGGAAGTCATTCGGCGGACAATAGGTACGCTGACCCATTATGTGGATGTGATGGGGCAGCAAATTGAACAAGGCAGCCGGGTAGCGGAAAATGAGGCGGTGTTAGATAACATTCGGGGGATCACGGCCGTTGTGGAAACGAGCGTGCAAGATTACATGCTGTTTGAAGTGAACGAGGCCGAAACCCAGCATAAGGCCAACCAGGCCCGCTTCACCCGCCTCTCCCTTCTCTACATGATTTTGCTGCCCGGTGTTATTGGTTTCTCCGTGCTGGCGGCCTGGATCATCTCTGCCAGCATCTACCTGCCCATCAAAAAGCTGCACGATGTGACCACCACCATCACTGGCGCCGATTTGCAGGCGCTCGTCACCACCAATAATGTGGACGAAATCACCGAATTGGGCATCAGCTTCAACATCATGATCGGCAAAATCCGCGAGCTGTTGCACGCCAAAATTGAGGAGCATGAGAATCTGAAGAAAGCGGAGCTAAAGGCGCTGCAAGCGCAGATCAACCCTCATTTTCTTTACAACACCCTGGACACCATTGTCTGGATGGCCGAAGCCAACAAGAGTGATCAGGTCATTGAGATCGTTTGCGCCCTGTCCAGCTTCTTCCGCATTGCCTTGAGCAAGGGCAAAGAGTGGATTCCGCTGCAACAAGAGATCGAGCATGTGCGCAGTTACCTGACCATTCAAAAAATGCGCTACCGCGATATTCTGGATTATCGGATTGAGGTGGACGAGGCGCTGCTGCACAACACCATCTTGAAGCTGACCTTGCAGCCGTTGGTGGAAAACGCGCTCTATCACGGCATTAAAACGAAACGTAACG
>CAADGU010000598.1 GCA_900696625.1 uncultured Chloroflexota bacterium | reverse complement strand
TACCAGAGTACCTGGCCCATCGTGCGACTGACTTGGGCATTGTCAAACAAAAGCGAAAAAACCGGATGAGTGTGTTTGAATTATGGCCCTTGACAATTGCCTCAAACCCTTAACTTGTAGCCTATGCCCTAAGCCCTTCAATCCTCTTCCCATGAAAAACGGGACGGCTCGCTGGAACGGCCGTCCCGTTTCCTTTACCCCCCATATTACGAGTGATGATTTACGGATTACGCATTACGCTCCGCCTGCACCCACGTCCAATGATGCCGTTTCACCGGGTCATTCAGGGTATGCGCCAGATTCTCATGCCAGAAATCCTGGTCTGATAAGCCCCGGATGCGGGCGGCCACTTCCACAAAATGATATTCCGTCTGCAATCCTGGGTATGAAGGCGAATCGCCTTTTTCCGTCTGTGCTCCGCCTTCGGACAGGATCACCACCTGCTCCAGGACTACGCCCAACTCTTCACGCAGACAGCGCAAGGCGGCAGCGGCAGGCGGCTCACCCGGTTTCATCTTTTCAGAGGGGAAAAAATGGCGGGTGCGCAAACGGCCGTCGCCCATCTCTTGCGCCCCCTCGATCAGCACCTTCCCCTCTTGCTGAATGACAACCTGCACCACCCGCACCACTCGCAGGGGTGGCGGCCCTTGCAGGATGCAGTCCCCATGCTGCATTTCCAGCCACAGGTCAACGGCCGATTTATTACCATCCTTGCCCCACAAAGACATATCCACTCCCCAGGCTGCCAGCCAGAGCGCCAATGAATCGGATTGTTCAAATATCATCACGCTAATTTTGCTCCTTTGCCCAACTGCGCTACAGTCATATCCATGAGCAACCTGTTGATTTGTGGGCATATCAATCTGGAAACGACGCTACGGGTTGACCGGTTTCCGCTGAACTACTTCCCGGTATGTTACCCCTTCTTCGGTGTCCATAGTCGCGCTGCCGGTGTAGGATACAACATTGCCAGGGCTTTAACCACCCTGGGCAATCCGACGCGCCTGCTATCGCTGATTGGGCAAGATGCGGTAGGGCAGTTGGTGCAGCACAGCCTGGCGGCAGATGGCTTGAAGACGGAAGGGGTGCTGCCCACCATGCCCGAAACGTGCCAGTCCGTTATTTTGTATGACGCCGACGGCCGTCGCCAGATTCATACCGACCTGAAAGATGTGCAGTCACGGCCGTATCCACCCGATATTTTCCAGCAATACCTGCCCTGGTGTGACCTGGCGGTGCTGTGTAATATCAACTATTCACGGCCGTTTCTGGCGCAGGCCAAACAGGCCGGCAAACCCATCGCCACCGACGTTCACACCATCAGTGACCTGGACGACGACTATAACCGCGACTATATGGCCGCCGCCGACATCCTTTTTATGAGCCACGAACGGCTGCCGGACGCTCCCGAAGATTGGGCCAGAAAAGTGCAAAACCGGTATGGCACGGCCGTACTCGTCATCGGCCTGGGTGCGGAGGGGGCGTTACTGGCAGTCAGGCAAGATAATTTGATGGAACGCTTCCCGGCTGTTTTCACCCGCCCCATCGTCAACACCATCGGCGCCGGCGATGCCCTCTTTGCTGTCTTCATCCACAGCTATCTGCAAACCGGCAGCCCCACCACTGCCCTCCACTACGCCCTCACCTTCGCCTCCTACAAAATTGGGGCCGTGGGCGCGGCCGAGGGGTTTTTAACGGCCGTTGAACTGGAGAAGTTAGTAATCGGTAATCAGTAATCGGTGATCGATTGCCGTTCTACCGATTACCGATCACCGTTCACCGATTACCGGTAAACGGCCGCTACCGCCCCGCGCAATTCCACAAAAATCGGGTGCAGGCAGGTAATGATGGTGGCTAAGCGGTGGGCAACGGCCGTTTGGTAACCGCGGGTCAATGGCGCATCCGGGTACACCTCATAAATCTTCGTCCACCCCTTGTCCCACATCTCCGCCTCGATACTCTCGCCCAGCGCATCCTTAATCTCAAACAAATGGCGGCGAAACCCATCCAACAAATACCGGTTCAGGCGCGGATCGGTCGCCTCACAGTGAAAGCCCAGTTCCCACCCCTGCCGCCGGGTCACGCGGGACACCTCATAATGCAAACGCGGCTCGCCAAAATGAAACTGCACCAACCACTGCCAGGGCTGTTTCACCTGAACCCCCTGCAAATGGGCTGGCAAACACGGCATAAGCACCGGTGGCAGTGTAGCAATAAATTGGCGGTGTGAAAGCGTCTCCATGCCCCTCATTTTCCCCATCCCAACAAAAACGACAATCCTGTTTTACCCGCGTTTGTGCTAAAATCCTTCATTATGGATAAAGAAAAGTACACGGCCGTCTACCAATCCCTCGCCCGCATCTACGGTGAACCCGAATGGCAGCCACACCACCCCCCGGTAGACGAACTGGTTTGTACCATCCTCTCCCAGGCCACCTCCGATACCAACCGTGACAAAGGATTCTACGCCCTCAAAAGCCGCTATCCAGACTGGGAAAGCGTGATGATCGCCCCAGAAGCGGAGGTGATTGAAACCATCTACTCCGCCGGATTAGCCAACCAGAAGGGGCCACGCATTCAAGCGGCGCTGCGTTTTATTGTCCAGGAACAGGGCGCCATTGACCTGGATTTTCTCAATGATTTGCCATTGGACGCAGCACAGCAATGGTTGATGCAAATTAACGGCATCGGCCCCAAAACGGCGGCCATCATCCTGCTTTTTTCTTTTGGACGGCCGTGTTTCCCCGTAGACACCCACGTTTACCGCCTCACCCGCCGGATAGGACTCATTGACCAAAAAGTCACGGCTGACAAAGCGCACAATATCTTGCAAAATAGAGGGGACGCTGTAACTTTCTATCCCATGCACATCAACCTCATCCGGCACGGCCGTACCATCTGCCGGGCGCGCAAGCCACAATGCGAAATTTGTGTTTTGAATCAACTATGTGATGATTATCAGATGCAGAGATTACGAGATTAGGAGATTATCCCTCGTTTACTCAATCTCCCTATCTCCCAATCTCCTCTTTTCACTATGACCCAACCAACCCTTGAACGCCAGCAAGCCCGTTTATCCGCCCTTTATGAAGTCAGTTCCCAACTGGGCAAAAGCCTCGACCTGGACGAAGTACTCAACCAGGTTATGGACGCTATCATTCAACTCACCGGCGCCGAACGTGGCTTCCTTATGCTCTACGACGAAACCACCGGCCAACTCGTCACCCGCGCCGCCCGCAACGTAGACCAGAAAACAATCGAGGGTGATGCCATGAACATCAGCCGCACCGTCGTCGAACGCGCCGTCGCTTCCGGCGAAGGTATCCTCACCAGCAATGCCCAGGAAGATGCCCGTTTTGCCGGGCAGCAAAGCGTCGTCGGCTACCAGTTGCGCTCCATCATGTGCGCCCCTTTGCAGGCGCGCGGCTTCACCCTGGGCGCCGTCTACGTAGACAACCGTCTCTTCAGCGGCGTCTTTGAAACGGCCGACCTCGACTTGCTGATGACCTTCGCCAATCAGGCATCCGTGGCCATCGAAAACGCCCGCCTCTTCACCCAAACCGACGCCGCTCTTTCCCGTCGCGTCGAGGAACTCTCCATCTTCCAACGCATTGACCAGCAGTTGAACAAATCGTTGGAACTCAACCGCGTCCTCAGCCTGGCGCTCAACTGGGCCATCGCCCTCATCAACGCCGACGGCGGCTCCATTGGCCTGTTTGAACAGCCGGAGGAAGCGCCACCTTACCTGCACCTGATGGTTTTCCGCGGCGCAGAAGAGGTGGATGAAACCCGCGATGTGCCCGTAGACCATCCGATTGTACGCCAGGTATTGGTAGAAAATCGCGCCATCCTCAGCCACAACGTCAGTGAAGCCGAATCTATTGATGGCACGCCGGCTACAGTGCAACTGGCTGTACCCATCCAACAAGCCGGTCACGTCACCGGCCTCATTACCCTGGAAACACAGCACGCCCGCGAAATTAACCGCGAAGATATTGCCTTTGTGGAACGCCTGGCCGACCGTGCCGCCGTGGCTATCAACAATGCCCAGTTATACGAACAAATCAACGCGGCCAACACCGCCAAAAGTGAATTTGTCAGCCTGGTGGCCCACGAACTGCGTGTCCCCATGACCTCCATCAAGGGGTACGCCGACCTCATTGTCAGCGGCGTAGCCGGGCCGCTGAATGAGCAGCAAACACAATTTCTGGAAGTCATTCGCCGCAATTTGCAGCGTATGAGTACGCTCATCACTGACCTGTCTGACATTAACCGCATTGAAAGCGGTAAGATGACATTTAATAACAAAGCATTTGACATTCGGGAAACGGTGGCTGACGTCACCGGCAGTTTGCATGAGCGCATAGACGCCCGGCAGCAAACGTTAGACATTGACATAGAGGATGAGGTGCCCGATGTCTACGCCGACCCGGTGCGTATTGCCCAGGTGTTGACCAACCTGGTCAGCAATGCCAACAAATACACACCCGACGGCGGCCAAATTTCTGTGCGGATAGTGCGTGAGCCAGGATTTGCGGCCGTTTCCGTCCAAGACACCGGCATCGGCATTTCCGAAGAAAATCAAAAGAAACTCTTTACCCAATTCTTCCGCGCCGAAGACCACGCCGTGCGCGAACAACCCGGCTGGGGGCTTGGTCTTTCCATCGTGCGTAACATGGTAGAAGCCCAGGGTGGGCAAATCCGGTTTACCAGTGAATTGGGCAAAGGCAGCACGTTTACGTTTACTATTCCCCTGGCAAAAGAAACGTAATCCGTGACCCGTAATCGGTAATCCGACGGTTCACGGATTACGGGTCACGGTTCACGGGTCACGGATAAAAACGGAGGCAAGACGCCATTATGAACGAAGATTATCCTGGTTTGAAATTATTGCTCAGTTATGATGTACGGCCCGAAAGCGCCAACGAATACCGCCAATTTGTATTACAGCGGTATATCCCAGAGATGCAAAACATGGGTTTCCAGATTAGCGAAGCCTGGCATACGGCCTATGGCGACGCACCCAACCGGCTGATCGGCTTTGTCTGCCGCGACCGCATGACCCTGGACGACCTGCTGCAAAGCGACGCCTGGGATACCCTCAATGAGCAGTTAGCCCCCTACGTCACCGATTTTAGTTATAAGGTGGTGCCGTATCGGGGGATATTTCAATTGTAGAGAGATTGGCAATTGGAGATTAGAGATTGGTTTAATCTCCAATCTCCAATCGCTTCATCTCTAGCCATGAAAAAACACCGCCTGCTTCTGTACGAATTTGCCAGCCGCCGCGTGCGCAGCAAATTGCTGCTGTTGTGGCTGCTGCTGTTGGCGCTGGCGTTGTATGACCGGTTGATCACAGAGGTGCTGGGGGATTTTTGGTTTGTGTTGTGGCTGATTATTCCGACGCTGATGGGATTGTGGGTCTACTATGCTTATCTGGTGCGGCGGGCGGCGTTGATTGTGACGCCCCAGTACGTGCTGCTGCAAGGGCCGCTCACGGCCGTCAAAATCAGTTACGGCCGTATCGCTTCCATCACCTCCACCCACATGGCCCAACACTTTGACCCCCAATCCCTGAAAATGGGCGACCATTTCCGGGTGGACCACCTGTATGAGTACACCTGCGGCTTTATTGAATTTATCAGCATCCCGCCAGGACTGAAAAAGAACCGCCACCACTTCTCCCGTTTCCTTTTCAGCCCACAGCGACCCGGCCTGCTGCTGGTGGTGGACGATTGGATGAAACTCAGCCGCGATCTGGAAGTGGCCCGCCAGAAATGGCAGGAAGCACGCGGCGTCGGCCAAAAAGAAGACACCCGCTCCCTCGCCGCCCGCATCCTCGACTACGGCAAACAGCCGTAAATCCGCAAATCCCACCCATCCGTGTCCAATAAAGAAGGCCGGTGATCACCGGCCTTCTTTCATTTACAGGTCACAATTCACCCACAAAAAACTATGGCTTCAGAATCACCGGCAGGTATATCAAGTAGACAGGCTCAATCACCGGATTGACAACAAACACGGCCGTCGCCGTGCTGCTGTCCACTACGTTGGTAGCTGTTAAGGTGACGGTATACGTGCCGGTGGCCGTGTACGTATGGGTCGGATGAACGGCCGTGCTGGTGTTGCT
>CAADGU010000597.1 GCA_900696625.1 uncultured Chloroflexota bacterium | reverse complement strand
TGATGGCCGATTTTGCAGTGGCGTATGCCGACCAGAATGAACGAGATTATGCGGCGCTGGTGACGGCCGTGCGTGACGGCCGTATCCTGGCACAAACAGTAGAGTAACGTAATTGGGTAATTGGGTAATTGGGTAATTACGCAATTACCCAATTACTCAATTACCTCTGAAGAGAGGAGAATATGAAAACCAAACCCCGCCCCAAAAGTCGAAAACCCTGGGTGTGCATTTTATTGATCTGGGCCATCGAATCCCTGGCGTTATTTTTGATGTCCCTCATATTGGATGGATTTCAACTCAATGGTTTTGGCGCGGCCGTGATCGCGGCGGCGCTTATTGGCCTGCTGAATGCCCTGCTCTGGCCCATTCTCAGCTACATCATCCTGCCCTTTGCCGTACTGACTCTGGGCATTGCCGCGCTGATACTGAATGGCGTCATTATTTACCTGGCGGGGGAACTGGCGACCAGCTTTGAGGTAGCCAGTGTGGGCACAGCCATTTGGATAGCGTTGGGGCTGACGGCCGTGAACGCCATTGCCAGTTCTCTGCTAACCATTGATGACGACAACTCCTACTACCGCAACGTGGTTAAACGGCGCGCCAAAAAGATTGCCAAACCGGAAGAAACCGATGTGCCCGGCATCATCTTCCTGGAAATTGACGGCCTCGCTAAACCGGTATTGGAAAAAGCAATGGCCGCCGGTTATGCCCCCACCATGAAGCGATGGCTGGAATCTGGCGAGTATGAACTGGTGGAGTGGGAAACGGATATGTCCTCACAAACCTCGGCCAGCCAGCTAGGCATCCTGCATGGTTCTAATAAAGACATCCCTGCCTTCCGCTGGTATGACCGCAAACGCAAACAGATCATCGCCTCCAGCAACCCGGACGAAGTGGCCCGGCTGGAAAGAGAACATTCCGATGGCAATGGGCTGCTGGTGCATCACGGCGCCAGCCGGGGCAATCTGGTCTCTGGCGATGCACCCATCGTTAGCGTCACCGCCAGCGTGATGAAAGATTTTTCCCGGCTGCACATGACCGATTATTACGCCTATTTTGCCAATCCCTATAACATCACCCGCACCATTTTGCTCATGGGGTGGGACATCATTTTGGAAAAGTGGCAGTTCCGCCAGGCGCGCAAAAAAAATGTAGTGCCTATCATGGAAAAACATCATCGTGGCGGCAAATATCCGCTGCTGCGCGTGTTTACCGCCATCATCATGCGCGAGTTGAATGTGTACACACTGATTGGTGATATGTTTGGCGGCGTGAAGTCGGCCTATGCCACCTTTGTAGGCTATGACGAAGTAGCCCACCATTCCGGCGTGGAGTCTTTAGATGCGCTGGACATTTTGCGCAAACTGGATGAGCAGTTTGTGCGGTTGGAGAGTGTGGCGGCGGATGGGGCACGGCCGTATCACCTGGTTGTCCTCTCCGATCATGGGCAGAGCGGCGGGCCAACCTTCAAACAGCGGTATGGCCTGGATTTGCAAGAACTGGTGCAGCAGCATGCCAAACAATTCCTGGTACAGGGTTTCATGGAAACAAATGAATCCTGGGGTCATGTGAATGTCGTAGTGAACGATGTCATGCAAAGTGACAAAAAGTCCGGCAAGTGGATTAAACGCGCCGCCGGTAAAAGTGTGCAGGATGGCGAAGTGCAGGTTGGCGAAGAAGAATTGGACGATACGCTGGACGTAGGCGCGCAAATCCTGGTGTTGGCCTCTGGCAATTTGGGTCTGGTCTACGGTACAAAACGGGACACCCGCATTACGCTAGAAGAAATCGAGGGGCTGTTCCCCGGTTTATTAGCCCATCTGGTACAGCACGAAGGTATTGGTTGGGTGATGGTGCAATCGTCCGAACATGAAGGCGTGGTGATCGGCAAAAACGGCCGTTACTACCTCAACGATGATCACATCGAAGGCGAGAATCCCCTGGCTGATTTTGGCCCCAATGCCGCCCGCCACCTGAAACGGTACAACCAGTTCCCGGACGCGCCCGATTTGTACATCAACAGTTTCTACAACGTGGAAACCAATGAAGTGGCGGCGTTTGAAGAGTTGATCGGCTGTCATGGCGGCATGGGCGGGTATCAGACACGGCCGTTTATCCTTCACCCCAAAGTGTTACCCATCACCGAACCGGAACTGGTCGGCGCAGCCTCCGTCTACCGCCAGTTCAAACATTGGCTAGCCGAACTCCAGGGCAGCCCCCTGCCCGCCCCCGCTGGTGATTGACCTTATCGTGAAGCCAGTAAAAACCCGATTTCTTTGAGAAATCGGGTTTTTTGATCTACTCTTGACAAAACTAGAAACTTAGTTAATAATTTCCCTCATTCTAAACTATTAACTTGTTTACTAATTAAATTTATGTCTGTACGTAACGCCATTTTAGGATTGCTGGCCCACCGCCCCCGGCACGGCTATGAACTGCACGATGCCTTTGAAGCCATGGTCGGCGGCGAGCAAAATTGGGACATCAAACCGGCGCAGGTGTACTCCACCCTCAACCGGCTGGAACAGAGCGGGCTGGTGGTGGAAGATGGCGTAGCCCAGGATGGCGGCCCGGAAAAGCGCATTTACATGGTCACAGAAGCCGGGCTGGCCGAACTGCGGCAGTGGTTCAACGAACCATCGCTGAGCGACCGGCGGCGGGATGAGTTTTTTCTCAAGCTCATGCTCAGCCTGGTAGTGGCCGATGGTGACCCGCGCCGCCTCATTTATACGCAGCGCGCCGGTCTGTATCGGGAACTGCACGCACTGACCGCCCAGCGCAGCCAGGTGAACCCGGCCTCGCAGTTGGCCTACATTCTGCTGCTGGATCAGGCGATCATGCACCTGGAAGCGGATTTGCGTTGGCTAGAAATGGTGGAAGCACGGCTGGATGAGATCAGCCGCCAGCCGATCCCGGAGCCGGTAGAAAGGCCGCGCGGCCGGCCGCCAATGGACGGTAATCGGTAATCGGTTATCAGTTATCGGTAATAAGGTTACGAGTCACACATCAGGGATCACGTTTATTGGAGTGGCAGCCATTCGCTGCCCTATTTGGAGGTTTACCATGAGCATTGTAAAAACTGAGCAGTTAACCAAGGTGTATGGGCAGGGGGCTACGGCCGTGACTGCCCTGAACCGTATCAATATGACCATCCAACCCGGCGAATTTGTGGCCGTGATGGGGCCAAGCGGCTGTGGCAAATCTACTCTGCTACACCTGGTCGGTGGGCTGGATCAGCCCACATCGGGGCAGGTGCTGCTAGATGACCGGTCATTATCCGGCCTGAAAGATGACGACCTGACCACCCTACGCCGCCGCCAGATTGGGTTTGTCTTTCAATTTTTCAACCTGATTCCCGTACTCACGGCCGTCGAAAACACCGCCCTGCCCCTCATCCTGGATGGCATGAAACAGGCCGACGCCCACAAGCAGGCCGAAGCCTGGCTGACGCGCATGGGATTAGGCGACCGCCTGAGCCACCGCCCCGACGAATTGTCCGGCGGGCAGCAGCAGCGCGTGGCCATTGCCCGCGCCCTGGTGGCCGAACCGGCCCTGCTGCTGGCCGATGAGCCCACCGGCAACCTGGATTCCCGCGCCGCCGATGAGATTGCCGCCTTGCTGCGGCAGATCAGCCATGAATGGCATCGCACCGTGCTCATGGTGACGCATGACCCGCGCATTGCCGCCCATGCTAACCGCATCGTTTTCCTCAAGGATGGCACGATTGTAGACGACACCCGCCTGTCTGATGATGGGCAGTATGAAGAACGTGTTGTGCGGGAGAAGATGGCGGTGATGGCGTAGGGAGTGGCAGGTGACGAGTGACGAGTGACGAGTGATCACCCTCTAACGGAGATATAAAATCATGTTTCACATTAAACTGGCCCTCCGCTATTTGCGCGGGCGGAAATTACGGACGACGCTCACCCTGATTGCCATCGTGTTTGGGGTGATGATTATTGTGGGCTTTAATGCCATTTTGCCGGCCATCAGCCAGGCCATACAGGGCAATCTCTCGGCCATGGCGGACGAAGTAGACCTGACTGTTTCCAGCGAGACGCGCGGCCCGTTTGCCACGGCCGTAGCCGACCAGGTGCGTCAGGTCTCCGGCGTCGCCGCCGTCTCGCCCCAACTGGTACGGCCGATGGCCCTGCCCGCCTCACAGGCCCTCGTCAATAAGGACGGCACGGCCGTTACTCTCTTGATTGTGCGCGGCGTAGACCCGGCCACCGTTACCGATGTGGAGCAAATATCGCTGGCTGACGGCCGTCTACTCACCGCCGCCGACCAAAACGCCATCCTCATCGCCAACAGCCTGGCCCAAAACACCGGCCTGGGCGTGGGCGACCGCCTCACGCTGCCGGCGGCGACCGGCGTGATGGATTTCGAGATTGTGGGTATTACCACGGGACGGCCGTTGCAAGGCAGCGAAGAAGTGTTCATCCCCCTGGCGACGGCGCAAACGGTCTTCAATTTTCCGGGGCAAATCAACACCATCGAGGCCCGTTTTGCGGCCAACAGCAATGCCGACGCCGTGCGCGCCGCCGTGCTGGCAGCGCTAGGCAGTGGCTACAAAGTGGGCGGTACCACCACCGGTTCCGAATTCGCCGCGGCCATGGAAGCGGCCAATTACATCTACAACATGTTTGGCGTCATCGCCATTGCCCTGGGTGGCTTCATCATCTTCATCACCTTTCGCACAGTGGTGGTGGAGCGCCGCCGCGACATCGGCATGTTGCGGGCCATCGGCGCATCGCGCAAAACCATCCTGGGACTGATCCTGGCGGAGGCGCTGATTTTGGGGGTGATTGGCACGGCCGTCGGCATCCTGCTCGGCTATCTCATGGCTACCGGGCTGCTAACGGGGATGCAATCCTTATTGGAGGATTTCATGCGCACCAGCGTCGGCAGCCCCACCCTGGAACCCTGGGTGTTTGGGCTGGCCATTGGCCTGGGCGTGGGCATTACACTGTTGGCCGGGTTATTCCCGGCGCTGGCAGCGATGCGCGTATCGCCGTTGGAGGCGTTACGGCCGTCATTGGCCGAAGTGGAGCGCCGCCGCGCCGGGCGTGGGGCCATGGTGGGCGCAGTCTTGATCGTGGTCGCCTTCCTGACGCTGCTGCCGGGAACGGTAGGGCTGGCGGCCCTGGGTATCTTGCTCTTGATTGTCGGGCTGGCGCTGGTGCTGCCGGCGCTCATCTACCCACTGGCGCGCATCTTTGGCCGCCTGCTGAGCATCATTTTTGCCCGCGAGGGGCAAATTGCCCAGGGCAACCTGACGCGGCAGCCGGGCCGGGCGGCCATTACCGCCTCCACCATTACCATTGGCCTGTCGCTGCTGGTAGCCATGGGCAGCCTGATCCTCTCCATGCAAGGCGGCATGATGGAGTGGGTGAATACCACGTTGGGCAGCGATTACCTGTTTATGCCCCCTTCGCTGATATTGGGCGGCGGCAACATTGGCGCCAATGAGCAGATGGCAGCCGATATTGAAGCTGTGCCCGGCGTGGAAAAAATCACCACGCTGCGCCTGGCTACCAGCCAGATTGACGGCACCGATTTGCAGGTGATCGGTATTGATCCGGTGACCTACCCGCAGATTGCCGGGCTGATCTTTTCCAAAGGGGATGAGAAGACGGTGTATGAGGCATTGGGCAACGGCCGTGCCATCATCGTTAACGGCATCTTCGCCGCCCAAAACGGGGTGACGGTCGGCGACGCGCTCACCCTGCAAACACCCAACGGCGCCCAAACCTACCAGGTCGTGGCCGTTGGCGGCGATTTCCTGAACTTCAAACTGGCCACCGGTTACATTTCCCAGGCCAACCTGGCCCAGGATTTTAACGAGACAACGGATATGCTGGTGATGGTTGACCGCGCCGCCAATGCTGACGCCGCCCAGGTCGCCGCTGGTTTGCAGCAAATCGCCGCCGGGTATCCGGCCTTTACCTTCTACTCATTGGCCGAGTGGCAAACGCAGATGGAACGGACATTGGCCGCCTTCAACGGCATGTATGTCTTGCTCATTATCCTGGCGATACCGTCGCTGATTGCCCTTATCAATACCCTGGCGATCAACGTATTGGAGCGCACCCGCGAAATTGGTACGCTGCGGGCGGTGGGCGCTACCCGCCGCCAGGTGCGGCGCATGATCACCGCCGAGAGTCTTCTGCTGGCGGCCACGGGGACTCTGTTTGGCCTGCTGACCGGCCTGTGGCTGAGTTACATCATGGTCGGTGCCATGAGTATGGTCGGGCTGATCCTGCCCTTCTCCTTCTCCTATGCCGGTATTTTGCTGGCGATTGTGGTGGGGCTGGGCTTTGGCATCCTGGGCGCGCTCATTCCGGCGCGCCAGGCGGCGAAACTGGATATTGTGCGGGCATTGGCGTATGAATAGAGAAACGTGATGCGTGATACGTGATGCGTGACGAGTGATGCGTGACCGGAATGACCTCACTCGTCACTCGTCACTCGTCACGCGTCACGCGATTACCCCTAACTTCCGCGCTTCATGGACGGCCTGGCGACGGCCGTGAACCCCCAATTTTTGATACAGGTTATAGGTGTGCCGCTTCACCGTCACCACGGAGATGCACAACTCCTGGGCGATCTCCTTGTTGGTCAGCCTTTTTTCCATGAGAGTTAGCACATCCATTTCCCGGTTGGTCAACGACTCGATCAGGGGCGCGTGGCCATTGGTGGGCAGGGTGGCGCCTGCATGGGCCGGTGACGCCGGGAAACCGGGAACTACCTGAATGCGCGCCAGATAATCCGGCATGAACCGCTGCCGGGCCAATTGCTCCCACAAGGGACGCAACGGGGCTGCATAATCGGCCAGGGGGTGTATCAGGTGCGCCGGGGCGGCCAGGGTGATGGCCTGTTTGAGAGTGGTTACGGCCGTATCCTGTTTACCCTGCCCCAGATAGAGCCAGGCACGCTGCGCCAGCGTTTCCACCAGGAACCGGCTGTTGTGGGTGGATTCCAGGAAGGGTTGGACGCGATTAAGATACGCTTCCGCTTCGGCCCATTTGCCCTGCGCCAACAGCGCCCGGCCCCAGGTCATTTCCGGCGTGTAAAATTCCAGCATCGGCGTTAATTGAGGCGGCGGCATGACCTGATCGAGCCAGGATTGGGCCACGGCCGTGTCTCCGGCCAACAACGCCAGGTGCGCCTGAAAGGTTTGCGCCTTCACCTGCTGTGGGGCGTTTTTCATTTCCGCCCAATAGGTGGTGACATCGGCCGCCATCGCTGCGGCTTCAGCCGGCCGTCCCTGCGCCTGGTAGGTCAGCGCCAGCCCAAAACCACTCTGGGCATAGGCATGACCATGCACCACATAGCGGCGACGAATCACATCTAGAAAATGGCTTTCGGCCGCCGCCAGGTGACCCTGGCAATAAGCGGCAGCGCCCAGAAAGTAATGGGCCGAACCGATACTTTCCACCAGGCCCCTTTCTTCGGCCAGCCAGAGCAGACGATTAGCCGTTGTCGTCAGGTTTGGCATGTCGGCCGCCGCCAGATACAAGAAAGCCAGAGCGGTGAGCAGCCGCGCGGCCACAGACTCATGCAATCCCTGCTCGGCCGCCAACGCCTGCCGCGCCTCGGTAATGGCGGTGGCGATGTCGCCTGCTAAATACCGGTTGCCGGACAGAAACACCCAGGCCGCGCCCCGCGCATAGCTGTGGTCAGCCGATAACTGCGCCAGGGCATTTTGACCACATTCTATGCCCTTCGCCGCCTGCTGCGTCCAAAAAAATTGCTGGCTGCGCAGCGTGGACACTTCACCGCTCAGGCGAACGGCCGTTGCTTCTGGCGCCTGGGCCAGCAAATGTTCCAGCCGCTCCAAAATGGGCGGCAAATCAGCATAACGCCACTGGCTGTATAAAATCCAGGCGCGCAGCAAAAGGAGTTCCGGCTCCCCGTCTACCAACTCCGGCGGAAACAGGTGCAGCCAGTGGTTCAACAGCGGCCATTGTTCCCGGTTCATCAGGCGGGGACGGCGTTCGGCCACGATCTGCACCGCCAGCCCGGTGTCGTGAGCGGCCAGGGCTTGTTGGATGGCGTCAATGGGCAGGTTGTGTTGGGCAAACCAATGGCTGGCACGGCCGTGCAGGGCATTCATCTGCTCCGGGCTGTAACGCTGGCGTAACTGGTGGTGCAGCAAATCCTTAAACAGATGGTGAAAACGATACCACTCCTGTTCCTCATCCAGGGGAACAAGAAAGAGGTTCATCTCTTCCAACCAGGCGATAAATTTCTGACCATTTTCGGCGGCATCTGCTGTGTTTGCGGGCCAGCACACGGCCGTACATAACTCCCGGCTAAAACGGTCTAAAACGGATGTTTGCAGTAGCGCCGCTTGAAACTCCGGCGGCTGTTGGGCCAGCGCCTCAGCCACCAGATAATCCATCGTCATCCGGTTATTGGCCTGGAAATGGGCCGCCAGCGCATCCGCATCCGCCTGAAAGGGCAAGGAAAGCACGGCCAGGCGCAGGCCGGTAATCCACCCTTCCGTTTTGATGTGCAGCGCGGAAGCGATGGCCGGGTCGGGCGGCGTGGGCAGGGTTTGTTGCAGGTAGACGGCCGTTTCCGCCAGCGTCAGGGCCAGTTCCGGGGCGCGTATCTCGGCCATTTTGCCCTGCGCCAGCAAGGAGGCGCGTGGCAGCAACGGATCGTGGCGGGTGGCAATGACCAGGTGCATGAGCCGGGGTGGATGGTGCAGCAGGGCGGCCATCAAATTGTGAATGTCTCGATTGGAAATGAGGTAATAATCGTCCAATACCAGCACAAAATCCTGGCTGATGGCATCCAGATCGTTAATCAGGTTGGCCACGAGGACGGCCGTAGGCGGCAGCACCGGCCTATCCAGTAACGTCTGGGTGGCCGTGCCTATTTCCGGGGCCACGCGGCGAATGGCCGCCAGCACATAAGCCAGGAAGTGGCGCAGGTCATTGTCGTTTTGGTCCAGGGACAACCAGGCAGTGGGTTGCGACCACTGCTGCAACCAGGCGCTCAGCAGCGTAGATTTGCCAAAACCAGCCGGGGCGCTGATCAGGGTCAACGGCCGTGTACCCGCCTGGTTGAGCCGCTCTATCAGCCGGGGGCGCGGTGTCAGATTTTCGGGCACAGGTGGTTGATAAAATTTGGTGCGCACCAATGGCGCTGTTACGCCACTTTTTCTCCGCAAAATGACCTTCCTTATGGATCAGTAAGTGATTATCTTAAAGATAGCACTTTTTTACAACTTTTGGGCGGTCGGTTATCTCTTTATGAACCAGTATGCTTTATCCAGGGTCAACTTTTTGTGAATTCCAGGGCTGACCAGACTGTAATGCGTGATGCGTGACCTTCTTTCCGGTCACGCATCACGCATCACCGATTACGGATTACCGATTACGGATTTCCTCTCACCACTGCCGGGGAAGAATTTTGAGGCACATATGATGCACCAGCACGAACAGTTTCTGCGGTTACACACCCCCGCCACCTATTGCCTGCGCCTGCAAGGAGTCCTGGACAAGAGCTGGTCGGAGCAAATGAGTGGCATGACGATTTCTGTTACCGGGGCAGAGGAAGGCGCGCCGGTCACCACATTAACCGGCCGTCTGGTAGACCAGGCGGCCCTGTTGGGCGTTCTAAACAGCGTCTATAACCTGGGCATGCCCCTGTTATCAGTAGAATGTTTGGACGCGGAATGATAGACCTGACAGGTTTAGATAACTGAAGGAGACAGCACGGATAGTAGCCCACCCACATGAATGAAAACCGTTTGTAGTAGGCGCTTTAGTGCCGTCAGAAGGCGATGAATCGCCTACTACAAACCATTCACGAAGGAGGATTTAACCATGACCAAAACAGAAGAAAAAAGAAAATTCAACTTCCCCACCGCTTATACCGTCTTATTCATCCTGCTCATCCTGGTGGTCATTGCCACCTGGCTCATTCCCGCCGGGCAGTATGACAAAAACGAAGCGGGCGAACCCATTCCCGGCAGCTACCACCAGGTGGAAGCCAATCCACAGCGCATCATTCGGGATGGGCTGATGGCCCCGGTCAACGGCATGTACGGCCTGGAAGCCGAAGACGGCTCTGTTAGTGTCTACAACGTGGGTGAATTGTATGGGGCGATTGATGTGGCCTTGTTTGTGCTGGTGATCGGCGGCTTTTTGAGCATGACCATGGCTACCGGCGCAATTGACGCCGGCATCGGCAAGATTACGGTCGCTCTCAAAGGGCGGGAAAAGTGGATGATTGCCGTGTTGATGTGTGTGTTTGCCCTGGGCGGCACCAGCTATGGCATGGCCGAGGAATCGCTGGCCTTTTACGGCCTCATCATCGCCGTGATGATCGCCGCCGGGTATGATGCCCTGACGGGTGTGGCGGTAATTATGATTGGCGCGGGCATTGGCGTGCTGGCCTCCACGGTGAATCCGTTTGCCACCGGCGTGGCCTCTGGTTTTGCCGGGATTTCCATTGCCGATGGGTTGGTGTC
>CAADGU010000596.1 GCA_900696625.1 uncultured Chloroflexota bacterium | reverse complement strand
TGGCCGAAGGTGTGGGTTTTGAACACGACACTAACCGGGTGCTGCTGCTCAGTTCGGCCGGGGTGGTGGAAGAAATACCGCTGCAAAGCAAAACGGCCGTGGCCGAACGACTGGTGCATCATGTGGCAAAAACGCTGAATGGCAGCTAAATTATGGGCAAATTTGCCGTTTACATGCGGAGTAATTGTGATGAGTACAGCCAATGGATTAAAAAAGCGAATAAACAAGAGTATTGAGAGTTTGCCCGAATCAACTCTGGTGGAAGTAGCCACTTTTCTTGAGTATTTGCAATATCGAGAATCCCCTGTCAATCGTCAGACGACAGCATCCTATATTCCTGTCGCTCTTGGCGGTTTGTGGCAAGGTATGGAGATCACCGATGAAGACATTGTGGAGGTGCGTCAAGAAATGTGGTCAGGATTTGGGGAACGGGACTTATGAGTGAGTACGTTACTGATACCCACGTTCTGCATTGGCATCTCACTGGTGATCCACGGTTGTCGCCAGTAGCCAGACAACTGCTGGCTGAAGCAGACGCGGGTTTGCACCGGATATTTGTTCCCAGCATTATTTTGGTTGAGATGATTTATCTGGTGGAAAAGGGAAAACTGAATACAAGTCTGCTCCAAAAATTACTGAGCCTGGTAAACGTTGCTAGAGGCAGTTACGCTATCGCGGTACTAAACATGGGAACGGCCAAGGCGATGTTATCTGTTCCTAGAACGGCCGTGCCAGATATGCCAGATAGGATTATCGTAGCTACTGCTCACCAGCTTGGCATACCTTTAATCACGCAAGATGACAAAATCCATAAGGCAAGTGTCGTTCCTGTCATCTGGTAAACTTCCACGATTAGAGTGCAGCGATTTACCAATCTCCAATCTCTCCCTAACAATGAAAAAACAACAAATCCACCAAGACCTCTCCACCCACTTTTCCACCGATGAATTGGTTTTATTGGCCGGGCGGGTGGGCGTGAACTTTAATACCCTCGGCGGCAAGACCTTGCCGGATAAGGCCGGGTCTTTGATCAGCAAGGTGGAGCGGAACGGCCGTCTCACCGAACTGGTGTACTGGATGGTGCAGGCTAAACCATCGCTAAGAGTGACCTACCAGGCGCAATTGCAGCGGGAACCAGCGCCCAAAGACAGCCGCCTGGAATGGCTGGACAGTCTGGCGGCCGGCGAAGGCCCGGCCATCGAAGAACCACCCACCATGCGTTGGGACAGTGACGAACATCCACGTCTGGACGGCTAAAGCAAAAAATAGACCTGACAGGTTTCAGAAACCTGTCAGGTCTGCCTGAAAGCAATTTCCTGGGCAGCCCGCGCCATGAGGGGGATCATCATTTCAAAGGCAGCAAACCGCTGGTCTTGGGTTTGGCCGCGCTTATAGCGAATATAGATTTGGGCGATAATGACGGTGAGCCGGAACAGCCCCAATACATGGTAAAAAGAAATATCATGGACATCACGGCCCGACTGTTGGGCATACCGTTCTACCAACTCGGCGCGGCTTAGAAAGCCCAGATCGCCCAACGGCATCATGGAGGAGGCCTGCATGTATGGCGGGTCATCCGGCTGCGTCCAGTAACAGAGCAGCGCCCCCAGATCACACAATGGGTCTCCCAGGGTACACATGTCCCAATCAAAAATAGCGACCATCTGACCGGGATCATCGGCCGCCAGCATGACGTTATCCAGTTTGTAATCGTTATGCACCAGGGAAACATGGGTGGAAGTGGGCAAATTGTGCCGCAGCCAATGGTACACGGCGTCCATTTCGGGCAGGTCTGCTACTTTAGCGGCCTGCCAGCGTTTGTACCAACCTTCAATTTGCCGTTCCACAAACCCGACCGGCTTGCCTAATTCGGCCAGCCCTACGGCCGTATAATCCACCGCATGAAATTGGGCCAGTGCGTCTACCAATGCCAGACTCATCCGGTGTGGCGCGTCAGGAATGGCCTGAAATTCTGGCGGGATAAAACGGCGCACTACCACACCATACCGCCGTTCCATAACGAAGAAGTCAGCGCCAATGACATCGGGTTCATCACAATACAGAAACGCTTGCGGCGCATAGGGAAACGCCTGATGCAGCACCGACAGCACCGTATATTCCCGCTTCATGTCGTGGGCAGAACGGGCCACCGGGCCGAGGGGTGGGCGGCGCAAGACGTATTCATGTGTGCCATAGTCGAGCAGGTAGGTGAGGTTGGCGGCGCCGCCGCCGAATTGGCGGATGGTCAGGGGGTTTTCTGCGCCGGGCAAACGGCCGTGTAAATAAGCCGCCAGCGCCACTTCATCCACTCGTTCATCCGGGCGTACCGCTATTGTGTCGTCCATCTTTCCCTCAGTCAGGAATTATGTCACACGGCGATTCGATTTCCCAACAAACTCTGGATCTCTTTCAACAAATCATCAAAATCAAACGGCTTGTGCAAAAAGCTGACACTATTTTTATTGACTTTATGCCGGAAGGTTTCTTCTTCCTCATAGCCGGACAGGAAAATGACCGGAATGTCGCCCCGCAAATTGATCATTTCATAGTAAGCGGCTTCACCGGATAACACAGGCATGGTCATATCCATCACCACCAGGTCAATCTCCTGGTGACGTTCGGTAAATAATGCCAGCGCGGTTTTGCCATTATCGGCGGCGAGGGTGGTGAAACCTTGCAGTTTAAGCAAGTCTACCAGCGCGGCCCGAATAACCGGCTCATCATCTACCACCAGAATGCCACCCGTGTTGACGGCCGTTGGCGCAGGAATTGTGGGAACCGGCGGCACCTCGTCGGCGGTGGTGGTTGGCAGCAGCACATGGAATGTTGTCCCTTTACCCGGCTCACTTTCCAACTGAATCGTGCCCTGATGATTATGCACAATGCCCAAAACGGCGGCCAGGCCTAAACCACGCCCGGTAAGTTTTGTGGTGTAAAAGGGGTCAAAGATGCGCGCCTGGGTCTCGGCGCTCATGCCCACCCCTTCATCAATCACAGACAAATGAACAACTTCAGTGGTAGGTATCTTCTGAGATGGGGGCATGTTGGTCAAAATTTCCGTCGGCGCCTGTTTTACGTCGGTGACAATCGTGACTTTACCGGGACGGCCGTCATACGCCTCGGCCGCATTGACAATCAGGTTCATTACCACCTGCTGCATTTGCCCCTGGTCGGCCATCACATTGGGCAGGTGTGGTTTCAGGCTCGTTTTCAGCGCCACGTTTTTTGGCAAGGCGGCCTGTAAAATGGTTACGTTTTGCTCAATGAGATGGTTGAGATTGATCGGCTCAGAAGTCACGTGTCCCTTCCCCGTGTAAGCCAGCAGTTGGCGCGTGAGCAAGGCGGCCCTTTCAACCGTCTGCAACACATTATCCAGGTGTTGGCGGGCGGCCTGGGGACAATTTACCTTCAGCAAGGCCAGCGTACCCTGACCCATAATTGCCATAAGCAAATTATTAAAATCGTGGGCAATGCCACTGGCTAATACGCCCAGACTTTCCAGCTTTTGCGCCCGCTGCATGGCCTCTTCTATTTGTCGCTGTTCCGTTATATCGCGGGCGGCGCCAATAATACCAACCACAGATTCATGGTTGTCATCCCATACCGGGTACATATTGTCTTCAATCCAGTGCGTCTTGCCGTCTTTGTCAGTCAGGCGGAAGCGTATTTTTTGCGGCTTGCCTGTGTGTATCTGGTAAAAGCGCTGCCTGACTTTTGGCAAATCCTCCGGAACGATGAGTTTCTCCCACAGTTTCGAATCCATTAACTCTGCATCTGCATAACCAGTAATGCGCATACCAGCACCGGTAATCCATTCCAGCGCAAAACCACCATCCGGGGAAAAACGACCAGCATAGGCATAATCGGACGTGAGTTCAGACACAACCTTCAGGCGGGCTTCATTTGCCCGCAAGGTTTTTTCCATCTGCTGGCGTTCCAGAATTTCCTGCCGGGCCTGTTCATACAGCCAGGCCGTATTCATGGCCACGGCAATCTGGCGCGCCAATGTTTCAATGGCTATCACATCAATTTTGCTAAAGCCATTCAGGTGAGGGCTTTGGATATCTATGACGCCGATGGGTTGGGACGCTTGAATGATGGGTACAGTGAGTTCTGAACGGGTCTGGGTGCGATCTCTGGCTAAATTGGCATAAAGGGGTTCCTTGCTGACATCATTGACGACCAATGTTTTACCACTGCTGACAACCCAACCGATGATACCGACTGTTTTAGGCTGGGTATGGTCATAGGAAAACAGTTTTTCATAGTGACCGGCAATGGCTTTGAGGCGTACACAGTGCCCTTCCACCAGAAAAATGGCAACATGGTGGTAATCAAACAGTCTTTGCACCAGCAACGCCGTCCGCTGCAACAACAACCGCATATCCAATACAGAGCCGATTTCATTGCTGATATTACTGATAAGAACCAGATGGTTCAGGTGTTGTTGGATGGCTTGTTCAGCCGCCATTTGTTCGGTGACATCCCGTACAAAAGCAGTGTATAGCCTCTGACCCTGTACCTGTAGCTGAGAGATGGAAACATGGATGGGGAATTCCTCGCCGTTGGCACGACGGCCGTGCTGGAAAGGCGCCGAAGCGATGAAGTGACCGGCACTGTCAGTCCCGTCAAACTCAACTTTGTAATACTTGTATTGTTCACGCATCCGTTCCGGCAAGAGGAGTTGCGCATCTTTACCAATCAGACATCTGCTTTTGTAGCCAAACATGGCCTCGGCGGCGGGGTTGACCATGACAATGTGAAAGGCTGTATCCATGGCAATGATAGCATCGCTGGCCCCATCCAGAATGCCTTGCAGCCGGGCCTCATTGTCACGAAGGGAAATTTCTACACGCCGGCGTTCTTCCAGTTCACACTGAAGCTGTTCGTACAGGCGCGCGTTGCGCATGGCAATGGCGGCCTGATCCGCAAAAGCCTGTAGTGAATCGGCAATGCTGGTGGAGTAAAAGCCAGGCGTGGCGCTGTCGAAATTAAGAAAACCAACAACCATGTCTTCGACAATTATTGGCGCACCGACGTAAGAGCGAATCCAATCGAACGTTGGCGCTTTCAACCAATGCGGGTCATTGTGGGTGTCGGGAATAATGCAAGGTTGTTTCGTTTGCACCATTTGCTGGAGGTAGTGTGTTTCGGCAATAGGAATTTGCCAGGTGGGCGACTCGGCCTGGAACTTATCGTAGCCGGTTGCTCTTTTCACGGTGGTATAAAGCCCATTATTTAGAAGGATACTGGCAGCATCATAAGGAATAACCCGACCGGCAAACATGACAATCTGGTCTAACACTTCCTCATAATCAAGGGTGCTGTTCAATACACGCGCACAATCCTTTAGTGCCTTTGCTAATGCCAATGTCTCATCTTCCCGGCGCCCCCACCGAAAAACAAGTTGATTATTCCATATTGGCTATGGACTTTGCTGTTTGTTTGTGCTATTTGTACCGTAGCCGGCTCATGATAGCCTGTAGATATTTTTACGATGTCGTCTATGGAGCCAGACACTTCATTATGGGTATAGAAACAGCCACATCATCCCATATCCTCATTATAGATGATGATATGCAATTCACCTATCTAATCAATGAGATATTGGTCAGACAGCAGTACACACTCACTGTGGCGCATGATTTTGCCACCTTAAAAAGGGTGTTTTCTCAGGAGAACGGTAACGGCCAACGGCCGTTTGACCTGGTGCTGCTAGATTTGTTTATTGCTGATCTGGATGGTCAGGCTATTCTGCAATGGCTGCGCGCACAGCCAGAAATGGCCGATACGCCCATCATCATTTTATCCACCCTGGACGACATCAATAAACGGATTGAGTTAATTGAGTTGGGAGCCGATGATTACCTGAAAAAACCATTTCCGGTGGATGAACTGCTGGCGCGTATTGCCATCTACCAGAAATTAGGGCGCTTGCGCGCGGAAAAACGCCAGGCAGAATACCAGGTCAGGACACAAGAACAACATCTGCGGGCTGTCAATGCCATTGGGGCCATGATTACCCAATATCTAGACCTGGATGCGGTGTTACATGAAACGGTACAAAGTGTGGTGCATTATTTCGGCTGCGCCGCCTGCGCCATTTATATATGCACACAAGATGACGAGACGTTAACGTTGGCGGCTCATTCGACTGATAAAAAGGTTGGGGCGTCACCACGGCCGTTACCCCTCATCTTGCAGCCACAAACCGCCATCACGCACACCATCTCTCTGCCACAGGAAGCCGCCATTCCCATCATTCGTGACAACGTTGTGCTGGGGGTCATCCATGTTCGTTACGCCACGCCAATCCCGCCAGGTGTGGTACAGATGATTGAAATTCTGAGTGTGCAGTTGGCGATTGCCATCACCAACATCTACCTCTTTCAGGATATTCAAGAAAGTAATTTCCAATTGAAAACGGTGGCAGCGGAAAACATGCGGCTGCTGACAATGGAAAAAGACCATCGGCAGCAGGCCGAACAACTGTACAACATGGCTCAGGCGATGAGTTCTTCTCTGGCAATGGAACAGGTACTCGTTGAAGCCATGAACGCCATCCAAACCATGATACAGGTAGAACTGGGGTCCATTGTGTTGGTGGATGAACAGACGGGCAAACTGATCTTCATGCACTCGTTAGCGCCAGAACCTGACCTCTCACAAACCACATTGGAACCTGGGCAAGGTATTGTCGGCCAGGTCATCAAACAGGCGGAACCGCTGCTGGTCAATGATGTTCACGACCACCCTCAATTTTTCCCCATGATTGATCGGCTGACCGGCAAACAGACCCGTTCCATCTTGTGTGTGCCCCTCGTTGCCCATGACCATGTGATTGGGGCTATTGAATTGCTCAATAAACGACAAGGGGATTTTGATGAGGTGGATCTGAATCTGGTGAGTTCAGCGGCCACCTCCATCGCCATCGCTATTGAAAATACCCGCCTTTACCAAAAACAGGCAGATTTGATCGCGCAGTTACAGCAATCGCAGGCACAAATTGTGCAAAGTGAAAAATTAGCGGCTACCGGGCGGCTGGCGGCCTCATTGGCCCACGAAATCAACAACCCGCTGCAAGCCATTCACAGTTGTTTGCAGTTAGCTACGCATTTTGACTTGGGGCCAGAAAAACAGGCTGAATACCTGGGCATGGCCGGCGAAGAGGTGGAACGGCTGGTGGATATTGTGTCCCGTATTTTGGATTTTGCACGGCCGTCGGCCGGCGAATTTGAACTGGCAAACATCAACACCATCATCAGCCAGGTGGTGCAACTGACCCACAAACACGTGATCCACCACAATGTAACGGTAGAGCAATTTCTGGGGACAGACGTGCCCCTGATCCCTCTCATTCCCGACCAGATAGGGCAGGTTTTTATGGCCATCATGCTCAACGCTTTTGACGCCATGGCTGATTCTGCCGGTACATTAAGAATCACCACCCGCACCCGTAGCGGCTACGTAGAAGCTGTATTCACAGATACCGGCAGCGGCATTTCCAAAGGTCTTCTGCCCCACATCTTTGAGCCATTTTTTTCCACCAAACCAGAAAGCGCCGGGTTGGGACTTACCATTAGCTTTGGCATTGTGGAACGGCATGGCGGGCAGATTTTGGTGGATAGCATTACAGGCTCAGGCAGCGCATTTACTGTAAGATTGCCACGCACCCAGGTTGAGTAACTGTCATGGCAGACAAACATATTTTGATTGTGGATGACGAAAGAACAACACGGCGCGCCCTGCGTGAAGCCTTTATACAAAAAGGGTACCAGGCAGATGCCGTTGGTTCCGCCCAAGAAGCGATACAGGCATTAAAAACACAGCCGTATGACGTGGCCATTTTGGATTTACAAATGCCGGGCATGTCTGGGGTGCATGTGTTGACCAAAGCGGAAGAAATCACACCACACACGGCCATCATTATCCTCACGGCTCATGCCTCGGCCGATACGGCGATTACGGCTTTGCGGTCGGGGGCGTATGATTATTTGCGCAAACCGATTTCACTGGAGGCGTTGTTCACGGCCGTAGAAACAGCCCTGCACAAACAGGCAGAAAACAGGCGCAAACAAAAAGCGTTAGCCCTGCTGCAAGAAGCTGTTACCACATTGGCCCAGCCGGAAACTGTGAGTCATGGGGCAACGGCCGTAACAGACAAAAACGCCCTCAAAGCAGGTGACATCGTCATCAACGAACGGCAGCAAACCGCCACCTACCAGTCCCAATCCCTGGAATTGACCCCCATGGAATACAAATTGCTGCTCGCTTTTGCTCGCCACCCCGATACCGTCCTCAGCTATGCAGAACTGGTGACGATGACCCATGCCGTAGAGATGGAGGAGGGCGAAGCCAGAGCAATGCTGCGCACACACATCTTCCGGCTGCGGCAAAAGCTGGGCCGGGAAGAGGAATGCCCCATTCAAAGTGTGCGTGGCCGGGGCGTCATATTCCAAAGTTCGTAGTAACGGCTTTAGCCGGTTCCCCCCACCAAAGTGGTTACTACGAACGCTTATCAACGACCCCGGCTGCGCGCTTCGGCCAGCATCTCTTCCACTTCCATATGTACCATGCGGTCAATCAGCGTGCGGCTTTGCCCACTCATGCGCTCCATGGCATGGACATAGCTTTGGAAATATCCTTCGGCGATCAGCCCGGCAATCACATCCGTCACCCGCTTAAACGCGCCATACACCATCTCGGCTTCATCGAGGGACATATTTTCGCGGCACTTCTGCCAGAAAAGCTGCTGCACCCGGCTCATCATGCCCATCATAAACGGGTTCGAAATGCCCCGCGGAATATGCACCAACCCCACAAACCACTGCCATTGCCAGAACTGATCATCAATGTTGCCTTCGGTGACAGTCTGGTACCAGTTCCGCAGGGTTTGCTCCCGCGACGGCCGTTCCCCGCCTCGAAATACAGCCGCCGTCGCCCGGTGACCATACAACGTGTCATAAAACACCTGCGTCACCTCTTCTTGCCAGACGGCCGTGACCGCCGTATAACGCCGTAAAATCTGCGGGTCTTCCTCAGAATATCCTGTCAACACAATCAGATCAGCTAATACCTCTTTCATGACTCACCTCTTTTCTTTGTCTCTTACAGCCTGTTACCATAAATCGGGTTATTGTGGGGCAAACGGCCTGTCCGGTGAATATCTGACAGCGGCATAAAAATGCGCCCGGCATAAGAATATCCCACGCCAGACCAACCGGCAGCCCTGTTTCCCCTTACGTGAAGAGCAACGGGGCTATGGCCGGCCAGGACGCCTTGTGGTTAATCCGCTCCAGCAGAGGCAATCATAGATTCAAACAATGACTTGCTGAAGCCCGTCGTTTCCAGGAACATATCCATGCGTCTGTCATCGTACGATTGCAGCATGATGTTCAAATCCAGGTCCATCACTTTGTTCAAAGCCAGCACCCGCTGCGACTTATCGGCCGCGCCGCCATATTCAGCCTCCACCATCGGCGAGACCTGCCCCCGGCAAAAAGACATTGCCCCAATCACCCAGCGCGGGTCCAGCCCCACTTCCACATGGCGCTGCCCAATGACATAACGCTGATCCAGATAAGCAGTGTCATAAGAGCCAGAAGCCAGGCTGACCAGCCACAAGAGCAAATGTTTACCCAACATTTCTCGCCGCCCTGGTTTGGCATCCAACAAATTTTTCAAATGCGTATGTTGATCCAGGTTGCTATAAAAAGACGTCACCACCGCCGGCCCGTGTTTTTCCAACATGGATTTCATGCCAGCCAACAAGGCGGCATCTTCATCGGACAGTCCGGCAAATTTCCGCATCTCAGCGATATTAAATTCGGTCATTGTTACCTCCATTTGCTAATTGATATTCAACGTATTTGTCTTGAATACCTACAGAGCCGCCCGAATGGCGTCGGCCGCATCCCGACATTCCATAAAAGCCATACCCAGGTTAACGTTGCTGGCTGTGAGAGCCACAAACGAAGCCCGCTCCCCGGCACGAACAGCAATAATGTTCCCGTTTTCCGCCTGAATGAGGGTTTGCCTGATGGCGCCCTGGCTCAACTGCTGCGCTGAACGGCCGGCCAGACTGACCAAACCGGCAGAAACGGCCGCCACCCGGTTGCCATCTACGCCACTGCCCAACACACTTGCCAACAGCAAACCGTCGCTGTCTACCACAACAGCCCCGGTAATGTCGGTGGAACTACGCACCAAATTGTCCAAAATTGCCTGAATCTGTTCACCTTTACTAGCCATTTCATCAATCTCCTTTTGCGCCATCATCTCTTTGAGGACGGCTTTATCTGTTTCTGATAAACCTGATAATAAATCTGTAATACTGTCATCTGCCGGGGGACGATCCTGAATGGCTACATGGCGTTCATCCAGAATACGCAGCCCTTCCATGAGCAAATAATCCCAGGCAGTTTCGATAGTTTGCGCCGGTGGCGGCACTCTTTTCTCAATGGTAAATTGGCCTTCTTGCCAGCTTAACAATTCATAGACAACCTCCTCACCAGTTTTGGCGGCGTCTGGTTGGCCGGCCACAGAGAGAGCCGCGTGGCATAAACGGCCGTTTGCCAGATACAACGCGCCCACCTGATCCGCGCGCTGAATTTGAATGACAGCCTGGTCGCCTTCGTGGATAACCAGTTGCACCAGTGTCGGTAAACCGACATCATGCAGATTGCCCTTAATTGCCATTAGCCACTCTCCACACTTTGTTTGATACGGGAAATCGTCTGCGTTAGCAGGCGTTTATAAGAAACTTCATGAGCAAAGATGACTACCAGCACAAGCTGCAAGTCCGCCGCCATGAATGAACGGCAAACCAGGCAGCCATCTTTTTTTTGCACCAGCAGTTCATTGCCTTCTTCCAACCCTAACAAAGAGAATGATTGGTGAATGGTCGCCAAAATAAAGCCGGTTACGGCCGCTAACTGCGTGGCTACGGCCGTTGCCATATTCACCGGCAGCCCATCTTCCGTACACAACACAGCCACCTGCACCTCTGGCCGGGCATTAAGCGTCGCCATAATCTGCCCCAATTCCTGCGCAATGGTGGACTGCCGATTCTGCAAAATCATTAGAACATCCCATCGGCAAATAACTCATCCAGTTGGCGGTTCAGTTCCAGGCTAAATTCCGGCTCAACCTGGCGCGAATCTGCCTCATTAGCCGCCTTTTCGCGCTCCACAGCCGCATCTCGCGCCACGTCCAACAATTCATGCTGCGCCTGCTGGCTAAACAACCGCACCATGCCCAGCATCGTCTGTTTGGTAAACGCCACAATCAACAACAACTCCGGCCCTATCGCCAAAATATATAAATTCGCCAGGTCGCCTTCCAAAAGCTGGTGCTGAAAACTATTCTTCAGCCCCAGAAAATGACCAATCTCCCTGGCGGCGGCAAAACCACCCGCTGCCAACGCCGCCAGCCCCGTACTTTGTGAAGACGACAGACGCCCCCGATACAGCACCAACCGGCCGCTCACATCGGCCAGCATCACCAGCGGTGACCCAATCTGATCCGCCAGATGTAGCAAACAACGGTCAATCTGCTGCCGCTGCGTGGCATCAAAGTGTAGGGGACGGTCGTGCAGCTTTCCTTCTTCCATGGCCTGTGCCTCATAACCGGGCAATCACCTGATTGATTGCACTTTTTAACGTCTCGGTAATTCCCAACCCATTCATGGCTACCGCCGGAATGACGGTGGCATTTTCCACTTGCAGGAAGCGGGCCAACAATGCCGGGGCTACGGCATCCTTCACATCTTGCTTGTTGCATTGCAACACAAAGGGCATGTCACGCGGCGAACGGCCAAGTTCCTGTAACTGCTGCCACATATCCACCATCGCCCGACGGTTAGCCGCCAACCGCTGAATGGATGAATCGGCCACAAAGACAACGCCATCCACATCCTTCAGCACCAGTTTGCGTGTGGCCGCGTAATAGATCTGCCCCGGCACTGTATAGAGCTTAAATTTGGGCTGCAAACCGTTGATTTCGTTCAGTTCTAGCTGCATAAAGTCGAAAAAGAGGGTGCGATCTTCCCGTGTTTTCACCGATACCAGGTCGCTGCGCCGGTCGGCCGGCAGCCGCAGGTGAACTTGTTCCAGGTTCGTGGTTTTGCCACTGAGCGGTGGGCCGTAATACACCAGCTTCACTTGCAGTTCGCGCATTTTCCAGTTGATAAACATCCAATACCTCGCCTTGTTAATTCACTAACGGCAGTGTAAACAGCAGTTGCACGCCTTCATTTTGCCGGGATGTAATCTTCAGGTCGCCGCCCAGGGCAGCCAGTTCAGTTTGCAGGTTAGCCAGACTCTTGAATGAGGTGGTGGCAGGATTAAAACCGACGCCGTTATCTTGCATACGGCCGTGTAATACCTGATCATCTGACTGAAACGACACCGTCACGCTCCTGGCCTGAGCATGGCGCAGCACGTTTTTCAAGCCTTCACGCACCATCTTCAATATAAGCACCCCTTCCATCTGGTTAAGGGGTACGGCCAATCCATCCAATTCCTGGTACACAGAAATCTTGGTTTGCGCCTGAAATATGTGCAGCAGGCTTTCTACCTTGCCGCGTAAATCAGCGGTGGAATGGGGTACGGCCGTGGCTGGCTGTCCCACCGGCGCTGGCGGCGTAGATTTCGGCGCTGGCGGCGCAGCAAATAAATTGTCCAATTCACCACGCAGCGAATCGGCAAAATCACGATCCACCGTCGTCCGATCCGTCGAACCTTTGCCCAGCAGTTCCAGCAGTTCGTCTAAAATACGCCGCGTATACAACCAGACAATGCCAATCCGGCTGGGGTTGCTCGCCGACTGCCGCCGGTCAAAAAAGATGGTGAGGAAAAAATGTTTGCCCAACGACACGATATACAGATCATACGGTGGGCCTTCGTAGTAAGTAAGATGCACCGTTTGTGGATAATGTAGTTGCTCGGTTAACGCGCTGGAAGCAGCCATCGTGCCGCCCAACAGGGCCAGGGTTGAACTTATATCCAACTTGGGCAGCATCCCGTTTTCCACCAAAACATGCCCGGTCGTGTCTGCCAGTACCACCGCGTGCGCACCCACATCCACCCGCAGCATTTCCAACCGCCGGGCAATCGCTTCAAAGTTCTCGCCAGACATAACCACCACAGCACCATTGGGTAACTTGTCGGGTTGGGCCAGGGCTTCCCGCACCGAAGTAACCAGTTCGGGAATCTTGAGAGGTTTGGATAACGACCGGAAAACCTGTAACTGATCGGCTTCGCGCCAGACATTATAGCCGCCGAAGGCCGTTACCAAAATCGTTTGCGTTTGCGGCGAAATCTGGCGTACCTGCCGCAGCAACTCCAATCCGTTCATGCCGGGCATCCGCAAATCCGTAATCATCAGATCATAGGGATCTGCCTGAATTTCCACCAACGCCTCACTGCCAGAATTGACAGCTTTCACCTGGTAGCTTTTGTCTACCATTTCCAGATTCTTCTGGAAAAAGAAGGCTACTTTGGGTTCGTCATCAACAATTAAAATGCGTTTTGTGGACATGGCCGTAGGGTAACACACGGCCGTCGGGCGAATTGTTCCAATGTGGTTGCATAACTGTTCCAACCGGTCATGGCAGGCAGTACACAATTCCCATCAGGGGGTAAAAATGGGAGATTTTGGGAATTCAGGGGGTTGACGGGGCGTGATGCGTGAAACGTGATGCGTGACCAGAGAGACCACACGCATCACGCCGGGCGTCACGAAATCCTGAAGAACTGCATAAATGGGTATGAGGTCAGCCCATGAGGCTAACGGCGTTAATGCCTGTAGCCTGGGGCAAGATGGGCTGCCACTGGAGTTGGGCCAGGTCAGCCTGCCACAAATCACCATTGGCCATCACCGCCAGCAGCCGGTCGCCGGCCTGGTAGAATCGTTCGACCATGTTGTAGGCTTGTGGTGGAGTTAGCGGCGTCCAGCTTTGGCCGCCGTCGTGGGATTGTTCAATACGGCCGTGCCGCCCATCCGGCCCCTGCGATGGCCCTAAAATGAGGTGGTCGGCATCTGCCGGATCAACCCACACCGCCCGCACATAACAATCATCATACCGGCACTGCCAGGTCACACCGCCATCGGCCGACACATAAAACCCGCCGCCCGTCGGCGCAAAAACGAGATCAGGTGACGAAGGATGGGTCTCCACGGAATGCACATCCGGGTGAATGAAATGGGGTTTCGGGCGGCCAAACTGGGCACGGCCGTCGCTGCCCGCCGCCAGCGCCCACGTTTCCCCGGCATCATCGGAGCGCAGCAGCCCACCCACTTCCACGGCCGCATAGAGGCGACGGCCGTTCGCGGCAAACCCACGCACACAACCCGCCCCCGGTGAATAGGGCAGCCACCAACCAAATTGGTCGCGTAATGCTTCGATGGCGGCACGGCCGTGCCAGCTTGCCCCCCCATCCCGCGAAATAAAAACCGCCGCCGGTTCCGTGCCCGCCAGTTCAAAATCAGACACCTCCGGGTGGTAAGCCAGCCAGCGTACATGCCGGTGCGCCAGCCCCTGGCTGCGCGCCTGCCATGTCTCCCCACCATCCTCAGACATCCACACCCCATCCGTACTGCCCAGCAAAATCACCCCCTCGCGGGCGATGATGCTGGTGGCGCTCACACCGGGCAGGCTGCGCCGTGTCACTTGCCATGTGTTGTTTTGGGCTACGGCCGCTATAAACCCCTCATTCGTCGCCAGATATAATTCCATGCCGTCTTTCTGGTCAGTCATCTTTTTGTCTAGCATTTTCTTGTGCCTCCATAAAGGTTCGTCTGGTTTTAAGACTAAAATTTACGCCATCACAACAAAGAGAGTATTATCATCAGTAATATAATTGCCCTATTAGAGTTTATTGGTAATGAGGTAGTTGACATGCCAGAACTCTCTCGATTCTATGGGATTGTGATCACGATGTATCCCGAAGCAGGTGAGCGTCATAATACACCACATTTTCATACCCGATACAGTGAAAACCGTGCTACCTTCTCCGTCGCCACCGGCGATCCCCTGGCAGGTTCTCTACCACGAACACAACACCGATTGGTTTAGGCCTGGGTAGAACTACGCCGCCCTGAACTGGAAGAAGCCTGGATGGCACTGATCAGGGGTCAATCACCAGGAAAGATTGCCCCGCTTGAGTAGGTGAAAAATGATCCACGACATTTATATAGTTACCGATTTCAAAATCGTGGCCCCTTATACACTTCGCATCTGGTTTGATGATGCCAGTGAACAAACTGTTAACTTCTGGCCCCTGCTGCGTGGCGAATTGTTTAGCCCGTTGCGTGACGTGAACTTTTTCAATCAAGTTCAGCTTGATGAAGAAGCGGGCACATTGGTATGGCCCAATGGGGCCGATTTCGATCCGGCCACGCTGCATGACTGGGATGAAGTTGGGGAAGCGATGATACAGATGGCCCAAAGCTGGCCTGTTGTCGAAAAAGTGGCTGCATAACAAAAACGGCCGTGTCCCCCACACGGCCGTTTCTCTACTTATCCATGCGCCACCGGCGGCACATCCAGCGGCCAGCCAAACATGGCCAGCGCCTCCCGCGCCATTTCCCGCACCTGCCGCCATTCCACACTCTGCCGCAGCGCCGCATCTGACCAATTTGGCTTATAGCGCGAACCACTCAGCATCAGCAATTTCCTGTCTAGCCGGTTCAACACTTCCGCCTGCTCACCGGTCAAATCCTCTTGCATCTCACCGCGCGCTTTGGCCTGCCAGCGGTCGAACGCCAGCGCCAACTCCTCCACCCTGCACCCGTCCCGCGCATGTAACCGGAGCTGCGCGGTGACGGGCAGGGCCAACGTCTGTAAAGCATATTGTAATTGTTGCACACTCCTGTTCATGATAAATCTCCGAATAGTGGGCTATTGACGGGTCAATAGCCCACTATTTTAATCAGCCATAGCCACTTCACGTTCACCCAACTCTTCTTCTAACCGATGTTCCATCTCTTCGCGGAACTGCCGGGTGTAGAGGTTGTAATAATGGCCGCCCAGGCGAATCAGTTCCGCATGTGAACCCATTTCGGAAACGCCACCGTTCTCAATGACCATGATGCGGTCGGCGTTCTTGATGGTACTCAGGCGGTGGGCAATGATGAAGCTGGTACGGCCGTGCATTAACTTATCCATACCCCGCTGAATCAACGCCTCGGTCAGCGTGTCTACCGAACTGGTTGCCTCGTCCATAATGAAGATGTCCGGGTCTGCCAGAATGGCCCGCGCCAGGCTGATCAGCTGCTTCTGCCCGGTGGAGAGCAGCACACCGCCCTCACCCACCTGCGTCTCATACCCTTCGTCCAGGTCAATGATGAACTCATGCGCCCCAGCCATTTTGGCCGCTTCCACCACTTCGTCATCGGTGGCATCCAGACGGCCGTAGCGCAAATTGTCATACACCGTGCCCGAAAACAGATGCGGCGTCTGCAAGACCATACCAATGCGCGATTGGATGGCATGTTGGGTCATGGTGCGGTAGTCACGGCCGTTGAAGCGAATTGTCCCTTCTGTCGGCTCATAGAACCGGCAAATCAGGTTCACAATCGTAGACTTACCCGCGCCCGTCGGCCCAACCAAAGCCACCGTTTCACCTTGCGGAATCGTCAGGTTAAAGTTCGTCAACACCGGCTTGCCTGCCTCATATTGGAAGGAAACGTTGTCAAACGTAATCTCACCGCGAATCGTGCCGGGGTCAATGGCCTCTGGCACGTCCACAATTTCCGCCTCCATATCCAGCAGCGAGAACATCCGCTCACCGGAAGCCACCGCCTGCTGCATACTGGCATACACCGCTGCCAACTGCTGAATCGGCCAGAGCATGAAGGTGATGTAGGAGACGAAAGCATGGATGCTACCAGCCGTCATGCTGCCCGCCGAAAAGGCCGCGCCGCTGTACCAGACCACCAGCGCCACCCCGGCCGTACTCACCAACTGCACCGCCGGTAAGAACAACGCCGACAACCAGGCCGCTTTGTAGCCAGATTCATACATCTGATCCGTCAACTCCTGGAAATTGCCCAGGTTCTTCTCTTCGCGGCGCAGTGACTTGACCACACGCACACCGGTAATGTTTTCGCTGGCGGCGGCCGTAATTTGCGAGTTCACCTTCCGCACAATCCGGTACTCCACCAGGATGCGCTGCTTGAAGTAAATGGCGACTTTGTACAGCGCCGGCAGCAGCAGAATGACGATAATCGTCATTTTCCAGTTAATAATGAACATGAAAAACAGGGAAGTGACGATGCTCGTCACCGTCCAGGTAATGTCCAGGAAACCCCAGGAAACCAGGTCGCCTACGCGGCCTACGTCCGACGTGACGCGGGACATCAGCCAGCCGGTGGGCGTCTTGTCATAGTAGGACAGCGACAGGTTTTGCAGGTGGTTGAACATCGCTTTGCGTAAATCGTACTGCACCAGATGGCCTAACACACCGGCACAATAGATGAAGCCAAAGACTAAGACGGCAAAGATAGGCCAGGTTGCCAGATACAACCCGATGTAATACCTTAAGGCGCTGACATCTTGGGCCACAATACCCATGTCAATGATCTGTTTACTCAGGTAGGTATGCCACGATTCAATCAGCGATACCAGGGCAATGAACACCAGGAAACCAACCATCAGCGGCCAATGCGCCAGACCCAGTCGGGCAATGCGCCACATGGTGCTTTTATTCACTTGCGAGGTGTATTCCTCTTCTTCAAATTCCATGTAATCTTCAGACATGATGTTTCTCTTGTGGTAATTGAGTAATTGTGTAATTGAGTACTTGTTCGTTCAATTACCCAATTACTGAATTACTCAATTACTTAATCTCCAGCCTGTGGTAATTCATGTAAATGCACTTTGCCATTTTTCGGCACGGCCGTGACCTTTGCCAAATCTGCTTCCAATTCTTCTTCAATGCGGGATTGCAGGTCATAGGTACGGCGGTAAACACCGCCGGTCTGTTTGAGCAGTTCCGTATGTGTGCCCATTTGGGTGATACGGCCGTGTTCCAGCACCAATATCAAATCCGCATCCATCACACTCTGCACCCGGTGCGCAATCTGGAAGGTCGTCCGCCCTTTCAGCAATTGGCGCAGCGCCCGGCGGATGCTCTCATCCGTCTCCGTGTCCACGGCGGACATGGCGTCGTCCAGAATCAGCAGGCTAGGGTCACGCATAATCGTCCGCGCCAGCGTCACCCGCTGCTTCTGCCCACCGGAAAGCGTTACACCGCGCTCCCCCACCAGGGTGTGGTACCCTTCCGGGAAGCTCATAATCACGTCATGGACGTCGGCGGCGCGGGCAGCGGCATACACTTCTTCATCCGTCGCTTCACGCCCCAGACCATAGGTGATGTTCTCCCGAATCGTCGTCGAAAACAGAAACGGCTCTTGCATCACAAACCCAATTTGCTGCCGCAGCATGTCACGCGGGTAGTTATGCAGTTCCACACCATCCAACTGGATACTGCCCTGGGTATATTCGTAAAAACGGGGCAGCAAATTGACCAGCGTCGTCTTACCCGAACCGGCGCCACCCATCAGGGCGATCTTCTGCCCCGGCTTTACGCTAAAGCTGATGTTGTGCAGCACGTTTTCGTCTTCGCCATCGTAACGGAAGCTGACGTTGTTAAAGGAGAGGGCGCCGGCAATGCGCCCTGTGGGCCGGTAACTGCCCATATCCAGATTCTCCTGGTCTACCTTGACCAACTCCTGGATACGCCCAAAGGAGACTGAACCGGTAGAAATGTCGGCAATCAAGCGACCCAGGTTCCGAATCGGCCAGATGATCTGCACCAGAAAGCCCACATAAGCGATGTACATACCCACCGTCAGCGTACCGTCCAGCACCATCAGCGCCGCCACATAAAACCCGGCTACCATCTGGATACCCAGAATGAAGTCAGTAGACGGCCAGTAAACGGAGTGCATGATGGTCAGCTTGCGCCCTTTCTGGAACTTGTCCATATTCTCTTTTTCAAAGGCGTTTATCTCATACTCCTGACGGGCAAAAGCCTTGACCACGCGCACACCGGTCAGGTTTTCCTGAAGCTGGTTTGACAGGCGCGATTCCTGCTCCTGAAATGCCTCATATGCCTTGCCCACTTTCACAAAGAAGTAGACCGAGATAATCATAATCACCGGGATGACGGCCACAGAAAAGAGCGCCAGCGGTACATTGAGCAGCAGCAGGGCAATGAAGTTCACCACAAAGAGCAGCCCAATACGGCCGATACCGATCAACTGCTCGGCGAACATGCGCCGCACTGCGTCCACATCCGAAGTGGAACGGGCTAACAAGTCACCCGTCTGTGCCCGGTCGTGGTAGCTGAAGGTGAAACGTTGTAAATGGTCATACAGGTAGTTACGCAGCCGCCGGGCAATGCCTTCAGAAGATTTGGCCGCCAGCCGCCCACCGGCGTAGGAGAAGTAACCTTGCATCAACGCCAGCGCCAGCAGCACCAACACCACCCAGATCAACTGCTGATTCAGGTTTGCGCTGGGCAGAATCTCGTCTACGAACTTACCCAGCACGTAATACAAACCGGAGCGAGCGATAGCCGACAGGCCCACGCAGATAATGGCAATGAAGTAAATCAGCCGGTAACCGGTCATCAAACGCCAGAATCCGGTAACTTTTCTTTTGGTGACAGTTTCTTTCAGATCAATCATTGAGGGTTCCATGGTGGTCTTCCTCTTGGTTAAATTTCAAATTCAAATCGGTATCTTTCCTCTCACTTACTTGCGGAACATCGTGTGGGACACGGCCGTTGAACATCTCTCACCTGTGCATCTGTACTCTACTTTTCATTCCTGACATCCTTTGTCACATTCGTTCTATTCAATTCTGCCAGACAAAAAAAGCCACGGGACGTTTCTTTCCCGTGGCATGGAACACAATAAAACAAAAACGGCCACGGGCTTTTTTTAGTTTGCGCCGTGACCGTTGAGGTTTCGTTAAATCAAACGAAAGGAGTTTTAGGCTTGTCTAAAACCTCCAGGGTCACAGGCACGAACGACACCAGCACCACCGAAGAAGGTGGCAACGGCATAGATGTAGGTCCAATTGCGGATGATGATGATGTTGGAATTCATTTGTGCCTTACTCCTTTTGTAGATTTGCAGTGTTAGATGATTGTCTCACACGCAGCAAGCAATATAACATAGCCCGCACGATGCGTCAACCCCCAAAATTGGGATTTCCGGGGTTTTGTCAGAATTTCGACAAGGTAAACGACAACATAGAAGGCGAGAGTAGAGGCTTTAGCCGTTGCACTTGCGGCTAAAGCCTCCACTCCGCCATGATCAATGCCAAAGTGGATGCGTCAAACAGCTTCAGGAACAGCCACTTTGCCATTAACCGGCGCCGTCTCCTCATTTGCAATGTACTCTTCCACCATGCGGCGGGCTGCATCGTCCGTGAACTGCTGCGGCGGCGACTTCATAAAGTAGGATGAAGGGGCAATGATAGGGCCGCTCAGGCCACGATCCAGGGCCAGTTTGGCGCAGCGCACGGCGTCAATGATCACCCCGGCCGAATTGGGCGAATCCCACACTTCCAGCTTCAGTTCCATTTGCAACGGCACATCGCCAAAGGCGCGCCCTTCCATGCGGATGTGGCACCATTTACGGTCGGTGAGCCAGGGTACGTAATCGCTGGGGCCAACATGCACGTTTTCCGCGCCCAGATCATACGGTAACTGGCTGGTGACGGCGTTGGTCTTGGAGATTTTCTTCGATTCCAGCCGCTCCCGTTCCAACATGTTGTAAAAGTCCATGTTGCCGCCGAAATTCAACTGGTAGGTACGGTCCAGATGGACGCCGCGATCTTTGAAGAGGTTGGTCAACACACGATGGGTGATGGTGGCCCCCACCTGGCTTTTCACATCGTCGCCGATGATGGGCAGCCCGGCTTCGATGAAACGTTTGCTCCAATAGGGGGAACTGGCAATAAACACCGGAATGCCATTCACAAAGGCGCAGCGGGCTTCAATGGCCTGCTCCACATACCATTTGGTGGCCATTTCAGAGCCGACGGGCATGAAGTTCACGACAACATCTGTTTTCGTTTCCTTGAGGATGCCGATGATGTCATCAGTGGGGCCAGGCGCTTTTTCGACGACGGTGCTGACGTATTTGCCCAGGCCGTCGTGGGTCATGCCCCGGTGGACTTTAACGCCCATATGGGGCACATCGGTGAATTTGATGGTGTTGTTGGGGTGCGCCCACATCGCTTCGCTGAGGTCTTTGCCTACTTTTCCTTTCACCACGTCGAAGGCGGCCACAATTTCGATGTCCCGCACATGATAGCCGCCCACGGTGGCGTGCATGAGACCGGGGATTTCGGCGTCATCGGCCGCGTCCCGATAGTAGTGAACGCCTTGTATCAGTGAGTTAGCACAGTTGCCAACACCAATGATGGCAACCCGTACCTTTTTTCTTTCTGCCATTTTAATTTTCTCCTTAAAGTGATGTAATGATGAGTTGGCTGGAAAGGCGCTGCGAATTTCACAAATAAGACGAATTATTGTTTGGTAAGCCTTCGCGGTCTTTGTGTCCTTCGCGGGTTTTCCGGGAACTCTCAACTGGCTTTTGGTAGCCGTTGTGCAATCACGGATTCTACCATGCCTGCCCTGATTAACACAGTGCCCGCACTGAGGCTACGGCCGTATGGCCGTTTGCCTCCGTTTGTGGCTGATGAGTAAGACCAGGATGAGAACGACCCAAACAGCCAGGGCCAGAAGGGAGAGGACACGGCCGTACTCCACACTCTCTGGGGCGAAGACAAACTGCACTTCATGGCTCCCGGCAGGCACGAATACGCCTTGAAAATAACCGTCTGCCTGGTAAATCGCAGCCGGTTCGCCGTCCACCGTCGCCTGCCAGCCAGGATAGAACGCTTCCGTCAGCAGGAGCAGGCTATCGGTCTGACTGCTGGTTTCCACGACGATGCGTTCCGGCGCGTAGCGGGTAATGTTCGTAGTAGGCGATTCATCGCCTTCAGCAGGCGATGAATCGCCTACTACGAACGGGGAGGGGCTGCCCACGAGTACGGCCGTAGCGCGGGGATCAAATCCTTCTTCCCCCATTGCCGCCACACTTGTTGCCGCATCCGGGTGCCACTGCCAATTGTTCACCAGGAAGGCGCGCGGTAGCACATCCAGATTTTCGTAAATTTTCACGTCACCGGAATGGATGAGGCGATAATTGCCCAACGTCAGCGGCATGAAGGTGCCATCTTCCTGATTGATGAGCGTGGCCGCCAGGATGCGCCAATCGCCATTATCGGCGCGCAAGGTAATGCTTTCCGGCGTCAGCACCCGGTGTAGGCGCGGTTTATCATAAGGGGGCGGCCAACCAGCCCACACCATGCCGCTTTCCACCGGAAATGGCTCTCGCGTCCATTGTTCACCATCGGTCGTCTGCATTTCCACCAGACCCGGTTCCCCTTCCACCAGCATGACCAGCGCGGAGGTAGGGAAGTTAGGGACGTGGGCGATGGCAAACGATTCGCCATCGGCCAGTTCCAGCGTGTGTTGCAAGTCAAAAAAGACAGATTGCTGCATGAAACCGGCCTGTTTCCAGACATCGCCGGTTTTGTCGGTGATCAGGTAACGGGCATTGAACAGATCGAGCCATTGGGCATCGGGCACGGCCGTGAGATATTCCCGCAAACGGCCGTCTACCGTCTCCACCCCTTCCGGCAAAACCAGGCGCATCAATTGCGAGTACGAAGCCAGCGGCAAAATCCCGCCATCAAAACCATCCACCGAAGCCAATCCAAAGGCCATCGGCAAATTGGGCCCAATCACCTCCTTGTGTTTAATCGCTACCGTGTAATCATACCGCGCCGCTTCCGGCAATTGATCCGCATAAATCGTATCTATTTCCGTCTGGTCGCCCACGTCAAAGAAGATATTGGACAGGCTCAAAAATCTGTCGGGGAATTGGTGGCAAGTAGCAAGTTGCAGGTTGCAAGTTGTGGATTGCAGACGGGCAATCGGTGGGCGCAAATCAAAATAGGCTTCAGGGGTGGTCAGGTTGTTGTAGGGGTGGGTGCGCGTTGCCAGGAAGAGGCTGGTGAGCATGAGAGGTAACAGCCAGTAGGGAGGGCGGGGGCGGGAACGTTTGATGGTGAGTTTGAAACGGCCGCGTCCCCCCACCCCCATGCGCTCGCCGGTCAACAGCCAATTTGCCAGCAGCAGTTCCGCCAGCCACAGCAGCACCGTGTACGGCCGTGCCGCTTCATACGGCGCTTCGGCGCCGGTGGGGATGAAAAAGACGAGGAATCCGGCGACAACATTCCAGGCCATCAAACCGACGATAGCATAAATGGCTACGCGAATAGGCCGTTCCAGATGCGCCAACTGTTCCCTGGCTTGTTCCGGCAGTTCAGCCCAGGGGCGGGTGCGCTGCCAGTGGCGATACAGCGCCGCCTGGAAACCGGCGCCCGCCAGCAGCCCCACGCCCAAGGTATACACCGCCAGCCAGCGCGCCGGGACACGGAACAGATTAAAACCGGGCAGCCGCGCCAGCAGCCAGTAACCCGGATTAAACACGCCAAAGGCCAACAGCAGCCCCACCGCCACCAGCACCAGAGCCGCGAAAACGCCGGGCTGCCGCCGCCACTGCCAGGCGCCCATGAAGGCCAGGACAACGGCCGTCACCGGCACAATGGCCATATATTCGCTGAACAATGACTGCCCGTAAGCGGGTAACAATGCCCGCGCCAGCAGCAGCGGATGGAGTGAAAAACTCAGCACCTCATGGGGCGGCAGCCCACCCTGACGGCTGGAGTGCTGCGCTAATTCGAGTGTAGGTAGGAGTTGCACGGCCGTGAGTAACAGCGCCAACAATCCACCCGTGACCAGCGCCAGCGGAATGTGGTGTTTGAGATGCTGCCAGCGGAGCGTGAAGCGTAAGCCGTATTCCGTATTCCGTAAATGAAATTGACTGGTAAATTCAGCAGTTAACCAAAGGAGGATGGTGAGGCCGCTGATGAAGACGGTTTGCGTGTGCCCGGCCAATAGCTGCATGGCAAATAGGAAGGCGAAGGCGACAATCGCCCAGCCTATCGTTTGCCATTTTGGGCGAGGGCTGCGGCCGCACCAACCAATCACCACCAGATACCAGGGCAGCCAGGCCAGCCCTTGTAGCTGGTTGATATGCTCTACCTGCGCGGTGATGTAGCCGCCGAGGGCGAAGAGTACGGCCGTGACCCACGCTGCCCATCCATCCAAAGCCAGCAGCCACCGCCCCGCCAGATACGCCCCCACCCCGGCAATGGCCAGATGCAACAAAATGGCGGCGCTAACGGCATACGGCGTTTCCAATAGTAACCAGACGGGCCAGTTGAGTGGGTAAAAGAAACCAACCTGGCTGTTGGCAACAAAGGGCGACCCCATGAAGAGGGTGGAATTCCACAGGGGGATACGGCCGTCACGCAGTGCGTCCGCCGCGACCTGCCAGTAGGGGTAGAAGTAGAGAAAGGTATCTCCCCGCGCCAGAATGAGGTTGCTGAAGGCCATTTTGTGGAAGAAGAGCAGGAGGGTGAGGAGGAAGAGGGGGAGGGGTAAGTAGTAAGCGGTAAGCAGTGAGCCGTAAGCGGTAATCCGTGATGCGTGATGCGTGATGCGTGATTGGAAAGTCGTCACCGTCCGATTTCTGCAATCGGCGTCACCATGCCACCTTGTCACTTTGTCACCTCGTCAGGCAGAATTTGGTAGAGGGCGATGTTACCCGCCGTGGCGACGAGGTGCAATTGGAAACCGGCGCTGTGGATGGCACGGATGATAGGTTGGCTGATCATTGAATTGGGCAAAGTTATATATCGTGTATTTCCATCCCGGCCAAACACCGCCAGGTCTTCGGCTAATGCTGCGCCATGCGGAAACCAACTGACATACACTTTGCGGTAAAAGAGGTGGTACCCCCACTGCCAGCTATACCAATGGTCGTATAAGACCGTGCCATACGGTTCATCGGCCAACACCGCCGCAATTTGGGCTGCGCCCTGGACGGCATTCACCTGCCCACCTGCCGGGTAACGGCCGTAGCGCGCCCCCCATGCTGGAAAGAGTAAAATGAGCAGAATGAAAAGGGAGATTAGGAGGTTGAGAGATTGGCGGTGAGGACACCGCGAGATTGTCCCGCCCAATCTCCCAATCTTCCAATCTCCTAATCTCTCCAATCCACGTCCGATTAAAACCGCCACCATCGGCACTAGGGGCAGCAGGTAACGATCCCAAACGGGCACGGCCGTGACCCAATGCAATACCACATACCCCAAAACAAACAAGATGAGCAGCAGGTCTACCCGGCTGGCAAAATCATCCACTCGCCAGGCGCGCCAGAGCAATGCGATAAGGAGCAAGGTAAACATGAGTAAGAGGATGGGGGGCACGGCCGTAACCCACAACTGCCCCCAGGCCAGCAAACGCGGCCAAAGTTCCCATGACCAGGCCAGCCGCACCCCACCATAATTGCCAATTTGGGCTGACCAGAGCGACCAGGAGCCGGTACGGGCCACATCCCAGAGGAACACGGCCATCAACATGGGCAACACACCCATCAACCAACGCTGCCAGTGGGCACGGCCGTAGCCCACCAGCCAACCCACCCCCACCACCAGCGGCAGAAACAGCACGGCCTGGTATTTGGTGGCGATGGCCAGACCGAAGAGAAAACCAGAGGTAATCGGTAATCGGTAATCGGTAATCCGTAATCGGTTTACGGCATACGGATTACGGGTCACGGCTAACGAGGCTACCAGCCAAAACGTGAGCAGTGGGTCAGTGAAGGCGGTGGCGCTGAATTGAATGGCTAAGGGGGAGCAGGCAACAATGAGGGCGGATAGCAGGGCATTGATCCGCGAAGGAACGCGAAGTAGGGGCGGGACAGCCGGAGTAATACCTGTAGGAAACGCCGAAGGGAATTCACCGGCTGTCTCGCCCCTCTCCTCTTCAACATAGAGGCGGCGGTAGAGTACGGCCGTGAGCGGCGCCAGCCACACGGACACCATGAAATTGGGCAGCCGCGCCGCCCACTCTACCGGACCAAGCGGCGAGTAAAAAAGCGCCTGCATATAAAACAGCAAAGGGGGTTTGTCCACCGCCTGCGTCAGCAACAGCGGGTCTTTCCAGGAAGCAATGTGCCGCGCCCAGCTGGCAAAAAGTGCCTCATCCGCATGAAAGGAGTTGGCAAACAATCCCCGCGCCCGCAGCCAGAATGCCAGCAGGGATATACCCATCAGCCCGGCCCAATACAACCGCTTCTCACTCATCGCGCCGATTTATAACACACGCGCCATTTTCTGCCCTGCCCCAAACCAACGCTTCCGCTATAATCCCCGTTCGTAATGGGCGATTTATCGCCCTCTGCTGGCGATAAATCGCCCACTACAAACAACTTTACAGGAGAACGATATGAGTGAACCAACCCGTGAATCTACCGTCACCTTGCGCGAAGTGACCGAGGATAACGCCCGTGAAATTATGAAGCTAGAAGTCGGGGAAACGCAAAACAAATTTGTGGCTCCCAACACCGTCTCTCTGGCTCAGGCTTACTTTCAACGAGAACATGCCTGGTTCCGCGCTATTTATGCCGACGAGACGCCGGTCGGTTTTATGATGCTGTACGATGACCCGCGCGAACCGGTCTATTATTTGTGGCGGTTGATGATGGATGCCCGGTATCAGGGAATGGGCTACGGCCGTCGCGCCCTGGATTTACTCGTTGACTATGTGAAGACACGGCCGTCCGCCACCGAACTCAAAGTCAGCTATGTGCCCGCCGAAGGCAGCCCTGGCCCCTTTTACGCTAAATATGGGTTTGTGGAAACCGGCGAAGTGCATGATGGCGAAAATATGATGCGTTTGCCGCTGGTCTATGCGGAAGGGCAAGGGCCAAAACCGGCCTGGGGACGGCCGTTGACCCACATCGTCATGATCAAACTCAAAGACCCCACGCCGGAAAACATTGATGAAGCCGTCGCCCAAATCCGCAGCATGGCGGGCAAAATTGAAGTGCTGAAATCGTTGGAAGTGGGCAAAGATGTGGTGCGCTCCGAACGCTCTTACGACCTGGCGCTCATTGCCAAATTTGAAGACCGCGCCGGCCTGGAGGTATACAATACTCACCCGGTTCATCTGCCGGTGCTGGCCTATTTGCGGGAACGGATGAGTGGTTCTACGGCCGTAGACTTTGAAAGTTGATATGATCCACCACCGACATGTTGGTCATCGAACCCGGTGAAATTCATACCTTTATTGAAAGCTCAGCAGAGTACCTGCATTTTGTCATTCACACCCCTTTTGTACCGGGAGACAAAAGGGTGTTAACTTCCTGAAACTGCTTATGGATTCCTTTTTCTCGCCCCTCTTCTTTTTTCTGTTTTTCATCATCGCCATCGGCGAGTTCATGCTATCTGCCTTTTGGGTTCCCTTCTATTTTCGTTTTGGCATCCCGTTATATCGGCATAATTTTCAGCTTCCCCAAACACCCACTGACCTGGGCCAACACATCCCCACACTGGAATCCCAACTAACACGTTCCTGGTGGCAGGGGGCGGTGGTATTCCGAGCGCTGGGGCCACATGAACTGGCTTTCCGGCAGCACATGACAAAGAATTCCCGCAATGTGCTTCACGGCCGTGTTCTTTTCGATCCTCTCAGCAATCAGCTTTCCATCACCGGCCACTTTTATTGGACGCTCTTCTTTTTTCCCCTGGCCTTCCTGGCAATGGGCTTCTTTGAGCTTTACTTTCTGCCTTTTATTGCCTTCATGATATTTATCCTGCTGTTTAACATTGCCCAACAACGGCGAAGTTACCACCGGGTGGCGACGGCCGTGCAAAACACCCTCACCGCCACCCCCTGGCATGATGCTGCCCCCGAGCCTACCCCCTACGACCCCTTCGCCCCTTCACCCAACAAACTACCGGGGCTTTCCACTACAGAACTTATGTTGATGGTGGTCTTGTTAATGATGGTGTTTTCAACCGGCGTCGTTTTCGCGGTATACTGGTTACGTCGGTAAAAGTGGGACCCACCAGATTTGAACTGGCGCACCATCACACCAACTTCAACCCCAAAGGAGCAAACGTAATGAAAATCGCTTATGTTTTTGCCACATCCGGCCACACCGCCAGCTACAAGCTGGGCAAAATGATCCTGCCGCAATTGGAAGCGGGCACACACGGCGTGGATGTGATCGGCATGTTCTTCTTCGATGACAACAACTACATCTTGCGCGCTGGCGACCCCATCGGCGAGCGGCTGTCCAAAATTGCTAAAGAGAAAGGGATCATGCTGATGATGTGTGACCAATGCGCCCTGGAGCGAGGTCTGGCGGTGGGAGAACCGGGCAGTTGCCGCACCTCCGGTACCGTTGCCGGGGTTTTGGTCGGCTGCTTCCCTGACCTCTACGGCGCGTTAGCCGGCAATCCCCCCGACCAGGTGATCACCTTGTAATCAGCCAGGCCGCCAACAACATCGGGGCAGGGCGGCGGGAGAGACACCACCAGCCACATGCTCTCGTGACACGGCCGTAACATCCACCATCTCCATACAGGCGCGAAAAGGTACGGCATGTTTTGCCCGGCGCGCCGTACCTTTTATAGCTCATTGCCGCATGACCTTGTTTTTGTTACATTCCAGTTCTGATTACCTTCCAACCTATTTAAGGAGATATACAAATTTAAGGAGATATACAAATGCGCAAGCCCCTGTCATTACTCTCTCTTACTGTAGCCCTGCTGCTCATCTCCTGGTTCAGCATTGAGCCAGATGTAAAAAGCAGCAGCGCCTCTACAGGACAGACTCGTGGATTTACCAACGTAAGCGGTGCTCAACAAGGCGACCCAGTCAAAATTGTCGTCAGTGACCCCGTTGTTCCCACCATCAGCCTGCCCATTTCCCAACTCCCTCTCTACGAACCCGAATATCATCTCGACCGCGAAATCAACCCCCGCCTTTCCGACCTGGACAACTTTGATCCCAATCTGCGCGGCGTTGGCGGGCTTGATCCGCTCCTGGCTGTTCAGGCCAGCGTCACCCCCCAAGGCGGCGATTTTCTCACACCAATCCTCAACTTTGCCGGTCAGGGCTTCACCGGCGTCAACCCACCGGATACAGAAGGTGATGTTGGCCCCAATCACTACATCCAGATGATTAACGCCGGTGGTGGGGCCGTCTTGACCATTTATGATAAAAATGGCGTCCTACTCGCCGGCCCTACCTCCTTAGACTCGTTAGGCACAGGCAGCTGCGCTTCCGGCCTCGGCGATCCCATCGTACTGTATGACCAACTGGCAGACCGTTGGCTGCTCAGTGAATTTGCCGCCAGCGGCAACCATCTTTGTGTCTACATTTCGGCCACCAACGACCCGGTTACAACGAGTTGGTTCGCCTACGACTTCACCACCCCCAATTTCCCCGATTACCCCAAATATGCCGTCTGGCCTGACGCTTACTACGTTTCCAGCAACGAATCCAGTCCGGCAGCTTATGCTTTGGATAGAACAAAAATGTTGGCCGGACAACCGGCCACATCGCAGCGGTTCACCGCTCCTGATCTATCTGGATTCCCCTTCCAGGCGCTCACCCCCAGCGACCACGATGGCACTACGCCGCCTCCCGCCGATTCCCCCAACTACTTTATGCGCCATCGGGACACAGAAGTTCACGGCGCCGGCGCCTGCACCAATCCGGCCACCACCGACTGCCTGGAAATCTGGGCATTTCATGTAGACTTTGACACGCCGGCCAATTCCACCTTCCAATTGGCCCAAACCGTTGAAGTAACAAATTTTGACTCTGACTTGTGTGGGCTTTCGTCTTTCTTCTGCTTCCCCATGCCAGGCACCGGCACCACACTCGACCCCCTGCGTGAAGTCATTATGTGGCGGCTGCAATACCGCAACTTTGGCGCTTATGAAACGCTGGTTGGCAATCTGGTTACCGATGTAGATGGAACAGATCACGGCGGTGTGCGCTGGTTTGAACTGCGGAAAAGCGGCGCCAGCCCCTGGACATTGTATCAGGAAGGTACATTGGCCCCTGACATTCATCACCGCTGGATGGGCAGCTCGGCCATGGATGGCAGCGGCAACATTGCCCTGGGTTACAGCGTGTCTAGCAGTACCGTGTTCCCCTCCATCCGTTATGCCGGTCGCCTGGCCTCTGATCCATTGGGTACACTGCCCTACGTGGAAGGTACCATCGTCAATGGGTCGGCTTCCAACGCCAGCAACCGTTGGGGCGATTACAGCGCCATGTCCGTTGACCCGGCCGATGACTGCACGTTCTGGTACACGCACATGTACAATGTTAGTTCCACCTGGAGTACCCGCATCGCCACCATGCGCTTTCCGCAATGCGGCGGGCCTGGTTTTTCCATCTCCGCCACCCCGGAAAGCCAGAGTATTTGTATGCCGGCCGATGCTGTCTACAATGTGAACCTTTCCTTTACGGATGGGTATGACGCTCCGGTAGCTTTAAGCGCCAGTGGTGTTCCGGCGGGGGCCACGGCCGTCTTCGATCCCAGCACCGTCATTTCCCCCACCACCAGCAGTGTCTTCACCATCAGTAATACCGGATCGGCCAGCCCTGGCAGCTACAATATTGACATCATTGGCATGGGCACACCCACACCCACCCATACCACCACCGTCCAACTTAACCTGTTTGATGGTGCGCCGGGCGCACCGTCCCTGCTCACGCCTGCCGACGGCGCTACCAACATCCCCATCACCCCAGACTTCACCTGGAATGCCGTCAGT
>CAADGU010000595.1 GCA_900696625.1 uncultured Chloroflexota bacterium | reverse complement strand
TGGATGGGCGGACGGCCGTAAACATGCGCCAATGCAAATTCCACCTTCCCCTGCCACATGATAGCATCCACATGGAACACATCCCCCGTCACAAACTGTTCCAACAAAAAGTAAGATTGCTGGTCACCCAATTCATTTAGCCAATACCAAACCTCATCGGCCGAATTGACGCGCTTAATGCCCATGGCCCCCGCTTCCAGGCGCGGCTTCAGCAGCCAGGGTGGGGAAACCCGGTTCATCCACTCTGCCAGCCGGGCATGGTTAAAAACGGGCGTAAATTCCGGCACACGGAACCCTTCGGCGCGCGCTTTCAGGCGCATCGCCAATTTGTCACGGAAATGGCGCGTCACCGTCTCGCCCAGGCCGGGGATACGGAAATGCTCGCGCAGCAAAGCGGCCGTGGGCACATCATAATCATCCAGCGGCACAATCCGGTCAATTGCTTCCGAGCGCATCAGGTAGCCGATAGCATAAATAATATCCGGCTGCGTAGAAAGACGCGGCATGTAATAAATCTCGTCAATATCCTGGCGCGGCCAGGCTTCATCGTGCAGCTTTTCGCGCGTCACTAACAAAACACGGCAGCCCAACTGTTTGGCGGCGGTGAGAAAAGTGGTGCCCTTGCAATAGCTGGCCAGGCATAAAATGGTTATTGGTTGTTCCATATGGTTTCCTTACATGCGCAGAGATTGTTGGCTCTTTGGGATTTCGTGGGGTCTGGCGTGAAACGTGAGGCGTGAGACGTGATGTCTCTCTGGTCACGTTTCACGTTTCACGCTTCACAGGTTGTCAATCCCCTGAATTCCTGAAGACCCAGATTGTTTAGCGCAGCGACATGATGACGAAAAAAATAACAATGGTAAAGACAATGATGGCGATCAGCAAAAGGATGACCGGCCAATCTATCTGCTGGCGCGCGCGCGCCTGTGGCTGTCTGGGGCGCGTCGGCCTGGGTTTGGGTGCCGCATCACCGACGGGCGCATAGGGGGACACGGCCGTGACGATTTCCCCGGCCACATCATCTTCCAACTGAACAATAGGCGCAGTGGTTGGCGACAGTTCATCCTCAGGAAAATCAATGACCGGCGTCTGCGGCTCACGGCGCCATTGCGCCAATATATCCGGCGTCAACTCCACCTCTTCCTCACTCTCCATCAACGCCGACAAATAGGTTACAAGCTCGTCATCGAGCAGAGGTGGCGTTGGAGATGGTGCTACCGCTGCCGGAAATTCCGCCTCTGCTTCGTCTATCTGCTGGCTCTCCGGCGCTTCTGACGGCGCAATCTTTTGTACCCAGATGGGAACCTCGGCCGGTGACTGTCGGGACACATCCGCCCGGCGTTTAATACCGGCCAACGCCGCGGTAAAAGCGGCCTGATCTTCCACCAGTTCGCTCAAATCAACAGCCAGGGGATCAGCCTGTCGCTCGGCCAACCCACCAATCACCTCCGCATCACGGGCCAGCAAATAATACGCCGCCCGGCGGGGATCAAAAGTCAAATGACCACCCAAACGCACTTCCAACAGCTCCCGTAACGCGACCCTTTCCGCTTCACGGGGGGCCAGTTTGCAGTGCAAGTGATGCCCTTTCTGTTCCAGGTCAAAGCTGGCAAAGGGTATACGGCCGTTGACCACTTCCCCGGCGCTCTCCAAATTTCTAACCGTACCCGTCACAAACACCAAACCCAGTGGTAGTTCCGCCGGTAGTTGCAGCGCCAACCGATGGTTCAACTGACTGACTGATATGTCCATAATTTTCTACTCCACAGCGTTGTCAGCAACGAACATCTATCGGCGCCGATTATACCCCAAAACTCAGGCTGCTATCATTTGACGAAAAAATCGCAGATGTTATACTTACCACTCGCCTGGGCTTGCTCATAATTTAGGTTGTCTATCCTTAACAAAAATCAGGCTACCATTGCCGACGTAGCTCAATTCGGTAGAGCAATGCTCTTGTAAAGCATCGGTTATGGGTTCAAGTCCCATCGTCGGCTCCTGATTAAATCATTGAATGGGTCAGTGTCCCGAGTGGCAAAGGGGGCGGACTGTAAATCCGCTGGCAGTAGCCTTCGTAGGTTCGAGTCCTACCTGGCCCACTATTCGGTAATCCGTAATCGGTGACCGGTAATCGGTAAACTGATTACGGATTGTTGATTATCAATTACCGGTAAAGACGCCCACGTAGCTCAGCAGGCAGAGCACATTCTTGGTAAGAATGAGGTCATGGGTTCAAATCCCATCGTGGGCTTTTGTCCTGTCTATCTGAACAGTATCATCAGATGACAAGGCGTTGTTTTGGCAACATTTAAGCGAGTTGTTCGTGTATCTAGCGCAAATTTGCCTTTGTATACACAAAGTCATCTCACTATTTTCAAGAATAAGGATTTGTAAACGATGGCAAAAGAAAAATTTGTACGGGGAAAACCCCACTGCAATATCGGGACAATCGGTCATGTGGATCATGGCAAAACCACCCTGACAGCAGCCATTACCAAAGCACTGTCACTCAAAGGGTTGGCCG
>CAADGU010000594.1 GCA_900696625.1 uncultured Chloroflexota bacterium | reverse complement strand
GCCTCTGCTTCTAACGCCGTGGCGTCAACCGTTTCGGCCACACTCTGGCGGGCGGCAGCGGATTGGGCCGCCATGATGGTGGCGCTGTCCTGGGCTGTTTCCCGCCAGGCAGATGCTTCTTGCAATGCCACATCCCGGCTGCTTTCCAGGGCCAGGCGGGCGGCGGCAGCCTCGGCAGTGGCCGCGTCTACCGATGCGGCCATGGTCTGATTGAGCGCCATCGCTTCGCCGGACACGGCCGTGACCATGCCAGACACCGTCGCCGCGGCGTCTGCTGCCACCGCCGACAACTGTTCGGTGGCTTGAGCAAAAACAACTTGAGATTCAGACAACAACTTTCTCTGCAATTCCGCATGGGAGGTGGCCGACAATTCCACCATTTCCTCTACCAGCTTCTTGTCTTCGTCTTCAGCGCCCGCCAGCGCTTCTTGCATCGAGCGCAGCCACTCCCCATTTTGGGCAAACATCACGTTTTCGGCAGCCAGCACCATCTTGTAGAATTCGGAATCTGTTTGTTCTTCTGGGGAGAGGCTGTACCAGTAATCGCGGACAATAGACAACTCCAATTTGACTTTGCTGTAATTGAGGATTGTTTTGTCCCGGTTGCGCAGTTCTTCCCAACCGGTTAGCGCCGCTGTGAACGAGGCGGTCAGCGCCACCCAGACAGAAAATGAGCCGCCCAGCGCGGCCAGCAGTGCCCCGGCCACCCCGGCCAATAAAATAGCAATGGTCAGGTTGCGTTTGGCCTTGCTTAACCGCACAATACGCCCTTCATGCCAGGAAAGCTGTTCTTGCAGCCGGTGAGTAATGTACTCTTCGGCCGTCAGGTCATTAAAGCCGGGATCACTTTTGGGGTCGTCTGGCGAATAATAAAGCGGTAAGACCCCTTTGTAAGGTTCGGTATCCAGCCGGCGACCACTGGCCTTGAATATCTGGCGCTGGATGTATGCCAGCCGGTTACTGAGCCATTTGTTACGGTGAGGGTAGTGGCTTAAAACGGTGCGGTAGATGTAAATTTCCTTTTTAATCTCTTCGGCGCCGGCGCGCATGGAGAGCCAACGGCCGTCGCCCAATTCCCGGCTGGTAAACGCGGCAATCATCGAGCCTATCAGCGGCGTGAGAATGAGGAGGATCCTGAGAGCCGCACGAACCCCCTGGCAAGCATCCGCGTTTATTCCTTGTGGACATTGGCTGCTAATAATATCTGTGGTGATGGCCAAAAATGTGGCTATGATGCCCAGGATGATCGCCCACTTGCGCAATTTCAGGTGGCGTTTGCTCAACCTGTCAGCGTTTGTGTCCAGTTCTGCGTGGTGCATCCACGCTTTTTCCAGAATAGCCGGGCGGCTGGTCTCGTTTGTTGATTCCATGTGAATCCCTCCTGTGAAAATTATGAATTATGAAGGATGAATTATGAATTTTTATTCACCCCTTCACTGGGTGCAGGACAGGCTGTGGTGGGCTGCCGCCCGTGAAGCCTCCTTCGTAAATCGGGCATTCCTGCCCGATGAACACCCGGGCAGGGATGTCCGGGTTACGGTTTTCATTCATCGTGGCTTCGACGTGAGCCTCAGCCGAACGGTGCGCCGCGGCCCATCTAAACTCCTGTGGAAATGAATAGTGAAGGATGAATTTTTCTGCTTCGTAGTTTTGGTATGGGTGGGAACTCCGGTTACGAAATTCACCTTTTTTTATTCTACCAGATGATGTGATTATTTTGCGTCTTTTAGGACAAAATGTCAATTGACATAATGGCCGTGTTCTGGGTTGTGCCTTGCCCGGCAAGGATTGGTACAATCGGGGGATATGAACAATTCACGCGCTTTGATGATTGGTATTTTGTTGTTAGCTCTTTTGCTCTTTGTAGCCGGGGGCATTTTATTGTATGCGGGGTTGCAAGCGGAACAAACAACCGAAACCGGGACTGCGGGCACGGCCGTTGCCGCCGCCCCCACGCAAAGTATTGAAACATCGGTCGCGGAAACAGTAGCCGCTATTACTGTAGCCACCGCTTCGGCTTTGCCGCCTACCCAACCCGCCGAACAGCCACCGGCGGCGTTGGCAACTGTCACCAGCGCCATCCCGGCGACGGTGACACCCATACCAACGATTCCGGCCACCGACACGCCGGTAGCGACGGACACACCGCCGCCCACCGAGACGCCGACGGCCTTACCCCCTACAAACACGCCCGCACCGGTCATTTTTCCCACCGCCACGCCCACCCTGGTACCGCCGACCAACACGCCGGCGCCGCCACCCGGCCCCCAGCCGGGCAATCACCGGGGACTGACTGCTACCAGTTTTGTGCTGCAAGATTGGCGCACCAATCCCACTGTGAACGGCCAGATCTGGTATGAGTGGACCATTGCCAACACGTCCGGCGCCGGTGTGCCCTATTCCACCATTGGCGTCTTGCCGCGCAAAGATGGCGTAGACCGGCCGCAGTGGTACCAGAATAATTGGGGCGGCAACAACGATGTCATGCCGCCAGAAGGATTAACCTGGGCTTCCTGGCTTTCCTTACCGGAGCCAGGCAATTATACTTTACGCACGGTTGTCTGTTTTGATGGTTTTCAAACCTGCATGAATGGGCAAGGAACCTTTCTTACGTTATCAAACGAAATTCCTATCACCATTCGCTAAGTGTGGAGAGAGGGAGGCAGATGCTCCCCTCTCTCGGAATAAAAAATGAATCTCTGGTTGCGGCGGCTGGCAAAAATCATCACCGGCCATTGGCTGGAAATTTTGCTGGTGTTCATGGCGGCGCTGGCCGGGGTGAGCGTGGTAGCCTGGCTGGCTACCCGCTTTTCCGGCGGGGGATTGGTGATGTGGTTGGTGATCACGGCCGTCACGCTCACCCTCATCATCGAGATTGCCCGCTACCGCACCTTCCAGCGCCTTAGCCTGCTGCGCCGCCAGGCCGAAGCCAGCGGTGCACTGGGCCAGGAAATCACGGCCAACCCCGATTTTGAAAGTTTGCTGACGGATATTGTTCACCTGCTGCATCAACAATTTCAGTTTGATTATGTGGGTCTCTATCTACTGGAAAAAGACCTCTCGGTTTCCCGGTTTGCCCAGGCAGGTACTGTTTCCCATACCCATACCATTGGTGCGTATTTAGACGGCCGTCAGGCCATGGGGGCGGCCGCCTGGCGGCAAGAAACCGTCTGCGCCAATAATGGTGTTTGTGACCTTCCCGGTATCAGCCCAAACTTATTGCCCCGGATGCGTTCCGAATTGGCGCTGCCCCTCTTAGCCGGGCAAAAGATGATGGGGGTGCTAGACATTCAAAGCCGGGAGGCAATGGCCTTTGAATCAGACCACATTCTGGCCTTGCAATCGTTGGCCGCGCAAACGGCCGTGGCCATTCGCAATGCCATCCTCTACCAGCGGGAATCCGGCCGGCGACATATGGCCGAAACCCTGTATGAAATTGGCCTGGCTCTCTCCGGCACCCTCAATCGTGAAGAAGTGTTGGGCAACATTCTGGAGCAGTTGGCCTCTGTGGTGCCTTATGACCGGGCGGCCTTGCTGCTGCATGACCATAACGAATTGGAGATTGTGGCCGCGCGCGGTTTTCCCGCTCACAGCCAGCCGCTGCAAATTCGTGTTTCGTTGGACACAACCGACGAAGAGGATGTTTATCTCACCATTCACCGCACCCAAAAACCGCTGGTTTTGCCCGATGTCTCTAAACAACCAAACTGGACCCATGTTTCCGGGCTGCCAGAGGCTAAATCGTGGTTGGGTGTACCGCTCCTTCACGAAAAAGTAGTCATTGGCATGTTGTCGTTGGTGCGAGAACGGGATGAAGCATACAGCCAGGAAGACACGGCCCCAGCCACCACATTTGCTGTGCAGGCAGCCGTAGCCCTGCATAATGCTGAGCTGTATAACCGCATTGATCAGTTTAACCGCCAGCTTGCCTATGAAGTGGAAAAGCGCACCGAAGCGGTGATTCAACTGGCGCGGCTGGATCAGGCCAAGACGGATTTCATCAATGTGGCGGCGCATGAATTACGTACCCCGTTGACGACGATCAGAGGCTACAGCCAGATGCTGCTGCAAGAAGCAGATATTACCGGAAACAGTTATCACCATGAATTGGTAACAGGAATTTTTCAAGGGGCGCTGCGTTTGCATGAGGTGGTTAATAACATGCTCAATGTGGCTAAGATTGACAGCCAGGCATTGGAACTGCATTTCCAGCCGCTTTCGTTAGGGAAATTGCTGGAACGGGTGCATCTTTCGCTGGCGGAATCGCTGGCGCAGCGCAATTTGCTGCTGGTAGTGGAACCGATGACGGCCGTGCCGGACATTGAAGGCGACCTGGAAGGGCTGCGTTCTGTTTTTTCCAATTTGCTGCTGAATGCCATCAAATACACGCCTGATGGTGGGCGGATCACCATTACCCATGCCCTACTGCCGGCTGCCGACAGTGATATAGTCGCCGGTGGTGATACGGCGGCTGTGGATGCGCCCGGCTATGTCGAAATCATTATCAGTGATACCGGCATTGGCATTCCTCCCGATGCCAGTGAGTTGATATTTTCCAAGTTTTACCAGACCGGGCAGATCGCGCTGCACTCTAGCGGCAAGACTAAGTTCAAAGGTGGCGGCGCCGGTCTGGGGTTGGCGATTGTGCGCGGCGTTGTGGAGGCCCACCACGGCAAAGTTTGGGCCGACAGCGCCGGGTACGACGAAAAGACCCTGCCCGGCAGCCATTTTCATGTGGTGCTGCCGGTGGTGCAGCCGTAATCGGTAATCCGATTAGGGGTCATGGTTCACGGATAACGGAAAGTTGACAGTCTTCCCCCAAACGGGTAGCATAACATGTCGGGCATATCCCCAACCGGGTATGCCTGCATTTTTTATCAAGGAAAGCAGCCCCTATGTGGGACGCGCTGTGATGGATGAAGAATCATCCTTCATCATTCATAATTTTCACAGGAGAACCCCATGCGTCGTGAAGTTCTCACGTGGTCTGATGTAGACAAATTGATTGATTATCTAACGCCGCAAATTCACGGCCGTTATGACAGTATGGTTATCATCACCCGCGGCGGTATTATACCGGGCGGGCTGCTGGCCGAAGCGCTTAATATCACTTATGTGCTGACTGCTTCTGTGCGCTTCCCGGCCGATTTCCCCGGCCTGCAAATCCCCGGCCCGGAAAAATATGCCATTCCCGAATTTATTCAATTTCCGGCAGATGCCGCCCTTGCCGGGCGGCGAGTGTTGGTGGTGGATGATGTCTGGACCAAAGGGCGCAATATGGTCACGGTAGCCAACCGGATTGATGCCGCCGGCGGGATGCCGGACACCTGTGTGCTGCACTACAAGCCATCTACTTCCCTGTATCCGGGTATTACGCCCACTTATTACGCGGCCGTTACCGATGCTTACATCATTTATCCCTGGGAATTGGATCGGGGGCCAGAAGTGTTGGGGGTGTGGAATTAGATTTTGGCTCTACAGGATTTCATGGGGTTCAGCGTGACGAGTGATGAGTGACAAGTGACAAGTGACGAGTGATGCGTGTGCTCTCTCTGGTCACGCATCACTCGTCACGCATCACAGCCTGCCCTGAGCTTGTCGAAGGGGCCTGTCAACCCCCTGAGTTCCCAAAGTGCCTGGATTTTTAACCTGGCGAAATCGGTTATAGGATAGGATTATTGAGCGCAGGCGTTGTTAAAACAGTGGGTGGTGTGGTCTGGTTTGAATTGCAAACGCAGCACCATGCCAGGAGTCAACGTCACGGTATCGTCAAACAGAATGACACGGCCGTTCCCATCCCCTAACT
>CAADGU010000593.1 GCA_900696625.1 uncultured Chloroflexota bacterium | reverse complement strand
TACACTTCGGCTGACTTGTGGACGGTGACGGAACGGGAGACGGTGAAGGGGAAACAAACCGGGGCGCTGTCGTTGGAACTGGACGACGAATATATGGATGAAATGGATCAAAAACCGGAGGAGACAACGGCCGTACAAGACCAACTGCTCACACCCATTGCCACATTACAGCCACGCGCTCCGGTCTCCATTGACGCCGCCGCTTCCCTGGCCAAAGCGATCCGCCAGATGAATGCGCACCGCGTGGGCTGCCTGTTGGTAACGGATAAGGATGACCGGCTGGTGGGCATTTTCACGGAGAAGGATGTGCTGATGCGGGTAGTAGGGCTGGTGGATGACCTGACGGCCGTGCCGGTGGCCGACTACATGACCCCCAACCCTATTGCTCTGACCACTTCCCTGCCCATTGCCCAGGCGTTATACGAGATGTCTATACACGGTTTTCGTCATGTGCCGTTGGTGGATGCTGACGGCCGTCCCGAAGGCATCATCTCCTTCCGCGACGTGGTGCGCCACCTGAAACAAAATTTCAACTAACCAGAAAGGAGGCCAGCTTTAGTAGCTGGCCTCCTTTCTGTCAGGGAGGGCAAGAGAAGGTAGGGTCTAGGGGGGCCGCCCGTTCTATCTGGTAAATGACCGGGCCTTCCTGGCGTTGTTCCAGGTGAAAATGTGTCTGCAATATCTCGACAGGGTCCCAACCAGATTTGCCGGATTCCTGGATGTAATAGGTGGGGATGCCTGCCTGAAGCAGTCGGTCTATGGTGACAGACAGGCATGGTTCAAGCCATTCGTATTGGTATCGCCCGGCAACCGGGTCCGAGGGAGGAATGCGGCGATAGTTCAGAACGGACTTGTGCCCATAATAAACCAGCAGATCGTTCATGGAGTACGAGAGAAAAACTGCTTTTTCCGGCGCGAAGGAGACCAGTTGTTTGATGTGATTTGCCAGGTTTTGATCTCCCTGGTTTCGCGTTTGTAAGGCCGTCACCTGGGCGGGTAGGGGAGAAAAGAGCAAGAGTAACAACAAAACGCCGCCAGCATAGCGCACGGCCGTGTAGGGAATCCGTTGGCTGACACTGTGGATGACAGCCGCCATGGAAACTGCCAGAAAAGGAAATGTGGGGATGAGGAAACGGCCGTTCAGGTCGGCCGGCGCGAAAGCATATATGGCGTAAGGAAAGAGGCCACCCCCCACAACTAGAGCCGCCAGTACGCCATATCGCTGCCGCATCAGGAACCATCCTATTGGCGTTAAGAGAATCACCCATGGGTAATTCCGCCATAACGTTTTCCCCATTTCCAGGAGGCTGTGTCCGCCTACAAAAGAGGGGCCAAGTGCATAACTAAAAGAAAATGCAGGATAAGGATACCAGCCGTGTGCCGGGCTATAACTGGTGAGCGTAGCCCCGCCATAGTAGTAATGATTAAAAAGGGGCAAAGCCAAAACACCCAGACCAATGATGATGAAAAACGGCCAGCGATCCCGTTCTTGCCACAAACGCTGGCGTGTGGTAAGCAGTTCAAAGATACCGGGAACGAGGAGGAAGGTGATATTGCTGTAACGGATGTAAAGGCTAAAGACGAGCAGAAGAGCGCCAATGGCGGCGTAGATGGCGCGTCGCCAGGAAGGTTTTTGTTGGTATGCCCACAGGTAGAAGACAAAACCGCCGGTAACAAATAGCAGGGATGGGACCTCTGACCAGGCCGCGGTAGCAAATTCCCAGTAAGTGACGGCCGTCACCACCAGCACGGCCGTCCACCACCCACCCCAACCATCTCCTAGCATCAATTTCCCCAGTAAAAAGGCAGCGCCCAGCCCTAATACGGCCAGGAAAGGAACCACATAATGAACGGCCGTTGCCCACCCTGTTAGCAGTAAAGGGGCAGCCAGTAACAGGGCGAAACCAGGCGGAAAGCCAAGATACAGGCGCAGATCATGGGGACGTTGGATTTGAAACGCATAAAGGGAAAAATAACCAGGCCCATACTGGTTGTTTGTATCTTCATAGGTTAGCCCATACCCCCCGGCCAACCGTTCCGCTGCGTATACGTACCCAATCGGATCAGAGATCACCGGCTGTTTTTGGGCCAACCCCAAAAAGAAGACACCGGCTAACATCACTCCTGCCAGTGCCAACACATAAGGCATTCTATACCGCCACGTTGCCTTGTCCATGTGGCTATGGCCCAACTACCGACGGGAACGCGCGAGATATAAGCGGCAAGAAGGTGCGCTCGGTAGCCACCAGAATTGTCTGGCTGGTCATATTATTTGTTTCATTCACCTCGGCAAAATTACCATCTTCGTCTGCCACCACATACACTTCGTGTGTTCCTGGCGATATATTAGGCCATAGAACCTGCACCAGCGCCGTCCGGCCACAGCCGGCCAACGTGACCGTTTGGTCAGCGCCAATCTGGTTCCCGCCCCCCTGTGGGTCGCCATCGTAAAAGCGGACAACGACCGGGCCGGTGGCGGTTGCCAGGTTGCCACTGTTGGCAATGTGGGCTTTCAGCGTCACCGTTACCGGTTCTCCTTCAGAAAAAGCGGGGTCAGAAAAAAGTGCAGCCGGGTAGAAGTCAAGTTTTTCGGGAATAACGGCCGTATACCCCCCATAATGCGCCCCCATGGCCGACAGCACCCAACTGCTGCCTGACGGCTGATACAAGAAACCATTATACGGGTCGCCATCATTACCGGTGCTGTACCAGGCCCAGGTCTGCACCAGCCGGTTATTATCATAGGGATAACCCAACGCCGGATCAGCCGTTGTACTCATAAAGTTAAAGGTATTGCTCATAAAGGTGTTTACCCTGGATGGGGGAAACCCAAAATCTGCCGGCATGAGTACCCCATATTCAGACACCGTCAGCGGTACATTTTGGTAGCCTCTGGCTTTCATCCACTGGCGAAAGGCGACAATGCGCGCCTGAAAATGGCTGATACTGTCATTTTCGTCAATGGCAATGATCTCGCCATAGGGAGCATCTATCCCCGGCGGAATTTCTGCCCCCCAACAATTGCCAGGATCATAATCACAGCTTACTTCGTTTAAGATGAAATTGTGAATGCTCCAGCCGTCCACCGGCATGGTCGTGCCGTACCGTTCCAGATGGTTCAGCAGTACCAGGTCCAGATATTGCAGCCGCAGCGGTGTGGGCTGGACTATGGTGCCGGCATAGATACGAGCAGATGGGTCTGCCGCCTTCACTGCCAGATACATCTCATGGTATGCTTTGGCGTAAACTTGCGGTTCAATATCATCTTGCCAGTCACGCCGGTCGGGTTCATTGCCAACCAGCCAGATGGCGCCGGGGTTGCCATCGGCTGCCGCCTGGATGTTGGTATTGCCGGAGCCGAGGGTGTAGGTGTAGCTGTCTGGCCCGGTCTGGGTGAGGCGGATGGTGAGTACATATTCGATGCCATTTGGCCGTAAGGGGTTCGCATTGGCGCGGTAATCCAGATACCAACCGGCCCGCAGCGCCCCCAGGTCTACCGTGGTGATGGGGTTGATGATGGCGTTCACACCATATTGGCAAAGCAAATTGGTGCCACTGTTATTGTTTTGGGGGGTGGGGGACACGGCCGTATCTGCCGCCGCCGGCTGTTGCCATCGCAGCCCTATGCCCACGAGCAGCAAACAGAGAATACCCGCCAACAATCCGGCCCGCCCCCCAAACGAGTTCATGCTCATTGATTAATCTCCACATAAACTGGCTGCCCGGTGACGTGGATGGTGACACGGCCGTCGCCATTTGTATCTGTCACGATTTGTCCATTGCCGTAAATAATATCGCGCACAGTGGCCTGGGCGCCCCACAAATTCAACAACTTCACGGTCGTTGTATCCACCGGGTTCAGCCAGGCCACATACACAATGCGCTGGTTGACATGATCAATAAACCGGTAGACTTCCATATCGCTGTGCCCGGTCTGGGCATTACTCAGGCGGTATTGAAAGTGGGCGGTACTTAACTGGTTTACGGCCGTGCGATAGGCAAAAAAGGCCGGTTTGGGCTGCGGGTTCGCATCGTTTGTCACCAGGCCATTATTGGAATAGAAACCACCGGGATCATGCAGCATCCACCAGATCATAATCTTTATGTCGGCTGCCATACTTTGTGTAAATAATTCCACCACGTAGCGTGCCTGAATCTCTGGACTGCTAGGGCTGTTGGGTGGGTTATTACTATGCCAGCCGGCTTCTGTAATGATGATGGGTTTGTTCCCTATGCCATGTGCAGTCATTTTTGCCCGCACCGCTTGCGTTTTTTCCAGCAACCCTGGCCCTTGCGAAGTCCAGTTGAAGGCAAAATGTGGATAAGCATGAAAATTCATCACATCAAAATAGTTGCCACCGCCGGCCGCCAACACATCATCCAGGAAATTGCGCACAAAAGGCCCGTTCTGGTCCTCAAACCAATCATAGGCAATACCACCAAAGACCACCTGCGCCGCCGGGTTAACCGCTTTCACGGCCGAGTAAGCAGTGGCCAGCAGGGAAGCGTATTGCTGCCCATAATTGCCCCAGCCGGCCTCAAAGTAATCATCATTGGCATCCGGCTCATTATAAAATTCCCAATAACTGACGATAGGGGAACCGGGCGCATCGTTATAGCCATCGCCATCATAGCGTTCCACTAAGGCGCCCACAAACTCGGCGAAGTCCGGCAGTCGGCCGGGGTACAAGGGGGCGCGGTTTCCAGGCGCGGCCCAGTCCGGGGCTGCATGAATGGTGCCAATGAGCTGGTAGCCGCCATGATCGGGGTAGGCGGCGCCCAAAGCCTGATCGGCCGAACCCCAGTTATACTGCGCCGGTGAAACATTCTCTGGCTCTATGCTGCGCCAGTTGACCTGTACCCGTACCCAGGTAGTCTGGCTGTTGACCAGAGAGTCATAGTATTGGCTGTTCGACCGGGTATTGCCATACATTTGGACGCCAAAGAGAGGATACCCCAGCGAAGCATCATGATTTTTATAAGAGAGCGGTAAATAAACATTGTGTAAGTTGACCGGCTCGGCGTGGGCTGTCTGCTGCTGCCCCATTTGCCATGAGATGACGATGATTGCCAGAATAAAAGTGAACAAAAGACCAGGTACCAGTTGATGTTTCATTAAAACCATTTTCCTTCCTTAAAACCAGGTTGCAAGCAACATAGGTCTTATGCAATAGGGGACGGGGACTACGGCCGTAACACGACCGGTAAATATGAACGGTAAAATGACGTGGGCGGCCGCCATTCAGCAATCTTACCCGCCCCCATTAGAGTGATCCAGGCATGTTGATTGGACGCCACGGCGATGTTGCGTGGTTGGCTGTTGGCGGTGGGCAGTGTGGATGCCCAATAGTAAGAGAGTTGTCCTTGAGGATTGGTGACAAACTTGCCCACGCGGTTGCCTGCGGTTTCCACATACCACAGGTGGCTGAGGCCATCTGGGCTGCTAAAAGCCAATCCGGTTGGTTGGCCGCCGGTTGACCATGTATTGACCCATTCCCAAAAACTCAAGGTGCCAGGCGCATAAACGCCGACCCAATCTTGTGAGGGCGCGGAAATCCAGGT
>CAADGU010000592.1 GCA_900696625.1 uncultured Chloroflexota bacterium | reverse complement strand
GCGTGTTTGTGGGGCCAACGGATACGCCCTTGATTTGTGGCGTGGCTACCTATGCCCTGGAGATTTTGGAAGATTTGCCCGATGTGGAGGTGATCATCGTGCCCGTGGGCGCGGGCAGCGGCGTTTGTGGTGTGTCTGTAGTCGCCAAAAGCATCAATCCCAAAATTGAAGTGATTGCCGTACAGTCGGAAGCGGCCCCGGCTATGCAGTTAAGCTGGCAAACGGGCACAATGGCGCCGGCCAAAATGGAGACGTTTGCCGAGGGCATTGCCACCCGTGTGCCCTTTGCCAATACCCAGGCCATTATGCGTCATTACCTGGATGATTTTGTGCTGGTGAGCGATGCCGCCATTCAGGAGGCCATTATGCTGCTGCTGCAACACACACATAATCTGGCCGAGGGCGCAGGTGCAGCGGCGATGGCAGCGGCTGTGCAGTTCGCGGGGCGGCTGGCGGGTAAGAAGGTGGCGCTGGTGTTGAGCGGTGGTAATCTGGCGATGGACCAGTTGCGCATGATACTGGCAAAGGAGCGGCCATGAACGAACAGTTGCAGCAAGATGCGGCGCAGCCAGAGCAGGTGTTGGCAACGGCCGTCCATGCCGCCATCGAATTTCTACACTCGTTACCCACCCGTCCGGCGGCCGTAGCCCCATTCATCACAGACCGTGAGCAGCTACCGGCAGTTGGCGTGGGCGTGGCGGCGGCGTTGGCCCATTTCCGGCAGAAGTACGAACGGGGGCTGTCCGGCAGCGCCGGGCCACGTTATCTTGGTTTTGTCACCGGCGGGGTAACGCCCGCGGCGCTGGTGGGGGATTGGCTGACGGCCGTGTACGATCAAAACCCCACCGCCGATCATGACTCCATCGCGCCGCAGGTGGAGCAAGAGGCCTTGCACTTCCTGCGCCAATTGTTTGTTTTGCCGGATGAATTTGCCGGTACGTTTGTCAGCGGGGCTACCATGAGCAACTTTGTGGGCCTGGCGCAGGCGCGGCAGTGGGCAGCCCGGCAGCAAGGCCATGATCCTTCCCAGGATGGATTGTATGGCTTGCCGCCTATACCCGTATTGGCCACTTCGCCCCATTCCAGCAGCTACAAAGCGTTGGCGATGTTGGGCATGGGCAAGCGCCACCTCAGCCGCGTGCCCATGCTGCCAGAGCGGGAAGCGATGGATGTGAGCGCGTTAGACGCGGCGCTGACGGCCGTTGCCGGCCCGGCGATTGTGATTGCCAGCGCCGGTACGGTGAACACGGTGGATTTTGACGATTTGTTGGCGATTGCGGCGTTGAAGGCGAAACATAACTTTTGGCTGCATCTGGATGCGGCCTTTGGTGGGTTTGCTGCCTGTTCGCCCCGCTATGCGCACCTGATGGAGGGGGCGGAACTGGCCGATTCGATCACCATTGACGGCCACAAGTGGCTGAACGTGCCCTACGATTCCGCCATAACCTTCTCGCGCCATCCCCGGTTGCAGGTGGAGGTGTTTCACAATGCAGCGGCTTATCTGGGCGAAGTGGGTGACAACCCGGCGCCGGTGCATTGGACGCCACAAAATTCGCGCCGTTTTCGGGCGCTGCCTGCCTGGCTGACGCTGTGGGCCTACGGCCGTGATGGGTACCGCGACATCGTGGAGCGTAATTGTGACCAGGCGGGCTGGTTGGGCGACCAGATCAGCCAGTCTGCTCAGTTTCGGTTGCTGGCCCCGGTGCGGCTGAATGTGGTCTGTTTTACGTTGGCCGGTGAACCAACGGCAGCGGTAGTGGATCGCTTTTTGACAAAGGTGCGGGATGACGGCCGTGTCTTCCTGACGCCCACCGTATACCAGGGCATTCCCGGTATCAGGGCCGCTTTTTCCAACTGGCAGACAACGGAGCGTGACCTGGAAATCATCTGGCAGGCATTACAAGAAATGGCGGCATGATGCAAGAGCCAGCCATTTCCGCAGAGGAGCCAGGCCGCCAGGCCGAATGGTGGGCGGGTGTTAAGTCCCAACTGCCCATTGCCCTGGGTGTGATTCCCTTTGGGCTGATTTATGGCGTGGTTGCCCTGGCGGCGGGGCTGACGCCGGCGCAGGCGCAGGCGATGTCGGCCATTGTTTTTGCCGGTTCGGCGCAGTTTATCGGCGCAGAGTTGATGGGCAAGGGGGCGCCGCTGCCGGTCTTGTGGCTGACGACGTTTGTGGTGAATGTGCGTCATCTGCTGTACAGTGCCCAGCTTGGCCCAGATTTGCAGCATTTGTCACGCGGGTGGCGGTTTTTACTGGCCTATTTGCTTACCGACGAGGCCTATGCGACCACGGCCGTTCACTACGCCGACCCACAAACGCCCCTCACCCATAAACATTGGTTTTTCCTGGGCGCAGGCATGATGTTGTGGCTAACGTGGCAGACGAGTACGGCCGTCGGCGTTTTCCTGGGCGCGGAAATTCCGGCCAGTTGGGGGCTGGATTTTGCCCTGGCGTTGACCTTCATTGGTATTGTCGTGCCTCTGTTAACCACGCGCCCCATGCTGGCGGCGGCGGTGGTGGCAGGCGTAACGGCCGTGTTGGCCCACACCCTGCCCTATAACCTGGGACTGGTCTTCGCCGGGCTGGCGGGTATTGGAGTGGGTGTTTGGATGGAGAAGCAGTAATCGGTAAACGGTAATCGGTTATCAGTAAACCACCGATTACCGTTCACCGATTGCCGATTACCGAAACTATGATCACCTGGCTAACAATCATCGGCATGGGCGTCATCACGTATGCCATTCGGCTGGCGCCGATTGTGCTGTTGGAGCGGTTTGCACTCAGCCCGGCGCTGCGGCAGGCGTTGAAGTTTGTGCCGGTGGCGGTGCTGTCGGCCATTATCCTGCCGGAATTGATTATGCCGGGGGGTGGGGTGGATGTGTCGTTGGCAAACGGCCGTCTCCTGGCCGGTTTGCTCGCCATCTTCGTTGCCTGGCGCACCAAAAATGTGCTGTGGACGATTGTAGTGGGGATGGTTGCCCTCTGGCTGCTGTGAGCGAGTTGGGAGCCAGCGTGATGCGTGAGGTTCCTCCGGTCACGCATCACCCGTCACCCGTCACCCGTCACCCGTCACGCATCACCCCCCACCAACACAATGTTACGCGCAGCCACTTCCACCGGTTGGCCGTTGATGGTGGCAGTTAACAGCCGTTCCGCAAAATTCATCAGGATGGTCACCGGCCCACGCCGGGCGGCAACCAGGCCCGGCGGCAGGTGTTCGGCCAGGGGGGTGATGTGGTTTTGGGCCAGCAACTGGCGGCACACGGCCGTTGCCTGCGCCGGTGATGGATAAAAGCCGAGGGTGGTGACACGGCCGTTCCCCACCCGGTTTTCGGCGAGTGCGGCTGCGCCACCGGCATAATGGGCCAGGGGTACGGCCGTGTCCGCCTGCAACGACTCCACCCAATACGTAGCCTGGCCTTCCAGGCCGGGTATCTCACTGTGCAATGCCCAGCCCGCCGTCAGTGGCAGCGCCTGCCAGTCCGTGACGGCTACACCCGCCAGGTGGCGTAGCAGGCCGGGCAGCGGCGTATCCGTCACCAGATTGCTGCCCGTCTTAAAGCCGGCGCGCACCCCCAACAGCAGATGGCCGCCCGTATTCACATACCGCTGTAAAGCAGCCACGATTTCCGGCGTTACCAGATGCAGCGTCGGCGCGATCACCAGTTTGTAAGGGGACAAATCGGCCGTAACCGGTACGAAAGTAGCCGGAACGCCCAGGCGTTGCAGCGCGTGGTAAAAGGCATAACTGTGCCGCCAGTAATCAAAATCGGCGCGGTGCGGCTGCTCTTGCAGCGCCCACAGGTCGTCATACTGGCACACAATGGCGACTTCGGTGTGTACGGGGTGAGCGGTCAATTGCCGCATCTGTGCCAGTTCGGCCACCATCGTTTGTAAATCGGCCATGCCTGTGTCGGCACGGCCGTCGTGCCGCAGCAGGCCGGAGTGGTACTGTTCCTGGGCAAGCAGGCTGGCCCGCCAGCGGAAAAAGAGGATGGCCTCCGCGCCATGTGCCAGGGCGTGCCAGCACCACAGCCGCACCGTGCCGGGACGAATGCCGGGATTCAATTCACCCCAATTGATGTGCCCACACTGCTGCTCCATGATCCAGAACGGCCGTTGCCTTAGCCCCGCCATCAAATCATGCGCCATGCCGGTGATGATCGGGTCGCCAGCATCATGCGCATAGTCAATTAGTTCTTGCTGTTCAGCGGGTGGTTGCAGACGGCCGTGCCACCGCTCCGGGTTGCCGGTGGGGTAATTGTCCCAGGTGACAAAATCAAGCGGCGCCGCCAGATCAAACTGGTTCAGGTCGCGGAACAGCCCCATGAAGTTGTGGGTAATAAACCGGCCCGGCGCGCCGCTGCGGATGATGTCCACCTGCTCCTGCTGGTAGGCAACGATGCTGTCCGAGCAAAAGCGGTAGTAGTCCAACAGATGGCTGGGGTTCTTCTTGTCTATGCGGTCGTCAGGCGGCATGATTTCGGCCCAATCGCTGTAGGTTTGTGACCAGAAGACGGCGCCCCAGGCGTCATTGAGGGCGCTGATGTGGCTATACCGTTTTTGCAGCCAGTCCCGGAAGGCGGCGGCGCAGTGGGGGCAGTAACAGCGGCCCGATTTGCCGCCGCCAAATTCGTTGTCAATTTGCCAGCCAATGATGCCCGGCTCACGGCCGTGCCGCTGCACCATTTCTTGCACGATGCGGCGGCTAAAGTGGCGGTAGGTGGGGCTGTTGGGGCAAACGTGGCGGCGGGTGCCGTGCTGGCGGGTACGGCCGTCTGCGTCCACGCGCAAAACATCCGGGTGGGCATGGCTGAGCCAGGCGGGCGGCGCAGCGGTGGGTGTGCCCAGAATCACGTCCAGCCCGGCGGCGGCCAGCGTTTCTATCGCTTTGTCCAGCCACTCCCAGGTGTAACGGCCGTCGGCCGGCTCCATCCTGGCCCAGGCAAACTCGGCAATACGCACCATCTCCAGCCCGGCCTCACGCATCATCCGGGCGTCTGTGGCCCATCGTTCTTCCGGCCATTGTTCGGGGTAGTAACAAACGCCAAACTTCATACATGCCTCTTTAGCGCTAATCGGT
>CAADGU010000591.1 GCA_900696625.1 uncultured Chloroflexota bacterium | reverse complement strand
GCCTGCGACCGCGCCGCAACCAACGAAGTCACCATTAAAATGGAAGCGATGCGCTTTTTGCAAGAGGAGATCAGCGTCACCGCCAGGCAGCCCGTCACCCTGCGCCTGATCAACCGGGACGGCTACGCCCACACCTTTGATATGGACGAATTCGATATTCATCTGCCGCTGGCGGCCAATGAGACAGTGGAAATCACGTTTATGCCGGAAAAGAACGGTCGTTATCGCTTTTATTGCAGTTCACCCGGTCACGAGATGGCCGGCATGGTCGGCACGTTCATTGTGGAACCGCAGGACACGGATGTGCAGGATTTACGGATCAAGCCAGGCAAAATCCGTTAATCCTACCCATCCGTGCCTCCCATAAACGATCTCTAAATGATGCCCCATTAGTCTGGCAACAAATCTAGTTCAAGGAGAGATAACATGATTGGCAATCTCATTATTTTATTGGTAGTCATTGGTTTGACTGTGCTGTTTGGCTGGCTGACGTACCGGGCGGTGCGGGCCAGGAAGCTGTGGGTGAAGATTGTGGGAGGATTGGGGGCCGGGTTACTGACATTGATATTTGCGGCCGCTTCCTTTTTCGGCGCCAAGGGCATGGCCGCCACCTACTTCCCCGATGCGCCAGATGCGCCTGACCTGACGGTGGCCGGGACGCCAGAGCAGATCGCTCGCGGCGAATACCTGGTGGACATTGCCTGCGTGGGCTGCCACAGCCAGGTGGGGACGGACGGCCGTCCCACCGGTCAGCACCCACTCAGCGGCGGCTGGAACATCGCCGCAGCCGAAGGATTTGGTTTTATCGGCGACATGGTGACGGAGAACCTGACGCCGGGCGGCAAACTGGCCGGCTACAGCGACGGTGAACTGTTCCGCGTCCTGCGCTACAGCATTGACCAGCAGGGACACGAACTGGGCATGATGTCCTTCTTGCCTTACCGCGAGCTGAGCAACGAGGATACCGAGGCCATTATTGCCTACATGCGCTCGCTGCCGCCTGTGCCCACCACCGGTGTTACCGGCGACAAGATGAATTTTCTGGGTGCGGTGATGTCTGGCGCCGGCTTATTTGGCGAAGCACCGCCGCCCGCGCCAACCGTCGTCACTGCGCCGCCGCAGGGTGTGACGGCCGAGTATGGCAAGTATGTAGCCACCTTTGGCGAATGTCGCGGCTGCCATGGGCCAGATGCCACCGGCGCACCAGCCACCTCGGTCAGCCCGGCTATTCCCAACCCACGGCCGTTTGTGAACACCCTTACCTTGGAGCAGTTTACGGCCGTGATGCGCAGCGGCGTCAAGCCAGACGGCCAGCCCTTCCCGGAGACAATGCCCTGGCAAAACGCCAGCAAAATGAATGATGATGACCTGGCCGCGCTGTACGCTTATCTGACGACACAACCCTGATTCGTCATAGGTGAAATTGGAGATATGGAAATGATAGAGATTGAGTTCGATACGATGATCAAACAACCCATTGAAAAAGTGTTCGCTTTTCTTGCCAATCCAGAGAACGAAACCCAGTGGCAGGCGGATCTAATTGAGGCGAAACTAACCTCTCCCGGCCCTATCGGCGTCGGGGCCACCGGACGCGACGTGCGTAAGTTTATGGGCAGGGAGACGGTGACAACCTGGCAGGTCACGGAGTTTGAGCCAAATCAAATGATGGCCTTCAAGGTTACCTCCGGGCCAATGCCTTTTCAAGGGGCGTATATTTTTAAGGCGGTAGATGGCAGCACCAGATTTGTTTACAAAGTGACTGCCGTGACGAGTGGCGCCTCCCGGTTGTTTGACCCATTGGTCTCGCGCTTCGTGAAAAGCCAGGGTGAAAAGCAAATGGCTGCCTTGAAAACGGCGCTGGAAGCAAACGACAGCTTTATGATTCGCGGCCATTTTGACGTGGCGGGCGACATGATCCCGGAGAAGGTGGTGGGCTGGTAGGGCAGCGAAGATGATCGCGGCGCGGGCAGCAAGAAGGCTAACCACATGTTGGGCGAGTGGCGGAAGCAGCTCACCGCCCAACTGGCAGAAGGGGGACGGCCGTTACCCAAAGTACGGCTGTCCGGCAGACAAAACAGGTAACAAAACAAATGGATACCCTAAACTTTCGTTCGCCGGGCATCGCCTTGTTGGTAACAGCGATTGTTTTCATGGTCGGCGCATTTTCAGCCGCTTACTTCCGCCAATGGCCGCTGCCCGCCACCCCGCTGGAGAAATTGACCGTTATTGCTAATGACCGGGTGGGCTGGACGGCGCAGGCGATTATTTTTCCGCTGGCGTTTCTGGCAACGGCCGTACTTTTTGCCCTGATTACCGCCAAATTGCCCGGTCCCGGCCCACGCTGGCTGGCAATGATAGCCACGCTGCTGTTTTTTCTCGGTTTTCTGTTCTGGCTGCCCATCAGTATGGCTCGCTTGCAGTTGGGGGCCAATGCGGCTGAATTGATCCGCACTTACGATCCCGCCGCACCGCCAGCGGTGATGGTGAATATCAGTTGGGTCTTTTGGGCCAACACGCTCTGCATCCTGGCGGCCCTGGCACTGATGGGAGTGGCCTTGGCATTAGCAGGGGCGCTGCCTACGCTGGGCTGGGTCGTCACGGCATTGGCGGTCGGCGGCGCCCTGGTGGGGCTGTTGGTGATACATGATTGGCCGCCGTTTATGAGCTATGTCATTTTGCTGGTGATGGCGATTGGGTTGGTGCGGGTGGGGTAACGGCCGTTTACCTTCCCCCATTTTTCGGCATACCCGGCACACTTGGCTACAATACCGGGCATGTTTGCGCAGCAACTCACGCCCACAACCGATGACTGGCAGGAACAGGTGGCCCACTTGCGGGCCGAACTGGAAGCATTGATGCCGCAACTTGTAGACGCGGAAGCGGACCTGGCCGAGCGCCATGCGGCTATCAACGCTTTTGAGTTCCGGCTGCGGGCGCGCCTCAGCCCGCTCACACGCAAGTTGAGCGCGCTGGATGAAGAAATTCGGGAACTGCGGCGGCAGATGCGCTGGTTTGGCGAGGGGTGGCATGCCGAAGCGGCCAGCGACGCGGCGGCCTGGGCGCGGGGGCAAAGCGCCACTGAGGAGGGGGAGTACCGTTACCGGGAAACGCCTACCACTGCCCGCCCGGAGCAGGATGAGGATACACGGGCGGAGATGAAGAAGTTGTACCGGCAGTTGGCGCGCCGTTTTCACCCGGACACGGCCGTAGATGAACCAGACCGTGATTATCGCACCCAACTGATGATGGCGATCAATGCCGCCTATGCGGCCGGCGATTTACAGAAATTGCATGAACTGGCCGAATCTCCTGAAACCAACCACCAACTGGATTACAGCCAGGCCGACCAGAAGCTGGCGGAAACGCTGCTGCGGGAAGTGACGCGCATCAAACGGCGGCTGACGGAAATTAAACAAGAGATGGCCCGGCTGGAAAAACACGAAAGCGCCAAAATGATGAAGAAGATGGCGCAGGCGGAGGCGGACGGCCGTGACTATCTGGCCGAACTGGAAAAACAGATGCGTGATCTGCTGGCCGAACGGCTGGCGCAGCGGGACAGTTTGCAGGCGCAGGTGGAAAGTCTGGAGATGGGGGAGAACACCGATGTCTCCGACGACGACTTTGCCGACCTGGTCTGGGACGTCAGCCTGGAAACCAGCTTTGAAGAGGACATCTCCGCCGAATTTGACCGCTACATCCAGCGCCGCCGCGACCGGGTTTATTTTGAAGATGATTTTGATGATGACTATGATTTTGAGTAATTGGGTAATTACTCAATTACCCAATTACCCAATTACTTAATTACCTCCTATGCACCCATCCGCCCAAAAAGTAGCCGACGCGGCCCAGCAATTGGGTCTGACTATCGAGATTGTGGAGTTTGCCCAGACGACGCGCACCGCGCAGGAGGCTGCCGACGCCATTGGCTGCACGGTGGCGCAGATTGTGAAGAGTTTGTGTTTTGCGGTGAGCGAAGAGGCAGTCGTTTGTCTGGTTTCCGGCGCGAACCAACTGGATGAAAAGAAACTGGCGGCGCTGTGCGGCGTCGGCCGTAAGCAGGTGCAGCGTGCCGATGCCGAATTTGTGAAAGCACAGACCGGTTTTAGCATTGGCGGGGTGCCCCCCTTTGGGCACAGCCGGCCCCTCCGCATCTTTATTGACGAAGATTTGCTGACCTTTGATGTCGTCTGGGCCGCCGCCGGTACACCCTTCGCCGTCTTTGCCATTCCCCCTACTGCCCTGCAAACCGTCAGCAATGGCACAGTCGCCGATTTAAAGAAATAATCCACAGATTTCGCAGATGACGCAGATTTTTCTTAAGCCTCTTCATCTTTGCCTCCTTTCACTCTTTGCGTCTTTGCGTTGAAAACAACTTGAAGGAGTTTTTCATGGAAGCAACCATTACGTTACTGCCCGGTGATGGCATTGGGCCGGAAATTATTGTGGAGGCGAAGAAGGTGCTCACGGCCGTAGCCCACCGCTACCACCACACCTTCCATCTGCCCGAATACATCTACGGCGGGGCGGCCATTGACGCCTTCGGCGACCCTCTGCCGGAGGAGACGCTGGCCGCCTGCCTGAACAGCCAGGGGGTGCTGATGGGCGCAGTCGGGCATCCCAAATTTGATGATCCCACCCTGAAAGTGCGCCCGGAACAAGGACTGCTGCGGCTGCGGCAGGCGTTGGGCGTTTTTGCCAATTTGCGCCCGGTGAAGGTGTTTGACGCGCTGGCCGACGCCAGCCCGCTGAAGCCGGAGCGGGTGCAAGGGGTAGACATCCTCTTTGTGCGTGAACTCATTGGCGGCATCTATTTTGGCACGCCGCAGGGCAGAACAGTGGGGGAACACGGCCGTGAAGGTTTCAACACCATGCGTTACAACGAAATGGAAATTCGGCGTGTGGTGCAGGTGGCCTTTGACCTGGCCCGCAAACGGCGCGGCAAAGTGACCAGCGTAGACAAGGCCAACGTGCTGGCCGTCTCCCGCGTCTGGCGCGAAGTGGCCCACGAAGTCGCCGCCGAAAACCCGGATGTGCAGTATGAAGATATTTTGGTGGATGCCATGGCCATGTACCTGATCAACCGCCCGGCTGATTTTGATGTGGTCGTCACGGGCAACCTCTTTGGTGACATCCTCTCCGACGAGGCTTCCATGATTACCGGCTCGTTGGGGATGCTGCCCTCGGCGGCCTTGGGCGAAGCGGGTGGGGTGGGGCTGTATGAACCCATTCACGGCTCGGCGCCGGATATTGCCGGGCAGGGCGTTGCCAACCCGCTGGCCACCATTCTCAGCGCGGCTATGCTGCTGCGCTCCAGTTTGAATCTGGATGCGGAGGCGGGGGCGGTGGAAACGGCCGTGTCCCAGGTATTAGCTAACGGCTACCGTACCCGCGACATTGCCAGACCGGGCGAAAACGTGGTGGGCTGCGCGGAAATGGGCGATCTGGTGGCGGCAGAAATTGGAGATTGAGAGATTACGAGATTCAAGTTTCTCAATCTCCCAATATTTTCCCCAAGAGGAACTATTCATGTTGCAAGGCGTTTCACAAATTCCCAGGGATGTGCTGGCTGTTTTAGGGTTGTTGCTGATAGGCTTGTTTGGTGTAGCTTATGTGATGAAGAGACGGGGGGAAAGGCGAACGGCCGTTGGCGCCCCCCCTGTGCCATCAACCCAATCACGTTTAAGACGCGGTACCGTCTATACCCTCAGGCTGGTTGGTTTTGGCCTCTTCTCCTTTCTGATGATTGATCTGGCCCTGACGGTGTATCTCAGCCACCAGACCGTGAACCAATACATGACCCCCGCCACCCATGCGGTAGAAAAACCGGCAGATCTCACCTTTCCGGTGACAGAAATCACGTTCAGCGGTGGTGACGATCTGACAATGGCTGGCTGGTATGTACCCGCGCAGAACGGGGCCGTTGTCATCTTGCTGCATGGTTACAGTGCGGATCGTACGGCCATGATCTGGCACGCCGAGCAGCTTTACCGGGCAGGGTATGGCGTGTTGATGTATGACGAACGAGCGTCTGGTGAAAGTGAAGGCGATTATCGTTCGTATGGCTGGCAAGACCCGGCCGATGTGGCCGGCGCGCTCCGTTATTTGCACAGCAAAGCAGATGTTGATCCCGATCAGATTGGCATTGCCGGGTGTTCGATGGGCGCGCAGATTGCTCTGAGCAGCGCCGCTTCCCATCCAGAGATTCGGGCAGTCTGGGCCGACGGCCCTTCTGTTATTCGTGCCCGCGACGTTCCTTTTTCTATCCATCCCATCCTGTTGCTGGTACACCCTTCTTATTACCTGGTGGACTGGTTGATGGCCCGCAAATTAAACATGGCGCTGCCACCAGCGATGATTGACTTGATTGGCGATATTGCGCCTCGGCCAATTATGCTGGTTGGCGGTGGTACACCACGGCCGTTGGTTGGCTCTGAAGCTGTCATTCAGGAACGGTATGCTACTTTTGCCGGTAAAAATGCCAGCGTTTGGGTGATTGACGAGGCATTTCATTGTGATGGCCCGGCGTATCGGCCGGAGGAATATGCCGAACGAATGGTGGATTTTTTTGATGCGGCTTTTGCTGACGTGGCAAAGTGAGGTGGTGTGATGGAAATGATTCTGGCGGCCCGACCCCCATTTTCACTGGCAACTGTGGTCAATTCACATGGTTGGGTGCAGTTGGCCCCGTTTACCGGGCCTGATGATGATAATGGGTTTGAGTATGTGCTGGAACTGACCTCTGGTCGGGTGATTGCCTTTCATGTGGGCGTGGCCGCAAGTGGCGTGCGTGTTTTTACGGAAACGGCGCTGACCGCGGCCGAACACGCCGAAGTGGAGCAGGCCGTCACCTGGATGTTGGGGCTGGATATGGATTTTAGCGATTTTTATGCCGCCACCCGCCATGAACCGAAACTGGCGCATGTAGAAGAACAGGCGCAAGGACGGCTGCTGCGCTCGGCTACCCTGTTTGAAAATGTAGTCAAAACCATCCTGACTACCAATACTACCTGGGGCGGCACCAAACGAATGGCGCTGGAACTGGTGAATACTTTTGGCGCACCGCTGCCCGATGATCCACAGCGCCGTGCTTTCCCCACCCCAGCCCGGCTGGC
>CAADGU010000590.1 GCA_900696625.1 uncultured Chloroflexota bacterium | reverse complement strand
GGAGAGCAGCACGTGGGCGTGCTGCTCTCCTCGGTGGCGAACAAGGCCCGACTTTGGAATCGCCCTGGGGGGTACTTAATTGGCCGGAGACGAACGGCCGTAGATGTGCTAAACTATGGGCAAATTTTAACGGTCTTCAACCCATGACTCAATCAGATGGCGCACGATGGATTGCAGCGGCTAAAAGCGATCTGGCTGCTGCCCAAAGCCTTTCCAGGGAAGGTCATTACCATCTGTGTGCTTTTCATGCCCAATAATCTGTTGAAAAATCATTGAAAGGATTGCTGCGGCTACTCGGCCATCTACCCTGGGGGCACAATTGTTTTGACTTGCTGACACAGCTTAATGCCCTGTTATCGGCTTCGCCGGCTACACCAGACTTATTCAACGCCGCCAGCCGCCTCGACGGTCATTACATTCCTTCTCGCTATCCCGATGCTTTTCCTACGGGTGTGCCTGCCGATTACTATAATCAGGCAGAAGCAGAACAGGCTTTGGAAGATGCCCAAAATTTGGTCGCCTTCGTTCACAATCATTTGCCATGAAAACCATAGAATTACCGGCTTACCAAAATGAAATACTTGATTATTGTGAGCGTGTGATTAGCGTTTTTCACCCCGATTGTATTATCTTGCATGGTTCGTTAGCGCGTGGGGAGTTCACGCCTACCAGCGATATTGATCTGATCATCATTGGCGGTAATCTGTCGGATAACTTTCTCCAGCGGCTTTATGCTCTTAACCAGCTTCGTGATGGTAAAACGCCGTTAGAAGTTATCGGTTATACGTTGGCAGAATGGGAACAGATGATGTTGAATTATCACCTGACCGTGTTAGAAGCATTGCATTGGGGCGTTCCCCTGTTAGGCCATGATTTGTTTTACTTCTGGCAGGGCCGACTAGACAAATGGAAAGCTAGAGGGCTACACCGCTCTAGTAATAGCTGGATCATCCCCCACACGCTTTGAAAAAGGAGACGTTGCCCACCGGCAACGTCTCCTTTTTAGTTTATTCGGTAATGGTGAAGAGCAGGCCAGCGGCACGGCCGTTCACCTCTGGGAAGTACGCTTCTTTAGCCAATGTGGGCATCACCTGGTAGGTACCGGGGATGAAGGTGTTCAGCGTGTAGGTGTATTGGTACGTGCCTGCCGGTAAGAAGCTGGCCAGGAAGACGACCTTCTCATCCCGGTATTCCACCCGGTCAAACAACCACCAGCCCCAATAACCCCACAGATAGTCGAGCGGGATGGGGCCATCACCGCTGTCTGTGGGCGTGGTGGCCAGGTTCGGGTCTACCGCTTCCGCGCCCGCCGGGATGGGGTCTTCAATGACGGCGTGCAGCAGGTCATTTTCCGTCTGGATGGTGACAACCACGCGCACCGATTGCCCCGCCTTAATCTCGGTAATGGGGGTGCAGGTTTCCACGTCTGAGTCACAGGCGGCGTCAAAGTAGGCGCGTTCTACGTGGATGCCACGATTGATGGCGCTGACCTGGCTGGCGTCAATGGCCGTGTTCAGGTGCATGGTGTAGTACAGCGTGCCATCCCCCGCGCCGCGCCGGAACTCAAAGAAGTTGGGGTCGTCGCTGAACAAGCCAGGCACGGGCGCCGTCACCTGGCGGCTGTCGGCGATGTTTTCACGGGTGAATGTGCCATCGGCCGTCGGCTGCAAGTTCACCTGCAAACCATAATCATAATTCGCGTCCAGTTCACCGGTGGCCGCCAGCCACTCCGTCAGGCCAAAGATGCCCCAGGCGGATTCATGTGTGGTCGCCCAGGTAGCGGCGGTGCGAGCGGCCATCAGCCAGCGCACTGCGCCGGGCGCCAGCGCATTGTCCGGCTGCCAGAGCGATAGGGCGTTAATGACCATGGCCGTGCCACGAATGTCGCTGCTAAGGTTGCGGTAATCCTGGCTGGCATCTTCCCAGTGCGACCCGGTGGCGGAAGCGATGGCGCTGCCACTGAGATCGGCGATGAGGGCGTCAACATTTGCCTCGCTGCCGGTCAGGTGATAGGCCATCAGCAGCAGCGCCTTGCCATAGGGATCCAGCAGGCCACGTGCTTCGGTGAACAGATTATCCAGTTCCGCATTCACGTCCACGCCCAATTCGGCCAGCACGTAGAGGAAAAACGCCTGCCGGTTGGCGTCGGACGCGGTGCGGAAATTCTGCGGGCGGCCTAACTGCCGTACCAGGTAGTTACCTGATTTTTCCAGCATGGCCTCGTCTACGGTGAAGCCAATCTGGCGGGCTTTAGCCAGCCCCAGTAGGGCATAGGCGGTAATCCAGGGGTCGCTGTCGCTTTCAAAACACCAGCTCCAGCCGCCATCGCTTTGTACCAGCGCCGTCAGCCGGCTGATACCGGTGTTGATCATCGCCGCCGGTTCGTCGCCAAATTGGGCTTCGACTTCGGGCGCGTCCAGCCGGGTGGTCAGTGTTTGCACAGCCACGTTGGGCAGTAGTTGGTCGGCAATGGCTGCCGGGCAGTCGGCCAGGAAGTCCATGTTGTTGTGCAGGCGAATGCTGTCCAGCAGGGCTGCCGCCAGCGACGGGCTGAGAACCACATCCACATTGCCCTGATCCATGTCTACACCAGGCGGCAATAAGATCGCTTCCACGCGGCTGCCGGAGGCGGTCAGTTCGCCGGACGTGCCCACGATGTCTTGGGCGTTGTAACGGTAGATGGGGATCAGGTTGTCCGGGCCAACGCCGAAGGTGGGTTTGGTGGCGTCTGTGTAGCCGCCGCCGCTGACGCGGAAGGTGAGGTCGGCGAAGGCCTGCCCGTCTACAAATTGAGCGTCGTTCACGGCCGTATCCCAGCGCACCAACGTCTGTCCATGAGCCGGTACATTCACCGTTTGCTCGGCCGGGCTGTTTAACGCGACGCCGGTCGCCGCCAGGTTGATATCTGCTTCGATGGCGCTGTCCGTATTGTTGTTGATGATGGCGCCAATTTGCAGCGTGTCGCCCACCGTCAGGAAGCGGGGGGTAACGGGGCGGATGAGCAGCGGCAGGGTAGTGACGATGTCGGCGCTGTTCTGGCCCACCAGGGTGTCCGCGGTGTTGGCTTTGCTGGAGAGCCGCCAGGTGGTCAGGTTATCGGGCAGGGTGATTTCCACGGTGGCACGGCCGTCGCTGTCGGTGAGCAAATTGGCCTGCCAGAAGGCGGTGTCGCGGAAGTCGCGGCGCACGTCGTCTTCTTCTTCCAGAGCGACGGATTCGGCAGCGGCCATATCGCCGCCGCCGCCACCCAGACCGCCGCCAGGCAGCGGGACTTCGATGGGCAGCCCTTCACCGGAGATGAAGAGGCCGCCGCCGGTCTGGCTGCGATAGGGCTGCCGTTCGTAGAAGGTGTCCAGGATGGGCGGCGCGTTGTCCGGTAAGAGCGTCAGCACGGCCAGGTCTACCAGCGCCAGGGAGAGGTCGGCGGAGACGGGCGCGCCGGACTGGTCGGTGGTGAGGATGTCGAAGACGGCCGTGTCGCGCGGTTCCAACACCGATTCACGCGGCGTCAGTTCAATGTTGATGTTGAAGATGGCCGGGTTGACTACCAGTTCGGCGATGCCCAGCCGGATTTCGGCGTAGGGGTTGTCTGGGTTGTTGGGGTCGGTGGGTTTTACGGCCGTGATGGTCACAAACGCATTGGGCGCAAAGATGTCGGTGAGCGGGACGCTGATGATGTCGCTGTTCGGCTGCAAGGTGACGATGCGTTGGCTGATGAGGCTGCCCCGTTCCAGCGTCACCCAGGCCTGCACGGGCACGGCGAAGGGATTTTGCACCAACACCTGGGCGGTATCCCCCACCACGTATTCGGCGCGGTCAGGAATGAGATCCATGGCCTTGTCATAGGGGTCGGTTTGCCAGGCGATACGGCCGTCGGCTGTTACCCAGACGTAGGTGCTGCTCAGGTTGGTGCGCCCAGAGCCATCGGTGTACGTGGCTACCGCCAGGTAAGAGCCGCCTTGATCGGGTGTAAAGGTGGCTTTGGCGATTCCCTGCGCATCGGTCGTGACGCTGGTACGGGCCACTTCGGTGTCGGTGGCGTTCCAGGCGGTGTAATACATGCCGTAATCCTGGGTGCGTACCGGCGTCCAGTCTCGCCGGTAGAAAACAATCTCCACGTTTTGGTTGGCGACTCGTTCCCCGTCCCAGCTGACCGTTTTCACTTCCACTTCGGCTTGTTGGCCGGCAGCCACGAAGCCGGTGAGGGCGCGGATACCGGCGTAGTTTTCAGCGGCGTGGAAGGTGACTTCGGCGCGGCTGGTGACGGGCAGGTTGGAGATGTCTTGCACGGTGGCTTCGATCCGCACCTGGCGGCTGCCGGGATCGCTGTTTTGCAGCAGGTCGGCGGGCAGGGTAATGGTGAGACGGCCGTTGCCATCTGTGACCCCTTCGCCGCTGCCCACAAAGTTTTCACCCCTGTAAAAGAAGACGCCGGGGTCTTCATAATTGAAACCGCCACAATCTGTCCAGCAGTAAAAAGGGCCGGGGAAGTCAGGGTAGAAGGTGTTATCGTAAATGCTCCAGGTCACCGGCAGGTCGGCGGCAGTGCCACCAAAGAAGTATTCGGCTTGCAGCGTGACTTCTACCGGCTCGCCGCGCAGGGCGTCGGTGGTGGCGGGCGTCAACGTTACCAGGAATTCGGGGCGGCGGTATTCGGCGACGGTGAAGTTGACGTAGGCGCGCCAGTTAAAGCCCTGGCTGCCCAGGCTGATGGTGTAGCTGCCCAATGGCCCATTGTCGGGAATGACAAATTCACCGTTGAAGGTGCCATCCGGTTGGGTGGTCACGGTGACGTATTCGTTTAGCTCATTTTGGCCGGTATAGTCATAGAAGGAGATGTTCAGTTCCAGACTGAGTGTTTCGCCGGGCAGGAAGAAACGGCCGTAATCATTCTGGCGCACAATCCCTTTGTAATAGACGGTGTCGCCGGGGCGGTAGATGGGCCGGTCGGTGTACAGGTAGCCAAACAGGGGCGATTGATCGTCAGAAGCGGCGTTAATGCCAAAGCTCCAGGGGGCGGTATTGCTGTTCCAGTTGCTATTACCGGCGCCAAAACCGGCCTCACCGGGGGCATTACTGATGACGGTAGCGCCTTCCAGGTAGCCGTTGGCGGGCATATAATCGAAGCGGGCCAGACCGTTGTTGTCGGTCACGGCCGTGCCCACGCGCACTCCCTGGGAATTATAGAGCGTCAGATTGCGGCTGGCGGCCGGTTGGCCGCTGCCGATGTCGGTCGTCCACACGTACACATCACCAAACATTTCCTTCACCACCACATTGGTATCGGCGATGATGAGGATATTTTGTTGGTTTTGCCACCAGTAGGAATCTTCAGGTAGTTCATCAGCCAGCAGCCGGATCAGGTAGATGCCGGTGGGTAAGACGCTGCCATCGGCCAGCGGCAGGGTGGTGACGCCCACTTCATTACGCGGGGTGGTGATGGGCAATTCCCAGGTGCGCAGCGGCTCACCGGCTGGGGAGTAATCGCGCACATCCCAGGGGTTATTGAGCAGATTGAGTGGCAGTCCCAAATTGTAAAGCTGCACATCAATCGTGGCGACGTTGTTGTGAATAATATCTACCTGGGTGGGGAAACTGGTGCTGAGTAGACTTTGGTTAGGCGGTAAATTGAGGGAAGCGATGGGCGGCGTACTGGGTGAGCGGAACGTCCACTCATAGGGCGCGCCCAAGGTGTTGCCATAGGGGTCAGCGGCCGTACCGGGTACGATGACCCGGTATGACGTGTTGGGCTGGAATGTGAAATCTACAAAGACGCCATTTGACCAGGTATCTATATGGTAACGAGGCGGTACGGCGGGGGCGGGGAAAATGCTGATTTTGCCCTCGACGGTGTCCCAATTCATGGGTGAGGCAAACTGAATGTTCACGCCGCGATCCCACTGTTCGGCCGTTTGCCCGGCGCGGGGGTAGACGCTGCTGACGGCGGGGAAGGGATGGGTGTTGTAAGTGAAGGTAACGTCATCACCCAGGGTGGCCTGCCCGCTGGCTGCGCCCGCGGACGCGCCAATGACAAACTGGTACTCTGTCTCCATGTCCAGCAGGTCTTGAGGGGTGACGCCGACCACACGATCTCCCTCTACCCAATTAAACGTTAACTCCGGCAATTCTTCGCCACCTTCAATCGAAATGGCTGTTTCGGTGACGGCCGTGTCCATGGGCATATTGAAGGTAACGGTGAAAGTGGTATCGGGGGCGATGGCGGCCGTCTCCTCCGGGAAGATGGTAACTACATCGGGGTTGAGGGTGGTGAATGACCAGCTAAAGGGGGCGGCCATTTTCACGCCCACTACGTCGGTTAGCGCCGGGTCTACTCTGACGCTGTAAGTGGTAGCTCCCGCCAACGGTGGGTCGGGGATAAAGCGGTAGATGCTGGTGGACGTCCATTCGCCGCGCCCGGTAGCCGGTGGGTCGAAGGCGAGCGGTTGGGGTAAATTGGCCTGCTGCCCGGTGCTGACCAGGGGCACTACGGGCCGGTTGAACATGACGGTGATGGCGCCGTCGGTTTGTACGCCAGCGGTGTCGTCGGCGGGCAAAACCTGGCTGACGGCCAGGTCGCCGGCGGTTTGCAGCAGTAGTTCGATGGGCACTTCTAGCGGACGGCCGTTTTGCCCCTCGGCGCGGTTGTCAATGCTGATGCGGTAAAGCTGCTTGCCGCTAAAATCAGTTCGGGGGGTGAAGATGACGGTATCGGGCCGAGGCCAGCTAAAGTCGCCGGTTACGGCCGTGCCGTCTTCTTCGGCGGCCACAGACATCGCCTGCTCGACGGATGTCTGGTCCATCGGCTGGTCAAAGCGGATGGTAATGGCCCCATCGAGCAGTAGTTCTTCGCCGGGCAGCGGGCTGCTGTCTATCACCTGGGGCGACCAGGTGATGTCCGCCGGGTTGATGGTGGTGGGGGCGACCGCTTCGCCGGTCGGCGGCGTTTCGCCGGGGGCCAGGGTGGGACGCGGGGTAGGGGTGCTGGTGGGGGTAGCGGTGGGCACGGCGATGGTGGGCACCGGCGTGGGCAGCGGTTCTTCTTTGCGGCAGGCGGCTATGACCAGCAGGAATAAAATAAAAGTAAGTGTGGGTAGGACATGTTTACGCATGATCTTGTTTTCTCCTGAATTACAGGTTGGTGGGTAAGAGATTGGGAGATTGGGAGATTGCTCCGTACCATGTATCTACCTGTCCCTTTATCAAGACAACCTGTTTTTTGTTAACCGTTTTTTCGGGTGCTGTTCCATTATCGCGGATTGGGTGTGTGGGAAGCCAACGGCCAGACTACGAATACACCACAACCACACGATACAGCCCTATGTGGTATGTCGTATTACATAGGCGAAGTGTAACAGACGGTTGTAATTAAAAACAACTGAACAATGTCAGAAAGGTGTGTGGAGTTTGGGTGACATGGGGTGCCAGGCAAGGGGCAGAACCATTTTGATTGACCAATGCTGTATAGCCCCTTGACTGGCACTGCCCAACGCACCACCCAAAAATCTGATCACCCCTGGTTATTAACCGCGTGGCGGCGATAAAGGGATTATGATACCATGCAGCCATGATTGTGAGTTGTGGGGCGATTTGCCAAATCGCCCTACAGTGAAGGAGAATTCCCATGACGACCATGAACAGACCGGCGGGTGTGCGCGGGTTTAACAGCGAAATGCAGCGTATTCCCCAGGAAGCGACGGAAACAGAACGTATGGAAGCCCTGATCAAGACCATCAGCAGCTATATTGAGCATTATCATGGCGGCGAGGTGGAAATGGTTGGGTATGTGGATGATGTGGTCACGGTGCATTTGTCCGGCGCGTGTGAGGGGTGCAATCTGGCTCCGGTGACGCTGCACGGCTGGGTAGAGGGCACGGTGAAGCAGTTTTTCCCACAGGTGAAGACGGTGGTGGCGGTGTGATCCGCGTGTGTTTGTAGTAGGCGATTTATCGCCCTCTGACGGCGATAAATCGCCTACTACGAACGTGAAAGGCAAGACATTATGGCTGAAGACGAAAAGAAGAACGGCAACGACAAAGAGAAGGACGAGAAATACCCCACGCCGGAGGATAAACTTTCGGTGACGCAGCACACGGCCGTGATAGACGGCCGTGAACTTTCCTACACCGTCACCTGCGGCACCATTGTGCTGAAGGAGGAGGCGGAGAAAGATGGTAAAGCGGAGGGGGAGAAGGCGAAGGCCAGTGTCTTTTTCATTGCGTACACGTTGGATGGGGTGGAGGAAGTGGGGTCACGGCCGTTGACCTTTTCTTTCAATGGTGGCCCTGGTTCTTCCTCGGTGTGGCTGCATTTGGGGCTGCTGGGGCCACGCCGGGTGGAGACGATGAATGGCGGGCAGCAGTTGCCGCCGCCCTACAAGATGGTGAACAATGAGTTTTCGCTGCTGGACACAAGCGACCTGGTCTTTATTGACCCGGTCAGCACCGGCTTCAGCCGCGCCGCGCCCGGCGAAAAACCAAAGGATTTTCATGCGTTTAAGAAGGACATTGAGTCGGTGGGGGATTTTATCCGGCTGTATGTCAGTCGGTACGGCCGTTGGACTTCGCCCAAGTTTTTGATTGGCGAAAGCTACGGAACCACCCGCGCCGCCGGGCTGTCTGGCTACCTGCAAGAGCGACACGGCCTGTATCTGAACGGCATTATGCTTGTTTCTGTTGTCCTTAATTTCCAGACCATTCGCTATCCGGTGGGCAATGATTTACCCTATATTCTTTACCTGCCCTCACTGACGGCGACGGCCTGGTATCATCAAAAACTGGCGCCGGATTTGCAGGCGGATTTGCCCAAAACGCTAGACGAGGTGCGCGCTTTTGCTCTCACCGATTACACCCTGGCGCTGATGCAGGGTTCGGCCTTGCCGGCGGCGCAGCGGGCGGAAATTGAAGAGAAGCTGGTGCGGTATACCGGTCTGTCGTTGGCTTATGTGCAGCGGTGCAATTTGCGCCTTCACTACATGCGGTTTTGCAAGGAACTGCTGCGGGACGAGGGCAAAACGGTGGGGCGGCTGGACAGCCGGTTTACGGGGTATGACCGGGATGCGGCGGGTGAGTTTTTTGAATATGATCCCAGTATGGCGGCGATTATGGGGCCGTATACGGCCGTGTTCAATGATTATGTGCGCCGTGACCTGAAGTTTGAAAGCGACCTGCCCTATGAGATTCTCACCGGGCGCGTCTGGCCCTGGAACTATGAACCGCACCAGAATGAGTTTGTGAATGTGGCCGAAACGCTGCGTAAAGCCATCACCGGCAATCCCTTCCTCAAGGTGTTTGTGGCCAATGGCTACTATGATTTAGCCACCCCTTTCCTGGCTACGGAGTACACCTTCAACCATATTGACCTGCCCACCGACCTGCTGGGCAACATCGCCATGACTTATTATGAAGCGGGGCACATGATGTATGTCCATCATCCCTCCCTGGCGCAGTTGAAGCAGGATGTGGCGGGCTGGTTGGCTACGGCCGTGCCTGCCACATGAGCGGTAATCGGTAATCGGTAATCAGTGAATTATCATCCGATTACCGATTACCGATTACGGAATTTCCAGTCGCTGCAAAGACCAGTCGTCTAAAAACCAGCCGTTGTTGTCATTGATAAACCGGTTGCGGAAGTCGCCGCCCAGGCGAACGGTAGCCGGTTCCTCAAGCGTAAAATCGTAACTGAGCGTGCCCCGTTGGCCAGGTGTAACGGGTACCCAACCGGTGCCGCCCGCGTTAAAGATGACTCGCGCTTCGGCGGCCAATGGATCATAGGCCCACACCTTTTGGCCCTGGTTGTAGGTAATGACAACATCGGGGAAGAAGCGAATGGTAAAGCGGTAAGAGCCGGCCGGGAGCGGGATGTCGGTAAAGACGGCAAAGTGGATGGGCAGCCCCCCTTTGAATGATTTGATGGTTTTGTTGCCATCAAAGACAAACATGCTGTGTTCCACCGCCGGCAGGTCACTTTTAGGCACAACACGCACTTCGGGGCGGATAAAAACATCCCCTTCTTCCGGGGTGAGGGTGTTGGGGCCTTCATCAACGGCCAACAACCAATGAACGGGCACCTGCCATTCTGATACGTTCTGGAAAAAGTACCAATCCTCTTCAAAGGAGGCGTTGGACAGCAAGTTGGGGCCGGTGGGGGCGGCTTCGGCCGGTGGTTCGGCTGGGGCCGGCGGCGCGGGGCTTATGGGGTTGGTAGAGACTACGTTGTTCACAATTTGCCCGTCCCAGCCGGGAATGGTGAGCTGCTGGCCGACGATGAGGATGCTGGCATTGGTCAGGTTGTTGGCGGCCATGATGTCCGCGATGGTGGCGCCTGTTTTGGCGGCAATGAGGGACATGTTGTCACCGGATTGCACAGTGTAGATGTTGCTCACGGCCGTTTGATTATTGCTTTGGACCGCTTCGGGGGTAGCGGTGGGGCCGGCGGGCACGGCCGTTTCCGCCACAATGCTCTCCGCGGTCGGTGTGACGACCACCTCAACCTCTACCAGGCGGGTCACTTCTACCGGCACTTCTACCGGCACTTCTACCGGTACAGTGACGGCTACGGCCACCTCGTGGATGACTTCTACGGTCACGGGGATTTCCTGGCTGACAATGCGGGTCACTTCCACAATTTGCGGCTCACTGGCGCAGCCCGTCATGATCAAAAATGCCAGAATGATGATGGAGTAAAATCGTTTCATAAGCCTTTTATAGTTCCTTCTTCGGATCCTTCTCTTGAGCTTTGGTGTAATCTTGTCCGGCCTCACAGGTTTGTGGGCAGCAAACCGCAGAATTTTAGCGAAATTTTTCAGCGTGTCATGGAGGGACGGCCGTTTCCCGGCGCTTTCTCACCTGTAACCAACATGGCAAAGTGGTTGATGAGTAGGCGCAAACGGCCGTTTTCCCGGCGTGCCAATGCTGATATAGTTCTTTTTGGAACTGGGGCCTGGT
>CAADGU010000589.1 GCA_900696625.1 uncultured Chloroflexota bacterium | reverse complement strand
GTTGCCAATAATGCCCTGGGTACTGATGCTGGCTAAGAGCAAGGTGTTGGTGGTGCGGTCGCGGACGAATAGTTTGCGTAAATCGGGGCTGGTGCCGGGACTGAGGGAGGTGGCGAAGGAATCAAAGGCGACGTAACGGCCGTCGGCCGAAACGGACGGGTCCTCACTGGCGTTATTACCCTGCGTGCCATCGGTGGCAATACTGATGATGTGGGTACGCCCGGTACCGGTGTTGCGCAGAAACACATCGGCATACCCATTGGTATCATTGCCCACCAGGTTGGTAGCAAAGGAGACAAAGACGATATGTTGGCCGCCGGTGGAAATGTCCGGCAGCCAGCTTGTGCCGTTGGCCTCGCCGCCGCCGTCGGTGATGCTGACGCGGCTGGTGGTGCCGGTGGATGTGTCCCGCAGGAAGATGTCGGCGGTGAAATTGCCGTCACCGGCTACCAGATTGCCCGCATCGGAGGTGAAGACAATGCGCTGCCCATCTCCATTGATGGCCGGGCTGCGGCTGAAATCGTTGGCTTCGGCTTCGTTGCTGTCTACGCTAATGCGTTCCATGATCAGCGCCTGACGATCCCAACGGAAGATGTCATCCACCTGGTTGAAGTCACCGCCCACCAGATTGCTGGCGCTGGAGGCAAAAACAACGTAACGGCCGTCGCCGGAAACGTCGGGTTCACGACTGTCGCCATTGGCGGCACCGTTGATGACCACACTCATCAGGCTGGTTTGCCCGGTCTGGCGGTCATGGGCAAACACATCGGCACGGCCGTTGGTGTCGCCATTGACCAGGTTGGAAGCCCGTGAAGAGAAGGCGACAATACGGCCGTCGCCGGAAATAGCCGGGGAAAAGCTGGGGCCGTTGGCCTGCTCGCCGCCGGTGCGGATGCTGACGCGCTGGGTGGTGTTGCTTACGCGGTCATACACGAAGATGTCGGTCACGCCGTTGGTATCGCCACTGACCAGATTGTTGGCGTCGGAACTGAAGGCAACGTAACGGCCGTCGGCGGAAACCGCCGGGCGGGAACTGGCAGCGTTGCCCTGCCCGCCGCCGCTGCTGACGCTGGCGCGAATGGTGGGGCCGTGAGCTTCTACCGCCTCCGGGGTGGCCTGGACGGCCGTGCCGGGCGCCCATACCGTCAACAACAGACAAAACAAGATGGTAAATAAAATCAAAATGCGCATGTGGATGTTCCTCCTTCAGTTGAACATGCCCGCATTGTACCACCGTCTGCCAGTGTTTACTGAGCCGTTTACTGTGTGGTTGATGGGCTATTGGGGTACGGCCGTTTAGCTTTCCTGTTCCTCATCCTCCAGCGTCCACAGCTGCGGCCTGGATGGTTTCGCTGGCGTTACCCACCAATAGCGGTGATATAACCGGCGGACCGGCACGGCCATGAGCAGCAGAAACAGCAGCCAGGGCGTCCAGGTGACCAGGCGGTAAAGGGTAAAGTCAGCCACCGATTGGGATGTTTCGGTGAGGCGCAGGGTGGCTAGTTGGGCTGTATCACCCGGATTCCAGGCGACGGGTGTGGGCAGCGGCGTGGGGCTGGCAGTGGGCTGGGGCGTGGGCGTGGGGATGAAGGGAACCAGATTCAGGGTGATGGTGGCCGCGTCGGCCCGGTCGGCCAGGTAATTGTGCTGCCCTTGCAAACCGCCTATTTCGCCTTCAATCCGGGTCAGTTGGTCGTGAACATCCAGCGTTTCCGTCATGTAGCGGGTTTGATCCAGAAAGGTGCGCACGCGCTCTTGATTGCTGTGCAGGTTATCCAGGCGAGAGTTGAGGTCTACGGCCGTGTCCGTGACATCCTGGCCTGTGACCTGTTCCTGTTGCACCGTTCCCAACGTCTTAAAGGCGTACAGCACCGCTTCAAAAGAGGCAGCGGGCACACCAACGGTCAACGTGGCATAGCGGTAACGGCCGTCGCCCTCCCACACCCGCTGGCTGAGAACATACCCGTTGAACCCTGTGACCAGATTGAGGGCCGTTTGCACGGCCGTGTCTGTGTCCGTCACCAACACCTGCAATTCGCCATTTTTAATGACCAGCCGGCCGGGGGAAGCGTTTTGAGCGTGGGTGGGTACGGCCGTGATCACCCCTGCGGCACATAAAACAAGCAATGTGAATATCAAAACAATGCGTTTCATGATCTCCTCTTACTTTCGTAATCCGTGCCCCGTGACCTGTGATCGGGCTTCGGCTTACGGATAACGGCTTACGGATAACGGTTTACCGCCTACGCCGCCAGCCAACAATTTTCCAACCAACCAACCCCACCAGTCCGAACAACACCAGCCAGGGGCCACAGACAATGCCATAGTAGATGCCAAAATCGGCCGTGCCCTGGGCGGTCTCTTGCAAATCTACGGCCGCCAGCTTGACGGTATTGCCCGGATGCCATGCCTGCGCAGTGGGGATGGGCGTATTGGTGGGCGTGGGGGAGGGTGTGGGTGTGGGAATCCAGGGATTGAGCGTCAGGTCTATGGTGGAAAAGGCAGCCCGATCCGCCAGATAATGCAACCGGCCTTGAATGACGGCGATTTCTTCTTCCACCTGTTTTAGCTCTTCATTGATGCGCAGGGCTTCTTCAATGGTGGTGGCCTGGGCTAAAAAGGCGCGCAGCCGGTCACGGGTGGCGATCAGATTGTCCAGACGGGATTGTAAATCCACATATTGGTCGGTGACGTCCTCCCCAGAGGCGGCTTCGTTGGTGACGGTACCCAGGGCGCGGAAGGCGCGCAGGGCGTCTTCAAAACGCAGCACGGGCACAGCCAGGCGCATGGTGGCAAAACGGTACGCGCCATCATCCCACACCTGCTGGCTGATGATGTAGCCGCCAAGCTGCACGGCCGTGTCTGTGGCCTGGTTCACGGCCGTGTCCGTGTGTTCCACGATGATGTGCATATGGCCGTTTTTGATAATGAGGCGCTGCTGCTGGGCGGTCTGGTGTACGGCCGTGCCAATGGGTTGTAGTGGGGCCACCGTGTCACCCTCGGCCACAACAACGGTTTCCACAACAACACGGGTAACTTCCACCATTGCTCCTTCAACCATGACTGTCTCCACAATAGTTTCGGTGACAACGCGCGTTACTTCTACGACTTGCACCTGTGGCCCTGCGGCCCCGCCACAGGCGATCAGAATAACTATCAGGCAGGCCAGCAGAAACACCGGCCCGATCAGGCGTTTGGCGTTCATCATATCTTCTCCTTGTGTCAGGAATTTGTTTTGGATTGAGATACTGTACCCGGGTTGATGACAGTAAAACGCCCGTTGTCACCAAATTGTTCCCGAACTGATACCAGTAATTGCG
>CAADGU010000588.1 GCA_900696625.1 uncultured Chloroflexota bacterium | reverse complement strand
CTCTATTCCCTGATGACGATGATGAGTATAACCGGTATGTTGTTGATTATTGTGCTGCTTTGTGGCGGCGGGATCATGGTGGCGGCCGTTGTAGCCGCCGTCTACTATTACCTGAAGGAACGCGACTCTTAGGGTTGGGCCGTCAACTGCTGATGACCTGCCAGGTAAAGAGGGCGATAATCAGAACGCCGACCACAAACTGGATGAAGGTGGCGATGCCCCAGCCTTTCAACCCACCCCAACTGACGCGGACGGCCGTGTTTGCATCTTGATGTTTCCAATACTCCCCCAGGAATAAGCCTAACACAAAACCGATAATGGTACCGATGACCGGCAGCAAAAATGAACCGATAATTGCCCCGATGGTGCTGAGCAGGTAAGAACGTTTGGCCGCGCCACTCTTTTTAGCGCCAAAATAGGGCAGCCACACATCACTCGTCCCGGCGATCAAGACCATCACAGAGATAAACACGAAGTGGGGCACAGTAATCACCTCAAAACCGGTCTGCCAGACATAAACGGCCACGCCGCCCCAAATGAGAAACACACCGGGCAGAATGGGGATGATGATGCCGATCATGCCCAAGAGCATGAGGAAATACACCACAAAGAGCAATAAACCTTCCGAAAGTAACGCCATTTGATCAGTTCCATCTGGTTGGCCGTTGATTTTGACGGCCGTGAAAAATAATGCCCCTATCATAGCCGGTTGTGTCTCTGGTGGTGTTAATGTTGCATAAACATCGTGCGCCGGCCGGAGGTTGATCCTGTGCGTGCCAGAAGGCGATGAATCGCCTACTACAAACGACCAGAAGGCGATGAATCGCCTACTACAAACGATAAATCGCCTACTACAAACGGGTTTGTTCAGGTAACATCCCCCCTAATGCGCAGACAGAACAGAGTTGCCATTTTTGCGCCCTGGTTGGCGGTTTTGGGCATTCTCCTGGTGGTCATCTTACCCCTTTGGGGCGCGCCGCCGTATGGGGATGATAGTCGGCTGCACATTTACCGCATCCCGGTGGTACAGGCGTTGTGGGCAGCCGGCGTTCCTTTTGCCCGCTGGTCACCCACGCTTAATCTGGGGTATGGCTCGCCCCTGTTCAATTTCTACCCGCCGTTGAGCGCCTATTTGCTAACCTGGCTCTATCTGCTGGCCGATCAGCAAGCGGCGGTAGCCTGGAATGTGCTGCTGGCGCTGGCGCTGTTGACCGGGAGCGTGGGCATGTTTTTGTTGGGGCGCTGGCTGTATGGCCCGGCCGGTGGGATATTGGCAGCGGCGTTGTATACCTGGTCGCCGCATCTGGTGTACCAAAGCTTTGCGCGGGGCAGCAGTTCCAACGCGCTGGCGATGGCCTTGTTTCCCTGGGCGGCCTGGGGGCTGCTGGCGGTGGCGGCACGGCCGTTACCCTGGCAACGGCCGTCCCCCCTGTCTGTTTTGCTGGCAGCCCTGCCCATTGCCCTGCTCATGTTGTCACACACGGCCGCCAGCCTGTTGTTTTTGGGGCCGCTGCTGGTGTTGGCGGTAACGGCCGTGTGGGTATCTCCTTCACCACGTTGGCCGCGCCTGGGAGCGGTGCTGCTGGCGCTGGGATTGGGGCTGGCGCTGTCTGCCTTTGCCTGGCTGCCCGCCCTGGCGGAAATTGGCGACACCCGTTATGCGCAGGAAGCGGGCAACGTGGCCTATCAAGATCATTTTGCCGATGCTTTCCGCTGGCCGGAGCCAACAATCGCCGGGGCGCACAATCCCGGTCTGCCAAAAACACCGGGATTGGCCCAGATTGCACTGGGCGCGCTGGGAACGGCATTGGCCGTTGTCGTCTGGTGGCGTGGCCGTCGTGCTGCCGCTGGCTGGCAGGCAGCGGTAACGGCCGTGTCCGGTTTGATGGGGCTGGCAGTGTTGGGCCTGTCGCTGGCATGGTCGGCCCCCTTGTGGGCGGCGCTGCCCCCTCTGCAAGGGTTACAGTTTCCCTGGCGTCTGCTGGATATTCCCGCGTTTTACCTGGCGCTGACCGGGGGTTTTATTTTGTACCGGCCTTTCCTGGTGCGCCGTTCGCGGTGGGTGGCTGCCGGATGGCTGGCAGCGGTGGTGGCGCTGGTGTTGGCGTTTGCCAATATGCTGCCTTACCTGTATCCGCCGCGCCTGCATTCACTACCGGCGCAGCCCTCATTGGCTGATGTTACGGCCGTGCAGCAGCAGTTTGGCATTTATGGGCTGACGGCCTGGGGGGAGTACAGCGCCGCCACCGTCACCATCTGGCCGGCGGCGCTGCCATTTCCAGGCGCGGATGAGATGGTTCCACTTGATGCAAAGGTGTTGCCCGCGCCGGCAGGGCTGACGGCCGTTGCCGGTGATCCCTGGCGGGCCGTATGGCAGGCAAATTTTGAGCAGGCAGAAACCATCACCCTGGCGGTGCATCATTTCCCCGGTTGGCAGGCGTGGTTGGACGGGGAAAAGGTGGCGGTAGGGGTGGATGAGGACGGCCGTATACAGATCACCATTCCCCCTGGCAATCATCAATTGGAATTGGCGTTTGGGCGCACGCCGGTGCGCTGGCTGGCGGATGGCCTCACGCTGGTGGGATTGGTCATCGTGGGTGTATTGTTAGTCTTGGGCCGGACCGCTCTGCGCCCGAAGAAGGCGACGACTCCCGACGATGTGGTCACCAACAGATGGATCATCTCGCTCACCCTAATTTTATGTCTACTTTTGGGGAGCAAGATCATCTGGTTTGATCGCGTTTCGACATCGCTGGTGGTGCATCCGGTGGACGGCCGTGTCCCCGGCAAGACCGCACCTGACTATGGCATCTTCAACGAAGAAATCCGCCTGGCGGCATATGAGACGCAAGCGCCGCATCGTGTTATGTTAATCTGGCAGGCGTTGGCTGCTCCTACAAGCCGGTATGCCGTGGTGTTGACGCTGGCGGATGCGCAGGGCAGGCCGCTGCACGCGGTGGTGAATGATGCCCCAGGTTATATGAGTACCAGCCATTGGCAGCCGGGCCAGCTAACGCGGGATGTATACGATTTGCCATTGCCGGAACAACCCGCACCGGCGGGTTATACCATGTGGGTGGGCTTGCAGGATGTGGTGACGGGGGAAGCGGTCACGTTGTCTGATGCGGAAAGTGGCACGGCCGTACCGGTGGGGCGATTCAAGACCCCGCCACCGATATTGAAGGCGCCAGACACACAGGGCACGATTTTTGGCGAGGCGATTCGGCTGCGGCAGGCGGATGTGCCTGAACACGTAGCGGTGGGTGAGCTATTGGAACTGCGGCTGGTGTGGGAATCGCTGGCGACGGTGGCGGCAGATTACACGGTTTTTGTGCATTTGCTCCATCCAGATGGCACATTGGCTGCCGGGCAAGATGGGCAGCCGCTGGACGGCCGTTATCCCACCTCTTACTGGTCGCCCGGTGAGCAGATCATGGATGTGCGCCGGTGGCAGCCCGACCTGCCACCGGGTGTGTACCAACTGGAAGTTGGCCTGTACCGGCTAGAGACGGGCGAGCGGCTGCCCGCCTCCGGCCCACAATCGGCGTTAGGGGATCGGGTGATTGTGGGGAATGTGGCAGTTGGGGAAGGTGATTGAGTCATTGGGTAATTGAGTAATTGGGTAATTATTCAATCATCTTTGGAAGAGACGCCAGGGCAGACCGGGGCGGCGTAGATAGACAATTTGCCCGTTGAATTGGGCAGGCTGAAACCCAAAATGGCGCAGCACGGTACCGGGTTCGGCAATAGCGGGCACAAAGAAGCGATCAATGGCATAGGGGGTCAGAGGCGGCCAATACCACCAGGAAAAGAGGAAGCGAGCCGACGGCCGTACCAGCACCATAGGCAGCGGCAGCATCAGGCGTTTACGGCCGTTGACGGTTAACAGGCGTTGCATCATCTCGCGGTGTGTCATGCGCTCTTCGCCAGCAATGGCGACAGTCTGATTGACATAACGATCTGGCTGCTGCAAGATGATGTGCAGACAGCGGGCATAATCTTCTACCCACAGCGGCTGCACGGGCATGTGGCCGCCGCCGGGCAGCCAGACAAAAGGCCAACTCCAGATGGCAAGGGCCAGGAAAATCTCGGTGAAGCGGTCGTTACGGCCGTAAAGTTGGCTCGTTTGCAGGATGGTGTATGGGATACCGCTGCGGCGCACCAATTGTTCTATTTCGCCTTTGGCGCGTAACAGGGGGTGCATGACGGCCACGTTTGCGCCAAAACGGCTGGCAACGATCAGGCGCTGCACCCCGGCACGGCGACACTCATCAATGAGTTGGGCTGTGCCTTCCACGTCTACGTGCTGTAAGAGCCGGTTACGGCCACGTGATTCGGCCCCGGCCAGATGGACAACGGTATGGATGCCTTGCAATTGTTCACGCAGTTTGAGATGGGTGATGAGACGGCCGTCATACGGCCGTGCTGCCATGCCTTCCCGCGTGAGCCGTGCCATTAACGAACGACCAATAAAGCCCGTAGCGCCTGTGACTAAGATCATGCCGGTAATTCTATTGCGTCATGCGCATTACGTAAAAGCCACTTGTCAACTGACACTTGCCACCTATAATCCCCAACTATGAATAAGGAAGGAATACGGCCGTTGCGCGTTTGCTACTTTGGTACGTATCGGGCGAATTATGTGCGTAATCAGGTGATGATAGAGGGATTACGATGTCACAACGTTCAGGTGGAAGAATGTCATAGCTCGCTTTGGTATAGCGTGGAAGATCGCGTAAAACAGGCAAGCGGTGGCTGGAAAAGCCCGCAGTTTATCTGGCGGGTAATTCAGGCTTATTGGCAATTGTTTCAAGCGCACCGGCAAATGGGGGAATACGATGTCATGTTGGTAGGCTATCCGGGGCAGTTTGATGCCTACCTGGGGCGGCTGCTTTCCTGGTGGCGACGCCGGCCTATGGGACTAGATATTCTCATGTCGCTGCATCTCATTGCCGAAGAACGTGGTCTGGTGCAGAAAAGTCCATTCACGGGCAAGCTGATTTTCTGGCTGGAAAAGGGCGGGCTGAAATTGCCTGACTTGCTCATTGCCGATACGCCGGAATACCAGGCATATTACGCGCAAAAGTATCACCTTTCGCCACGAAAATTTCAGCTTGTGCCTTTAGGGGTGGATGACCGAATTTATTACCCACGTCCTCATGTGCAGCCGCCGGACGACGTTTTTCGCGTGATTTATTACGGCACATTTATTCCTTTGCATGGGATCGAGACCATCATTCGGGCAGCAGCAGAACTACAGACATATCCTGGTATCCGATTTGATTTTTTTGGGGATGGGCAGGAACGGCCGTTTGCCGAGCAATTGGCATCTGACCTGCATCTGAAAAACGTCCATTTTTGTGGCTGGTTAAATAAAGAAAGTTTGCCGGATGAAATCGCCAGGTCGCATCTGGTTTTGGGCGTCTTTGGCACCACAAAGCAGGCGCGCTGCACCATTCAAAACAAAATCTGGGAAGGAATGATGATGCAGAGACCAGTTATTACCGGTGATGCAGAAACCATTCGTGAGGAACTAACCCACAAACAACATATTTATCTGGTAGAACGGGCAAATCCAAAAGCCCTGGCTCATGGTATTCTGGAACTGGCACATAATCCGGCGTTAGGCGAGTACATGGTTGCGGTGGCGTATGCGCGGGTACAGGCTAACACCATCCACGCCATTGGGGCAAGAACGAAACGGATTCTACTCGGGCTGGGCCATATCAACGATGAAGAAATTTCTTAGACGCCAACTTTCGGCGACCATTTGGCAAAGGGCTGAAAAAATAAAAAAAGGGGTGGAACGGCCGTTTGTCTCCACCGTCCGTCACTTAGCCGCCTTTTGTGGGTACAACATTGTTCGCAAACACGATTACTATTCTCCCCTGCCTCTGTTATCCGATCTGAAAAAAAACAAAAGTCGTTGGGATCGTCCCAGCACTTTGTCTGGAATAAATTATGATCTCGACACATTCAAGATATTGTTGGCAGAGTTGATGGATAGTTATTATGATGAATTTGCGCAACTGCCTAATTACCACGAGATCTCGCAGCACGGTTTTGGGCCGGGTTACAATGAGTTGGATGCGTTAACCCTCTATCTGATGGTGCGCCGCTATAAACCGCGCCGGTATATCGAAGTTGGTTCTGGAATTTCCACTTATTATTGCGCTTTGGCCGCAGCGCAAAACGAAAAGGAAGAGCGTCCATTAAAGATTCAGTGCATCGAACCATATCCTTTTGCGGCGTTGTATGCCATCCCTGGAATTGAGATTTGTGTACAGGAAGTGCAGAATGTAGACCTGGCCGTATTTCAAACCCTGGCAGCCGGTGACATGTTGTTCATTGATTCCAGTCATGTCCTCAAACTGGATGGAGATGTGCCTTACCTGTTCTTAGAAGTGCTGCCGAATTTGCCCCCAGGTGTTCTCATTCACGTGCATGATATTCCCTTTCCCTATAACACACCTTTCCCAGCGGAACAGTGGGTCTTAGGGCGATCCTGGCCTATGTATTGGAATGAGGCGATGGTATTACAGGCATTTCTTTCCTTTAACCATGCTTTTCAAATGGTACTCTCGCTGCCCATACTGCGTTATTTTGACGAACTATTCTTGCAAGAACACATCCCTATTTACAAGCCGGTAACCCTGGAAGCCAATACGTTTAGTTCGATCTGGTTAAGGAAAGTGGAATAAACAATTGATCCGGTCTACGGCCAAAGTTATGCTTTCGCTCCGCCCGTTGTTGGAATTGGTTCAGAAAAAAGTTCAACTTTTCCCAAAAGTTGAACTTTTGAAAATTTAATGACAAGAGTTTTATTTCTTGTAGGGAATCAGGTAGAAAAAGGCACGTTTTGGCGCTCTTCTTACCTGGCAAAAGAGTTAAGTAAGTTGGGTTATGAGATAACCTATCTGGCGATTTCGCGGTCACGCAAGCGAGGTTTTGTGCAGCGAGAGTATAAGGGTTTTACATTGGTGGAAACGCCCGCGCTCTTACCATTTGCCTTTGACCCCTGGAATACAGCCAATCGTATGTGGTGGCTTAACGGCCGTACCTTTGACCTCATCCAAACCTTTGAAAGCCGACCAGTGGTGATTTTCCCGGCTTTATATGTGAAAAGGAAGCTCAACATTCCGCTGGTTATGGATTGGTGTGACTGGTTTGGGCATGGTGGTTCCGTAGAGGAACGCCCTAATCCGCTGGTGCGGGCGGTCATGCGACCGGTGGAAACTTTTTTTGAGGAGACCTTCCGTACCAGGGCTGACGGCACAACCGTTATCAATCATATCTTGCGCCAGAAAGCCATTGATCTGGGGGTTTCAGCCGACAGTATCCTTTATCTACCAAATGGGGCCAACACCTCCGATTTTCAACCGAAAGAGTTGCGCCAGGTGCGTGAAAAGCTGGGGCTGCCTCTAGACGCGCCCATTTTGGCTTATCCTGGTGTGATTTTTCAGCGTGATGCGGAGTTGATGGCGGCGGCATTTGAGCATATTCATCAGGTTTGCCCGTCCGCGCGGTTATTGTTGATTGGGTATGTCAATATAGAGGTGGAGCGGTATTTGCCTGCGGCGGCAAAAGCCGTCATTCGCACCGGGCCAATCAGCGACTTCAACAAAGTGGTTGACTATATCGCTGCCAGCAGCATTGGCTGGCTGCCCCTGAAAAATAGTGGCGCCAATCAGGGGCGGTTTCCGTTGAAGGCGTTTGATTTTATGGCGGCTGGACGGCCGTTGGTCAGCACCGATGTGGCCGACCTGGGGCAGATGGTTCGGGAAAAGCAGATTGGTTTGGTTTCCAACGACGATCCCATGGATCTGGCCCAAACCACGTTACGATTGATGAATGATTGTGCTTTGCAAGAAGAAATGGGGCGGCGCGGCCGGCAAGTGGTGGAGACAGAATTTGCCGGCCCGGTTGTGGCCGCTCAATTAGACGGGTTCTATCAACATATTTTGCATGAGTGGAGACAGTAATGACACATAAGAGAATTTTAGTGACCGGGGCCGGCGGTTTTATCGGCCATCATTTGGTAAAGTTTTTGCAGCAACGCGGTCATTGGGTACGCGGCGTAGACATTAAAGAGCCAGAATTTGAACCCACAACGGCCGATGAATTTCTGTTGCTCGACCTGCGCCGCTGGGAAAATTGTCTGGTCGCCACAGAAGGGGTAACGGAAGTCTACGCACTGGCGGCCGATATGGGGGGCATGGGTTACATTCACGCCAATCACGCCCAAATTTTGCACAACAACATCCTGATCAACACTCATACTCTGGAAGCGGCCCGGCAAAACGGCGTACAACGATATTTGTATACTTCCTCGGCTTGTGTTTATCCAGAGTACCGGCAAACGGAAACAGACGTCATTCCTCTGAGAGAGGGCGATGCCTACCCGGCTCAGCCCCAAGACGCCTATGGCTGGGAAAAATTGATGACCGAACGGCTGTGTATGCACTACCGGGAAGAGTATGGTCTGGAAACACGCATCGTGCGGTTTCACAATATCTTTGGGCCGCTGGGCACATGGGATGGTGGGCGGGAAAAAGCGCCAGCCGCCATGTGTCGCAAAGTGGCCCTGGCAAAATTGACAGGGGAGCATGAGGTGGAGATATGGGGCGATGGGGAACAGACACGCTCTTTCTGTTACATTGACGATTGTCTGACGGGCCTGGAAAAACTCATGGCCTCTAGTTTCCACGAACCGCTGAATCTGGGGCAAGACCGCATGGTAACGATTAACGAGCTGGCGGACATCGTGGCCGATATTGCCGGAATAAGCGTGACGAAAAAGCATATTCCTGGGCCACAAGGGGTCCGCGGCCGTAACTCCGACAACACCTTGCTGCGGCAGGTGCTAGACTGGTCGCCGGGGATTTCGCTGGAAGAGGGGCTGCGCCAGACGTATACGTGGATCGAAGAACAAGTGCGTCAGTCGCTGGTGTTGAAGTCAGCCGAGCAGATGCGGCATTCACAGGTGTTGTCCGGTGAAAGTATGGTCAAGGTGTGATGAACTCAGCGGGTGTTAGCTGGAGACAGGCAGCGCGTGTACATGGCCCGGCAATTTTGCTGGGCTTTCTATTGTTGGCTGCACTGGCGCTACGTCTTATTGGCATTGGCTTTGATTTACCCTATTTGATGCACCCGGATGAGGATGCCGTTGTCATGCCGGCCATTAACATCCTGAAGACGGGGGATTGGGCGCCCACGCGGATGGAATATGGCACGTTTCACATTTATTTACTGACGGCCGTATTCGCCGGTGTCTTTTCATTGGCAGCGCGGGACGGCCGTATTGCCACCGTCGATCAACTGCCTCTCTTTGAACGAGGTACCATTCCAGCCATTTATACACATCCTGAATACTTCGTGTCGGCGAGAGTAGTGTCGGCCGTTTTAGGGACATTGTTTGTGCTGGTGGTGTATATGCTCGGCCGGCGGTTGGGCAATCAGCGGCAGGGGTTGATTGCCGCCGCTATTGCCACATTTTTGCCAGCGTTGGTAGTGAATGACCACTTTGCCACCACCGATACGGCGCTTATGTTTTGGGTTGCTCTCAGCCTTTACCTGCTGCTGCGTGCTTATGACCATTGGGAAAACGATAGCTTTTGGGCGTATGCCGGGGCGGGGTTTGTGTGTGGGCTGGCTGCGTCAACCAAATATAACGGGTTGGTATTGGCTGTGCCGCTGCTGCTCGTGCCGCTGCTGCGAGCGCGCAGCCTTGATGAGTGGTTGAGTTGGCGGGTGATCGCCGGGCCGCTGGCTATGTTGGCCGGTTTTCTGGCCGGGACGCCTTATGCTTTACTGGATCTACCCAAGTTTTTGTACTGGTTTGGTTATAGTTTGCATTTATACAATGCCCCTGATCGGGAAATCGTGATGCCAGTCTGGCTTTGGCATATGCGTTATCACCTGACGAATCCGCACATGCCAGTGATGGTGTTAGGGGTAATGGGGACAGCCTTAAGTTTTCGATATTGGGGTATCCGGCGAGCCGTTATCATCAACAGCTTTGCCGCCATGTTGTGGCTGGCTATTTTGGGTCAAACCAATGCGCAATCACGTATGTGGCTACCGGGGGCGTCACTGTTTATTTTGTGGGCTGCATTGGCGCTGGATGTACTGATTGGCCGGCTGGCAGCGATTTTAGCGGCGCGGCAACAAGATACACGTTGGGCTTATACGCTATTGCTGTTATTGCTTCTGCCATTTTTCTACTTTGCGCTGCGGTATGATCTGAATTTCCGCCAGGGGGATGTGCGGACGCTGGCGCGGGAATGGGTGGAGGCCAATGTGCCGCCGGGCACGGCCGTTGCCGTAGACTATTTTCACCCTAACATAGACCCGACTATATGGCCGCTGACGCGCACTTTTTTGATATTTGAACATGATGCCCGGTGGTATGCAGACCATGGCGTGGAGTATCTGGTTTTGAATGAAGTATTAACTGATTTTGGGCAGCAACCACCGGGGGCTGACGGCCGTTACCGCACCCTGCTGCAAGGTGTCTGTGAAGTTGGTCGCGTCCGGGGATCATTTGTCGCCACTACCGAGACGGACATCAAGATTTACCGTGTTGGCTCGTGTGAATCGTTATCTGGTGACAATTGATTTGTAACCGCAATTTGTCCTGGGGAGGGCAATTTCTATGTTTAACAAGTTGTGCTGGGCCAACATAACCCGCACATTCCCGGCGGACATGAGGTAATCAGTCGCACTATACTCTTTACCCATCGTCATAAGGGGTAAGGTCTGCCACCAGCCCGGCAATCATCTCATCCCAGGTAGGAACAGGCAGAGACGTGGCCTGGGCAAACCGTGTGGCATCCAGGCTGCGATCACAGAAAAAATCAGCAAAGGGGTTTACTTCAATATCTAATTGCCAGGCATCGCGGATTTTGCGCAGCAACTCGTACTTGTTGATAGGTTGGCTGGCAACGTGGTAAAGGCCCTCTAAATCGGGATGGTGCGTGATGAGTTCGTAAAGAATGAGAGACAAGGCTTGCGTGGTAAGGCCGGAGTATATGGCACGGGTAAAACCGTTGACTGATCGGCCCTTGTGGCTCAAAAACCATTCCAGTAAGCCTACTTTTTTAGCAAAATCACGGCCAATGATGGAGGTGCGTAGGGTCAGGCAGCCAGCTTGATTAACTTCGCCCAGGAGTTTGGTACGGCCGTACAAATCCACCGGGTCTGGCGCATCTTCTTCTGTGTAGTCACCTTTTTGCCCGCTAAACACACAATCAGTGCTGAAATGAATCAGCCGGGTATTTGCGGCCTGGCAAAGTCGCGCCAACCGGTGTGGAAAAAGGGCATTCACTTCCAGACTGAGAATAGGGTCCTTGGCAGCTTCTAGCTGTTTAATAATGCCAATGCAGTTTATGGTTACATCTGGTTGCACGCGGGCAAACGCCTCGACCACGCTATCAAACTGACGAACGTCTACTCCGGTGATGACCTGGGTTGTGCCCTGGTACATGGGAAAATGCGTCCAGGGGCCATAACTCTGGGTAAAAGTTGCATATGTTTCAAAGTGTGGGCTGAGCAGTTGGAACGCTTTATGCCCCAACATGCCTTGCCCACCTAAAATCAACAGTTTCATCGGTCTTGTCTCCAATCGGAGGATTATACCCGAAGTTTACCGGTTGCCTGCCCTTACCCATTTAGAATAGACTTCGCCGCTATGACTGAAGCAAACAACAATCTACTTATCTATGCCTTGGTGTTGAATTGGAATGGGGCAAATGAAGCGATTGAATGTCTACATTCGCTCAAGCGACAAACGTACTCACGTCTGAAGTTGTTACTGGTGGATAATGGTTCGGTAGATGATTCGATTGCCTGCATCACAGCCGTACACCCCGAAATTGAACTGGTGGCCAACGCCGAAAACCTGGGTTTTGCCGGCGGCGTGAATGCCGGGCTGCGTTACGCCTTTGCTGTTGGCGCCGATCACGTTTTGATTTTGAATAATGATTTGATTTTAGATGAACATTGCGTGGCGGAACTGGCGGCACATACGGCCGTTGACGTCGGTTTTGTCGCCGCCACCATTTATTACACCGATGACCCCCAACGCATCTGGTCAATGAGCGGCAATATCAACCCCTGGACCTTAGAGCGCATGGTGGACGTGCGGGGGCAGGTGGATGAAGGGCAGTTTCCGCGAGTGATGGAGCGGCACTTTGCCCCAGGTGGCGCGTCGTTGATGTCGCGCCGGGCCTACGAAGCAACAGGCGGTTTTGACGAGGGCTTTTTTCTGTACTACGAGGATGCCGATTTAAGCTTGCGGGCGCATAAGGCCGGGCTGCGGGTATTGGTGTGCAGCCGAGCCAAAATGTGGCACGCTATTTCCAAGAGTAGTGGCGGCAGCGATTCTCCACGCGAGCGATACTGGATGGCCCGCTCCAGTGTGCGCTATTTTGCCAAACATGCTCGCTGGTGGCAGATACCGCTGATTGTTTTATGGCGATTGGGCAGCGCGATCAGGACAACATGGCGGTTGTGGCAAAACGGCCGTCATAAATCCTTAACCGCCTATTGGCGTGGCCTCTGGCACGGTCTACGCGATTGTCGCGGCATTCGTCGTATCGGTAATCCGTAATCGGTATCTTGTTTTGAGCTTGTTGACGGAATGACATTTTTAAGATCAAATTTGTAAAGGGCATTCTCCATAGTTTGAAACATGCCCACTAATCCGCATCTACATTGATAAGGCTGTATGAAGAAAATAAAGTTGATTTTACTTTCAATATGCTTGGCGTTCATAAATATTTATATTGTCAGTACATCATTTGCTGACAAGGCTTATTCAGTTGGCCTGGAGTCATTCAACCTGCCACATGAATCCAACGGATTGGCAAAAAAGATACAGATTGAAGATACAGGTGCAATAAGTGTTTACTTTCCAGTTGTGCTTACGCCACCCAATTGTTTTACACAACTGCAAAGAACTGGCACGGTTTATGCCAGTGGCGACGCCAGCGCCTTGTGGGAAGCTGTAGCAGACGCAGTATCTGGTGACACGATAAAAGCTGCTGGGCGCTGTGTAGGTACACAGCTGGTGAACGGGGATTTACAGGTGCTATATCTCGACAAAGACTTAATCCTATCTGGTGGCTTTACTCCAGGTGATTGGTCGGTGTCTGATCCTATTGCCAACCCGACGATATTGGAGGCTGAAGGAAATGGTCGTGTCATTTTTGTTACAGAGCATGTTCATATTGCTTTGGAAGGGTTCGCATTGGAACAGGGAATAGAGGAGATAGGAGGCGGAATCTATAACCGGGGCGTCCTCACTGTTTCCAGAAGTATTATCCAAGAGAATCAGGCTCGCACAGCTGGTGGTGGTATTTATAATGCTCAAGGTGAGATCACCCTATTTGAAAGCGTTGTAGCCAACAACACGATTGAATCTGGTGTGGGTGGCGGTATTACCAATGATGCTGGTACACTAAGGATCATCAACAGCCAGTTAGTGAATAATACAACTTTAGAGATGGGGGTGTGGCGGGATCGGGGTAGTGGCCTCTACAATTTTTCGGGTACCCTCAATTTAACGAATACGATGATCAGCCACAACGGCTTTAGTTCCCATGCAGATGTACTTCACAATCATGGCGGGTGGGTCACAATTAACGACAGTACCATTCAAGATAATCACACTACAGCCATTTACAACCAGGAGGGGATTATAACCATCTCTAACAATGTCATTTATGGAAATGTGGGTGAAAATATCGGTGGAATAGATAATAGCGGAATCATGACCGTCACCAATACGCTTATAGAGGCGAATATTGGTTCAGGTATTTATAATGATGGCACCATGTTTATTACTGGAAGTGGTATTAACGGGAATCGGACCGAGTCTAGCGGCGGTGGAATTAATAATGAGTATGGTGTGATTACTATCACTTACAGTATGATAAGCAACAACGTGAGCAATGCACCGGAATTTAGTGGGGGAGGAATTTACAACCAGTTCGGTACCCTTTTATTGTCTCATAGTACAGTGAGCAGCAATTCTGCTCTTAATGGTGAAGGCGGTGGCATTTATAATCACAATGCCAGCTCTTTCACGATGACGCATAGTACATTATCTGGCAACACGGCCGTACGTGGCGCTGGCATTTACAATATTAGTACGTTCGCTTTGAGCAACAGCACGATCAGCGGCAACATGGCAACAGGTAATGGAGGTGGTGTTTATAATCGGGGCAGCTTGACAATCACAAACAGCACTATAAGCAATAATATTGCCACCAACGGTCACGGCCTATTTAACAAAACAGCGAATTTCGTGGATACCTCTCAAATATTCGTCACGAACACAATTCTGGCAAACAGTGGAAACTGCTATAGTGATGGGGTTGACTTAGACATTTTTTCCGTGGGATTTAATCTTATCAATGATAATAGCTGCCAGTTTACTGGACCAGGCGATCAAAACAATACCGATCCCCAAATTGGACCACTGGTGGATAATGGTGGGGTCACCTGGACTCACGCTTTACTGCCTGGCAGTGTGGCTATCGATACCGGTAATTGCAGTGGGGGCATAATAACAACGGATCAACGAGATGTTATCCGTCCACAAGGTAATGCTTGCGATATAGGAGCTTTTGAACGGGAATGAAGTCCCTTGCCTCAAGGAGAAACTACTTCGTGGTAATGAGCCAGAATTTCATTCGCGGAGAGGCCACGGCCGTACACCCACACCTCATCAATTGCTCCCTGAAAGTAACGGCCGTCTTCCCTCATCTCAAACTTGCTTCATCCAACATAGCTTTTAAGCGCCAGTACGCTAAAATTGTAGGCTGGTATGGCACAACAAATACTCAAAGCTCCTATGCTGGAGGCGCGCATGAATGGTATGCTGATCGGCCCTGATAGCCAACGTAGTATGTTATTGCTCTATCATTACTTTATTATTGTGTAGTCTATACCTACCGCACATGAAATAGATAGGCACTTGCGCCTTGAGCCTCTATCGAAGCTACCATAACATATAAGTCCTTCAATCTGTTTACCACTTCGTCTTGCTCAGTGACGACCGTATGGGAAAAAACTAACCAAAATTCTGTTTCTGAAGAATGGGTTACGGTTGCCAAAATCTCACTCACTTTCTCTTCCGGCAGTAAGTGTCTTATCCATTTCCCATAGAAGATATTATTGTCCATGCAATATGGTTCCACTGCGCCGGCCCAACACTCTCTGTACCAGGTAGCAGGTATCTCCTTTTCCATATCAGTGGCTGATTGAAGTTGATACCGAAAGCCTGGAACTGCACCATAGTAAACATATGTGGGGATATTATCAGCCCTGTTAGCCAGGAAATAGGTGGCTACAGAGCGCAAATCTTCTGGCGCTTCCCTGGGAGAAACTATAGCAATCACGGAAATCCCAATAAACATTGCCAGACTTAAAGGTCGCCATATTTGCCACATCGTTGTTATGCCAACCGAAACGGACAAAACAAGCAAAGGTGTCAAGATAAGGGCATGCCGGGTGCCACCATAAGGATATGCACCCAATCTTCCCGCCATGTAATAAAGAGTCCAACTTACCAGTAACCACACAAGCAAACAGGCATGTCGTGAAGACTTTGCCAGGCCTAACACACTGAAAAAAAGCGAGATCACTATCAGTACCCAGGCGAGCAACAGCAGGTTTGTCCACAGTTCAGGTTCTGCTATGTATCCCGCCAATTGGTAGGCGAGCAACTGTTTCGTATTGGTCAGTAAAATGCCGGCTTCTATTGATAAGGAATGAAAATTTACGGCGAAAGCGTTGCTGGTTGGCCCCCGAAGTAATTGGTTGGGAATCCAACCAACAACAAGCGGCTGTATCAGCAGTATGAAAACTAATAGTGCCGCAATTTGTTTCAGGAGATATTTCTTTCTTCTCCTGAAGATATTCTCAACAAAGACGACGCCGGCCACGGCAATAATGATTAGCAGTGAGCCATAGTAGTTGTAGATGCACAATAAAGCGGTGATTACCCATATGGCCCAGTATCTTCCCCGGTTTGTCTGGCGAGCATATGACATCACAAGCAGATTCAGGAGTAAGGTGAATATCAGGATTGCATATTGCCCCACTTCCTGCGCAAAACGAATTTCCGGGGGCAGTATTGCCAAGAAGAAAGCGGATACGACCCCAGCAGCTTGACTATGCACATGGCAACCAAGTGTAAAAATGGTAGCGATAGAAAGTAAACTGACAAAGGTTGACAGAAGCCGCAGGGTAAATTCATCCTGTCCAAGATTCATCCAGAAATGCAGTAGCAGAGAATAAAGTGGCGGGTCTTGTAAAGAGGTCTTGACAGCAGCAAAGAGTTTATCGAGCGAGGCCGTAGCTACCCAGAACTCCATTGATTCATCAAACCATAGTGGTCGCAAATCTAGTGTATGGAGTCTAATAAAAAAGGCCAGGAGGATAATGAGAAGCAGGATGAGACGATTTTGGAGGTGAGTTGACATAAAAATTATTCGTGTGCCAGACTGTTTATTATGGATGTTACGCAAGCGTGGCTAAACTGCCAAATGCTTTTTTGTTTGACGGCCGTGCCACACCCGGCTACAGTCCCCGCCGTGATGCTCTCACACATCTCACGCTCGCCTCATCCAACATCGCCTTTGAGCGCCAGCACGTTATAATTGCGGGCTGGTATGACACAACAAACACCCAAAGCCCAGATCATGTTGGAAGCGCGCCTGAATGGCACGCTGACCGGCGCTGACAGCCAACGCGGTTACGAAGCCGTCTACAGCCAGGTGGGCAACATCGCCCAGAGCGATTCCTTCTACCGGTGGATTCTCGATTTATTGGCCTTACAGCCGGGCGAAAGTTATCTGGATGTTTCCTGTGGTCAGGCAGAATTACCGCGCCTGGCGCAACAGCAGGGTATCCGGGCGCATGGCATGGATTTGTCACATAACGCGCTGATCACGGGGCACACCCTTATGCGGGCGCATAATCTGGTTACGGCCAACAGCCAGCAGCTCCCTTACCAGAGCAACAGCTTTGACGTGATCAGCAATATCGGCAGCCTGGAGCATTACCTGGATATGGCCCAGGCAGTGCGGGAAATGGCGCGGGTGCTAAAGCCAGACGGCCGTGCCCTCATCCTCGTCCCCAACACCTTCAGCCTGCTTACCAACGTCTGGATCGCCTTCCGCCAGGGCCGAACCAGCATTGACCCTTACCAACCTATTCAGCGATATGCCGCCCGAATTGAATGGCAGGAATTGCTAGAAGAAAACGGACTAAACGTCATCAAAACGCTAAAGTATGAACGTGAACGGCCGCGTACCTGGCCCGATTTTATGGATTATGCCCGTCGTCCCAAACAAATGGCGCGTTTGTTGCTGACACCTTTTATTCCCCTGAATCTGGCCTGGTCTTTTGTGTTTATGTGTCACAAGGCCAGACCTGTACCTGTATGAGTGAACAAGTAACCACGAAGGGAATTGAACACGTCTGTTGCAATTTGTGTGGCGCAGATGATACGGCCGTGCGTTACCACATGCCCGTGCGCGATGACCAGCTTGGCGATTATGGGCAAGATGTCTGGAATATCGTGCAATGCCGTCGCTGTGGTCTCATCTATACCAATCCCCGCCCCGATGCAGCCGCCCTGGCGACCTATTATACTTTTGCCAACGAATGGGATTATCAATTCGTGCAAGATTGGTTTATCGAAAATGCTGACTTACAGCGCCCTACCTGGCAGCGATACCTGCGTGTCATGCGCCAGTACGTCCCATCGGGCAAGCTGCTTGATGTAGGCTGCGGCGCGGGCACATTCCTGCTGGAAGCTCAACAAGCAGGCTATGAAGTGTACGGTCAGGAAGTCTCGCCTTATTTTGCGGAGTACGGCCGTGCTGCCCACAATCTACACATTTACAAAGGTGAACTGGAATCACTTGATCTGGCAGCCAACACCTTCGATATAACGACCGCTTTCGATGTAATCGAACATCATCCTGACCCCCGGCAACTGCTGCAACAAATGCACCACCTGTTAAAACCGGGCGGCCTTGTCGTTATCAGCACCCACGACATTGGCAATTATTATGCTCGCCTGTATGGAGCCAGGTGGCGTTACCTCAACCCTGTCGGCCACCTGGTCTACTTCACCCGCCAGACATTACAAACCATGCTCCGCCAAACGGGCTTTCAGGTCTTGCAGGTAGGCGGGATCCATACGATTGATGCGGGGAAGACGGCCGTAGCCCGAAACAAAATCACCCAATTCAGCCGTGTCATCCTGCTGCGCACCCTCATCATCGGCCTCTATAAGCCGGTAACTCGCCATCTTCCCCGCCTTACCCACTGGCAAATTCAGCGCGGCAGTGCCACCCTCAACCACAAAAAGTTACTCCTGCGCGCCGGCAGCCAGATCATCATGGATGACGATATGGTTATCCTGGCGCAGGCCCAAAAATGAAAGAACAGTTACGACAGCCTGCTCTATCCCTTGCCCAACAGATCCGGCGCATCGGCCATTACCTCATCACCGGCTGGCGTCGCCAACTTCTAAGCGTCTTTTTTATCCTGTTTACTGTATTCTTGATTGTTCGCGTCATTTACGGCAATTGGGAATTGCTGGCAAATTACGCCTGGGAAATTCGCCCAGAGTGGTTACTCTACGGTATTATCGCCTTCTTTGTGGATTTTTTCCTGGTCATCTGGATATGGCATTTGCTGGTAGCCCGTCTGGCTAACTACAATAACCTGCACCGCACCGTAAAAATCTACCTCCAGGCCAACCTATCCCGTCGCATTCCGGGGATGGTATGGTACATTGCCAGCCGCGCCCTACTCTACCAGGGAGCAGGCGTTAGCAAAACACAAATATCTCTACTTAGTGGGTTAGAACTGGCCTTTTTTATGATCTCAGGCTTTGTGACCACACTACTCACCCTGCCCTTTTGGTCAGGTTTGGATGAGGTATTAACCCCTTCAACTCAATTCTGGGCTTCGCTTTTTATGGTATTTCTGGGTGTTCTCCTGGTGCACCCACGCATCCTGCAAAAGTTATGGCAAAAAACCAGCCGTTCCCTACCTGAACAAGAGCTGCGGTGGGGAGACACGGCCGTATGGCTTACCCTTTACATCTTAACCTGGATCGTCGGTGGCCTGGTTCTTTTTAGTGTGATCAATTTCTTCCAACCATTACCCACAGTTCACCTTATCACCGTTATAGGCATGTGGTCTTTATCCGGCACCATCTCCCTGGCCGGCTTTTTCACCATCTCCTTCGTTGGTTTACGCGAAGTAACGCTGATCGTCTTGTTGACACAATTACTGCCAATGCCGGTCACACTCATCGTTGCCATAACCGTCCGCCTGATGTGGTTGACCGGAGAGTTGCTCGCTTCTCTGTTCTCTTTCAAGCTTTAACCCCCCCTTTTAACCCATATGGAGTATTGAATTTACCTGGATTCGCATGTAGTATTGGCTTAGTTCAACCTATTAACCTATTTAAATAAGGAGTAAATATGATGAAAAAAGTAGGGTTTATTTTATTGGCATTGATGTTATTTGGGCTTGTGTTAGCTCCAAGAGCGGCCTTTGCTCAAATTAGTTCATACAATGCAGATTTTCAAATTGTGAATCTGTCCGCAACCGAGCAGGCCACAATTGCGATTCAATTCATCAATCAATCAGGCACTACGGTGGCCACGGTCAATGATACCATTGCCGCCGGTGGATCGAATACCTATTCCCCATTGCCTGCCAGTGTCCCCGCCGGATTTGATGGCTCCGTTGTCATCTCTTCAAACGTACAGGTAGCCGCTATTTCCAATGTGAAAGGCAATGGTCTGGAATATGGCTCCAGCTACAGTAGCTTTGCCGGCGGTTCCAACACCGTGTCATTGCCTCTGATCAACAAGGCTTTCTTTGGGATCAACACATGGTATAACGTGCAAAATACTGGTAGTGCAGCTACCACAGTAAATGTCACTTATTCTGGCACTGCTTGTACTGACAGCGCCACGATTCAACCAGGTGCGGCGGCGACATTTAACCAGGCAAACAATGCTTGTTTGCCAAATGCTTATAATGGTGCAGCAACGATTACCGCTGGTGCAGGTGGTGAAGTTGTGGCTGTTGTCATGCAAGTATTTGGTGGCGGGCTTCTGGCCTACAATGGTTTTGCGGCTGGTGGCGCAGATGTTGTGATGCCTTTGGTAACAAATAACGTGTTTGGTATCCTCACTGGTATTCAAATTCAGAATCAAGGTGCTACGTCTACTGACGTTACAGTCACATACACCGCCAACAGTGGTACAGGTACGGATTGTACCGAATCCGCCACCATTCCGGCAGGTGGAGCTGAGACGTTCTCCATTAACGTTTTTGGTACTGGTTCTGGTAACACAACATCTAATTGTACAGAAGGTGAATATTGGATCGGTTCTGCCGCAGTTACGGCTAACAGTGCTGGTAACCCATTGGTTGCTATTGTCAATCAGACTAACTTTGCCAGTGGTGGTTCTAGCTCTTACAGCGCGTTTGACCCCAATGCCGCTACCGGAACTGTGGTTATGCCGTTGTTAATGAACGCCTTTAACATTTGGACTGGTTGGAGCGTTATGAATGTTGGTGCAGCTGATACAGTTACCTGCACGTATGGAGGCACAACCATTAGTGTGGACTTTACCCTCGGAACCAACGAAGCGGCGGATGTTCAAAACATTAATGGTCAGACAGGTGATCCCAATCAGACCTTACCAAATGCATACATTGGCAGTGGTACATGTACGGCAGCTGGTGGTGGTTCATTATTAGGCGTTGTTAACCAGGCTAATCAGAATGTTGGAGTTACTGACGGTACTTTGACTTATGAGTCTGTAAATAACTAAACTCAGAAATAAGGTCTAAATTAACCTAAATAACAAGAGCTACCTTCCAGCAGAAGGTGGCTCTTGCTATTTTTTGAGAGTGAGGATGTTTATCAATGAGCTTAAAAAGCTTACGTAAGATATTGCAGATTGGTTCTTATCTGATAGTGCACATAGTTGTCATCACTGCATGTAGCTATCCAACTAACCAAGCGCCACAAATTCCTGTCACAGTTCAGTCCATTCAAAATGAAACGGTAAGTAGCCCAGAATCATCCAATGGATATCCATCTGGGGACAATGAAAATGCAGGGTATCCTGGCAACAACTCAGAAGCGAGTACTTTACCTGGCTATCCTGGCTCTAACCTGTATGAGAATTTGCTGGAAGAGCCACCAAACCCAGATATTGAACTCCCCGCTGCCAGTGAAGAGGGAGGAGTTATCGGCGGTGTACTTGTTCGTGAGGTAGTGGGGTATGGTTTTGAACCATTGATCCCGGCATCTCTAATGTTGGCTGATGTCTTGTTAACGACAGACGGCCGTCCTGCATTTGTTCGCTCTGGGAGTAATTCTCCAAAAGCAGAATTATATCCAACTGGTATATTCATTTTTCAAAACATCCCACCTGGTGAATATGGCCTCATGGTTGATGTGGGATACACTATATTCCCTATTAATAATGACGATGGCACTCCATTATTAATAAAACTGGAACCTGGTGGTGTTATCGATATGGGACAGGTCATTACTGAACTGCCTAATAGTTGACAATATACTTGATACCCCAACACTACCCATAACAGGAGATAAACAATGTCTTTCACAAAAATCCAGGTGCCGGAAGGCGAAAAGATTACCTATGAAAATGGCAAACTGACCGTACCCGATAACCCCATTGTGGCCTTCATTGAAGGCGATGGTATTGGCGTGGATATTACCCCGGCGTCCCTACATGTGTGGAACACGGCCGTCGCCAAAGCCTACGGCGGCAAACGCAAAATTGCCTGGATGGAAATCTACACCGGCGAAAAAGCGGCCGCGCTCTACGATGGCAACTTTATGCCCGAAGAAACTTTTGACGCCATGCGCGAATATCTGGTGGGCATTAAAGGCCCCCTTACCACCCCCATTGGCGGCGGTTTCCGCAGCTTGAATGTGACGCTGCGCCAGGTGCTAGACCTGTACGCCTGTGTTCGCCCCGTGCGCTATATCCCCGGCACACCCAGCCCCATGCGCCACCCGGAATTAATGGACATCGTTATCTTCCGCGAAAATACGGAGGATGTGTATTCCGGCGTGGAATGGCCGGCCGAATCAGAGGAAGCGAAGGCGATCATTGCCTTTATGAATGAGAAATTGGGCAAAAATGTGCGCGTAGATTCGGCCATTGGCATCAAGCCGGTCAGCGCCTTTGGCACCAAACGGCTGGTGCGCCAGGCTATCCAGTACGCCATTGACCACAACCGCCCCAGTGTTACCCTGGTGCATAAAGGTAACATTATGAAGTTTACCGAGGGCGCTTTCCGCGATTGGGGCTATGAACTGGCGCGGGATGAGTTTGGCGCGCAGCCGCTCGATGGCGGCCCCTGGCACACGCTGCGTAACCCCAACAGTGGCATGGACATCGTCATTAAAGATGTGATTGCCGACAACATGCTGCAACAACTACTGACACGCACGGTGGATTATGACGTCATTGCCACCTTGAACCTGAACGGCGATTACATGAGCGATGCAGCGGCGGCACAGGTGGGCGGTCTGGGTATGGCCCCCGGCGGCAACATTGGCGACGGTGTGGCTCTGTTTGAAGCCACGCACGGCACGGCGCCCAAGTATGCCGGTAAAGATATGGTCAATCCCGGCAGCCTCATCCTCAGTGGGGTGATGATGTTGGAGTATATGGGTTGGCAGGAAGCATCTGATCTCGTGGTGGCGGCGATGACCAAGACCATTGAGAACAAGACTGTGACCTATGATTTGCATCGCCAGATTGAGGGGGCTACCAAACTAAGCTGCTCAGAGTTTGGGCAGGCGATTGTGGATAATATGTAGTATCCCAGAAGCCCGGCTTTTCGCAAAAGCCGGGCTTCTTTTTTATCTTATTGATCCCCCAGACAGGTTCCTAAATTGCGGGCGCTTTGCACCCAGGGATGTTCCAGGGGTACCACTTTGCGTTTGCCTACCACCTGGTCAATGGGCACGGCCGTTGTCCCCTGACCCCGCACTGCCACCATCACCCCATATTGCCCCTCCTTGATGTAATGAACACAGGCGCAGCCTAACTGGGTGGTCAACAGCCGGTCCACGGTGGAAGGCGTCCCCCCTCGCTGCACGTGCCCCAAAATGGTGACCCGCGATTCCAGACCGGTGAGTTTTTCTAATTGCTCCGACATGTACATGGTGCTGTGGGCGCGGCGCGCTTCAATTTCGGCAATGTGTGTTTTGGCCTTCTGGCGGGCTTCTTTGTTTTTCGCTTTTTCCAGCTCAGCTTGCGCCGCTTGTAGTTCGGCGGCAATGTGCTGGGGCATGGCGCCTTCGGAGACGGCCACAATGCTAAAACCACGGCCGTGACGGTACCGCCGTTTAATTGCCTCGGCCACAATCTCTACATTGTACGGAATTTCGGGAATCAAAATCACGTCTGCCCCACCGGCTAACCCCGCCCCCAATGCCAGCCAGCCGGTATTGTGCCCCATCGTTTCCACCACAATGATGCGGTGGTGGCTGTGCGCCGTGCTGTGCAGCCGGTCAATGGCTTCGGTGGCAATGCCCAACGCCGTGTCAAAGCCAAAGGTGACATCGGTCATGGCCACGTCGTTGTCAATGGTTTTGGGCAGGTTGATGATGTTCATCCCTTTTTGCATGAGGCGGTAAGAATTCTTCAGCGTGCCGCCGCCGCCCAGGCAGACCAAGACGTCCAGGTTATGTTTGCGGTAGGTCTCCATCATGGTGTCGGTCATGTCTAATTTTTGACCGCCCATCAGCATTTTGTGGGGTTTGTCCCGGCTGGTGCCCAGGATGGTGCCGCCGATGGTCAGAATGCCCGACAGCGTTTCGCCGTCCAGCCGCATGGTGCGGTCGCCCACCAATCCATGAAAGCCATCGCGGAAGCCAATCACATTCATGCCCATGCCCAGAGCAGTTTTACCAATGGCGCGAATGGCGGAATTAAGGCCCGGTGTGTCGCCGCCGGCGGTTAAAATGCCAACATATTTTGTCATATCTCACTCTCCGTATGTGCTTATGTGTTCAAGTGTTTTAGTGTTCAAGTCTCAGAGTTCGACCTGTAACGGATGCACGATGATTTTCAAGGTGATTTTGTCTTGTTAACTGTCTTGCTATGTATAATGGACTGTCTTGATTCTAAAGGTTTTTTGGAGATTTGTCGCATGGTTACGAAACAAGGCTTTGTAGATATGCCACCTAAAGTATTAACAATTGCCGGGTCGGACAGTGGTGGGGCGGCGGGATTGCAGGCGGATTTGCGCACGTGGGCGGTGTTGGGGGCGTATGGGCTGAGTGTGCTCACGGCCGTGACCGCCCAAAACAGCGTCTCCGTCGAGCGTGTCCAGTACATGTCGCCTGAATTTGTGGCCGGCCAATTGGATGCGGTGCTGTCCGATTATGGCGCGGCGGCGATCAAAACTGGCTTCATCGGCCAGACTGAACTCATCCTCGTTATCGCCAGCAAATTACAACAGTACGGCTGCCAGAAAATCGTCGTTGACCCGGTGTTGGTGAACCATCGTGGGCAGCCGATGTTTACCGAGGCGGTGCGATGGCACTATGTGGTTGCCTTGATGCCGCTGGCCTATTTGATCACACCGAATGTGATGGAAACGGCCGTGCTCCTGAACAGCGCCGTTCCCGACCCCACCGATCTCCCCCGACTGGCCTACCTGGCGACAGAGCTGCACCGGCTAGGGGCCAAGAATGTGCTGCTGAAAGGGGGCCGGGACGGCGAGGATGTGGTGGATATTTTCTATGACGGCCGTACCGCCCACCAACTGCGTTCCCCCTACATTGAAACGGAAAACACACACGGGGCCGGCGATACCCTGTCGGCGGCTGTGTGTGTGGCATTGGCGCGGGGGGAGAGGTTGGACACGGCCGTGTATCTGGCCCACCAATTCACCCATCAAGCCATCCAAAACGGCGCAAACTGGCAGTTAGGGGCGGGACATGGGCCGGTTTTTCCGGTAATCGGTAATCCGTGAACGGTAATCGGTAACTGGATATCAGGGTATTGGAGCGGTCTTGATCACCCTGTCACCCCTCACCCCCTCACCCCCTCACCCCCTCACCTGCTCACCTCTACACCCCCTCACTTGCACCTTACCACTTACCACATATAATTCCCCTAACATTCAAAACGTTTTGAACGCAGGGAGAGATATGCACGGCACATTGATTGGCGTTAACGAGAGTACCGTAGCCGGAATTGGGCGGTTAGCCCGCTTTTTTGGGTTTAATGATGTCATGGGGCGGCTTTATGGCACTTTGTTGCTGAACCCGGAACCATTGTCACTGGATGATCTGGCCGACCAGTTGCAAATCAGCAAAGGGTCGGTAAGCATGAACATGCGTGACCTGGAGCGCTGGGGCATGGCCAAAGAAGTGTGGATGCGCGGCGAGCGCAAGAAGTATTACCAGGCCGAATCAGACATGTGGCAGGTCATTCGCAGTGTGATCAACAGCCGCGAACGGCGCGAGGTGCAAATGGCGCTGCAAGTCCTGGGCGAAAGCATCACCAAACTGCAATCCGCCCAGGCCGAATTGACCCCCGAAGAGCGCGAATTGGCCGCCTACTACCTGGAACGCATCGCCGATTTGCAAGGCTTTTTTCAATTTGCCCAAATGGCATTAGAAACGGTGCTTGGCAAAGCGGACTCCATTGATTTTGAGGCGGTGACGAAGATAGAAATAGGGTGATTGGCGATTGTGCAATCGCCAATCACCTGCTTTATTTATGATCATCGCCATCGGTTCCACCAACCCCGTCAAAGTCACGGCCGTGACCACCCACATTTTGCGCGTCTGGCCGGAAGCGCAAGTCATCCCCGTTTCGGTACCCAGCGGCGTTAGCGCCATGCCCATGAGCGACGCGGAAACAATTGCCGGGGCGCAAAACCGGGCGCGGGTGGCGCGGGACGCCCTAAACGCCGACATGGGCATTGGCCTGGAAGGGGGTGTGCATCCAGAGCCATTCGGACTGGTGCTGCAAGGCTGGGTGGCGATTGTAGCCAGCGACGGCCGTACCGGTCTGGGCGGTTGTGCGCGATTACCCCTGCCAGAACACATCGCCCGGCGCGTGCAACACGGCGAAGAATTAGGCCACGTGATGGATAACGTACTCAACGACCACAACACCAAACAAAAAGGGGGCGCCGTCGGTGCATTGACCAATAATCTGGTGGTGCGCGGTGAGGCATTTGCTACGGCCGTTGCCTACGCCCTGGCCCCTTTTGTTTCACCGGACTTATATGAGGCGGTGAACCTCTGAAATACAAGGTTGACAATGGCCCAGGAACTCGAACTAAGTACTCCCGTTGATCTCTGCCTGCCCAACGGCCGTCTCAATCCGGCGGCTGTGGGCTGGTCACGTTACCCGCTGCATCGCTGTAATCTACACGGCCGTTGGCCTCGCAAAAAACGCTGGAACTATTGGGCCGTCACCACCGAAAGCCACCTCTTCTCCGCCACCATCAGCCACCTGGATTACGCCGGGCTGGTCTTCGTCTACTACGCCGACTTCCACACCGGCCAACTCACCGAAGCCACGAAGCTCTTGCCCCTGGGTCAGGGCTGCCACCTGGCCGATGTCGTCGCTGCCGATGCAGTCTATGACAGCAAGGGGCTGCGGGTAGCCATGCGCCAGCAGCCCACAGGAGTGGATTTGCAGGTAGAGATGGCAGATTTTGAAGGACGGCCGTTAGCCGCCCAATTCACCATCACCATGCCACCACAGCACCAGACGCTCAACGTCGTCGTGCCCTGGAATGACCGCACCTTCCAGTTCACCAGCAAACAGAACTGCCTGCCGGCCAGCGGCACAGTCACCATGGACGGGCAAGAGACGCATTTCCAGGGGGAGCAGAGCTTCGCCTGCCTGGACTTTGGCCGGGGCATCTGGCCACGCCACTGCCGCTGGAATTGGGGCAGCGCTTCAGGGCGACAAAACGGCCGTCTCATTGGCCTGAATCTGGGTGGGCAGTGGACGGATGGCACCGGCAGTACGGAAAATGGTGTGTGTGTAGACGGCCGTTTACACAAACTCTCCACCGACCTGACCTGGCAGTATGACAAAACGGCGTTCATGCGCCCCTGGCGGATTAGCGACTCGACCGGGCGGCTGGAATTGACCTTCACCCCGTTCCTGGAGCGGGTAGCTGCCAGCAGCGTCTGGCTGGTGCGCTCAGAGGTACACCAGATGTTCGGCCATTACGATGGGTTTATCACAACGGGCGAGGGGGAAATTGTACCCGTGAACCATCTCGTAGGTTGGGCCGAAGACCATGTGGCACTGTGGTAGGTGGCGCGACAGCAGCATAAACCACAACCATGCGCCAACTCAATAAAAAGCATCAACAAAACACCATCCGCTCGTCTAAACAAGACTGCTCAGACGCAAGCTGACAGCATCGCTTCGCTCACAAACCTACACAAGTTCCTCCACAGGCGTCACGGTCTGGTTTGCCTGCTCCCTGCCGCGTGATTTGGCAACCGTCTGGCGACGGCGCTCCCTGGTAAACAGGCTTTGCACGCCAATGAAAATCAGCGTGAGTGCGCCGACGGCAATGCGCGTCCACCAGGAACTCAAGTTGCCGTTAAACTGAATGAGCATCTGGATTAAGCCTGTGACCAATACACCGAACAACGTGCCAAAAACGTAACCCTGCCCCCCGGTCAATAACGTTCCCCCAATCACCACTGAGGCGATAGCGTCCAATTCCACGTTGGTGGCGTACAGCCCATGCCCAGAAAGCAGCGAGATGCTAAACACGATGCCCGCCAGCGCCGAACAAAAGCCGTTCAGCGCGTAAACAGAAATTTTGATACGGCCGACCGGCAGACCCATTAACAGCGCCGACTGCTCGCTGCCGCCAATCGCATAAATGGAACGGCCGTAGCGCGTAAAATGCGCCACATAGATGCCCACCACCAGCACAATCAGGGCGATGATGGCCCCCAGGTTAAGGAACCCCCGCTCCAGTCCCGGAATCGGCAGCCGATACAGCGCCATCGCCCGGTAGAGCGGGTGTCGAATGGGAATGGCGTCCAGACTGATGAAAAAACACATGCCCCTGGCAAAAAACATGCCCGCCAGCGTGACGATAAAGGGCTGCACCTTGAACACGTGGATAATCGTGCCCATCGTCGCCCCCAACAGCGTGCCCATCAGCAACATGAGCGGGATAACCACAAACGGACTCAGACCCACCTTCTCTAGCAATGCGGCCGAGGCCACCGAAGTCAAGGCAATCACCGCGCCCACCGAGAGATCAATGCCTTTGGACAGGATCACAAACGTCAT
>CAADGU010000587.1 GCA_900696625.1 uncultured Chloroflexota bacterium | reverse complement strand
GGGGGCACGGCCGTATGTCCTGAGCCTGGCCATTGAGGTGATGGCCTTCGCCATTTTTGCTATGAGCCTGGATTTGCTGCTCGGTTACACTGGTCTACCCTCGTTTGGGCACGCCGCCTTTTTTGGTCTGGGCGCGTACACCGCCGCTTACCTTTCCAGCACCCACCCATTAGCCTTAGGGCTGACGGCCAATTTGCTGCTGCTGCTGCCGGTGGTGGTGCTGGTCACGGCCGTGACCGCCACCATCATCGGCTTTTTTGCCCTGCGTACCAGCGGCATCTACTTCCTGATGATCACCCTGGCCTTTGCCCAAATGTTGTTCAGCGTGGCTATTCGCTGGACGGCCGTGACCGGCGGCTCGGATGGGCTGCCGGGCATCCCCGCCCCCCTCATTGCCGTCGGTCCCCTGCAATGGCTCGTCAGCACCCGTGAAGCGTATTACTTCCTGGCGCTGGCCTTTTTTGTGTTGGTCTATTGGCTGCTGCGCCGCCTGGTGAACAGTCCCTTTGGCTGGGCGCTGCGCGGCATCCGCGAAAACGAAGCCCGAATGCAGGCGCTTGGTTACGCCACCTTTCGCTACAAAATGGCCGTCTTTGTCATTGCCGGGGTCTTTGCCGGGCTGGGCGGCATGTTGCTGGCGCTTTATTTCCGCCATGCCTCGCCGGAAAACCTCTACTGGACCATCTCCGGGCAAGTGATGGTCATGGTCATCATCGGCGGCGCGGGCACCTTAACCGGGCCGGTGCTAGGGGCGCTGCTGGTGCGGCTGTTTCCCCAGATCGCCAGCAGCTACCTCGACCGTTGGGAGACGGTGGAGGGCATCATCTTTATCCTCTTTGTCCTCTTCGCCCCACGTGGCATTCTCAGCCTGTGGCAGAAAGTGGTGTCAGGTGTTCCAGTGGCAAGTGTCAAGGGGACACCCGATAACCCGACACATGACACATGACACCCGACACATGACACTTACAGACGCATTACGAGTTGAGAAATTGAGCCAGCGGTTTGATGGGGTGCAGGCGTTGACGGCCGTCAACCTGCACATCATACCGGGTGAACGGCGGGCGATTATTGGCCCCAATGGGGCCGGCAAAAGTACGCTGTTTAACCTGATTGCCGGGGAACTGCCGGTGCAAACGGGGCGGGTGTGGCTGCACGGCCGTGACATTACCCACCTGCCTGTTCATGCCCGTACTAACCTGGGCATGGGTCGCACCTTCCAGCACAATAACCTGTTCGCCGGGCTGACGGCCCTGGAGAATGTGCGCCTGGCGGTGCAGCACCGGGAACGGGTCAATCGGCATTGGTTTAAGCCTATGGGGGGGTTCACGGCCGTACACGCCGCCGCCGTTGCCATTCTGGAACAGGTCGGCTTAGCTGAACAAGCCCACGTCAAGGCCGGCGACCTGGCCTATGGACAGCAGCGCGCTCTGGAAGTGGCGTTGGCGCTGGCCCTCCACCCCCGCCTGCTACTGCTAGATGAACCCACCGCCGGCATGTCACCCGCCGAAACAGCCGACATGATCCAGCTCATCCAATCCCTGCCCCGCGACCTCACCCTGCTCATCGTCGAACACGACATGGATGTCATCTTCACCCTGGCCGACCAGATCACCGTGCTGCATTACGGCCAGGTCATTCACACCGGCCCCCCGGCAGAGGTGCAGGCGGATGAACGGGTGCGGAGGGTTTATTTGGGAACGTGATGCGTGATGCGTGACTTCCTCACGCATCACGCATCACGCGCATCATACTCCGCCGAGGCCAACCGGATACACGCCGCCACCACCGTCATCGCCTGTTCCACTTCGGCAACGGGCGGGCGGCTGGGGGCCAGGCGGATGTTGCGATTGTGGGGGTCACGGCCGTAGGGAAATGTCGCTCCGGCCGGCGTTAACGAGACGCCGGCATCGTTCGCCAACGCCACCACCCGGTCAGCAATGGGCCGGGTCGTATCCAGGCTGACAAAGTAACCCCCCTTTGGCTCCGTCCAGGTCGCCAGGCCGGAATCTGCCAATTCCTGGGACAACACACGGTAGACCGCCTCAAATTTGGGCCGGAGCAGGCGGGCATGATCCCGCATCAGGCCGGGGATGCCGCCAGGGTATGTCTGTAAGAAGCGCACATGGCGGTACTGCTCCACCTTGTTCGGCCCAATGGACTGCGCCCCCATCAGGCTGGTAATGTACTTCACATTGGCGATGCTGGTAGCCATAAAGCCCACACCCGCCCCGGCAAACGTCATCTTGGAGGTAGAGCCGTACACATAGACGCGGTCGGGATGCCCGGCGGAGGCGCACAGGCGCAGCAAGTTGGGCGGCGCGGGGTAGTCGTCGGTGAGGTGATGGACGCGGTAGGCGTCGTCGGCAAAGATGGTGAAGTCGGGCACGGCCGTGTCCATGCCCGCCAACCGTTGCGCCACCTCATCGGTAATCGTCTCGCCGGTGGGGTTGCTGTAGGTGGGCACAAAAAAGATGCCTTTCACCGTCGGGTCACTTTTTGCCAGTCGTTCAATCGCCGCAATATCCGGGCCATCGGGTGTCATCGCCACCGTTACCATCTCAATACCCAATTTTTCCAGCAGGGAAAAGTGGCGGTCATACCCCGGCACGGTCACGATCATTTTCGGCTTGTCTGGGGCCCACGGCC
>CAADGU010000586.1 GCA_900696625.1 uncultured Chloroflexota bacterium | reverse complement strand
CCTGCTGTTATCCCCACCCGATGCCACTGCTGCGCATATGGCCGATTTGCTCACCCCGCGGGAACGAGAAGTGCTGCAACTGGTAGCCGAAGGGCATACCAACAGCGCCATCGCCGATATTTTAAGCATTAGCGTCAAGACGGTGGAAAAACATCGGGCCAACCTGATGTCCAAACTAGAAGTGAATGACCTGGCCTCTCTGATTCGGGAAGGCATTAAGCGGGGGTTGATTTTGCTTGACTCGTAAACCCCACTGTTTTGCTAAAGGTAGGGTAATCCCCCATACGGTAAACACCGGCTCTATGCCACAATATAGTTATAGTAGCCTTCATAGCCTTCACCCGGCTTATTTTATCATTTATCTTGGAGGCTTGAGTTGTATTTGTCATCATGTCTATCTCAAAACAAGTTATTCGTATTTTAGTAGTGGATGACCATGCTATGGTGCGCCAGAGTGTGGTGGCCATGCTGGCCAGAGAACCGGATATGGAAGTGGTGGGCACGGCCGTCAACGGCCGTGAAGCCATCCAATTAGCCCAATCCATGCAACCCGATGTCATTGTCATGGACGTGTCCATGCCCGAACTGGACGGGATTCGCGCCGCCGGGGAAATAAACGCTTTGGGTCTGCCCGCGCACATCGTCATGCTTTCCATGCACCACAACAACGTGCTGGTGCAGCAGGCGCGCCAAAACGGCGCGGCCGGTTACATCCTCAAACAAGAAGCCAACAGCAGCCTCATCCCGGCGATTCGTGCCGCTTTTGCCGGCGCCCTCTCGGTTTAATCCGCCACCTCTAATCCCGGCGGCCCCCATTTTTAGCCCACAAGGTAGGGTTTCTCCCCAGGTCACAGTAGGTTCATTCCCTATATGGTTCACGGCCGTTTGCCACCATAATGACTGAAAATTCATAATTTATCCTTCATAATTCATAATTTTCATAGGAGACTCTGCCCATGATCCGTATGTTGCTTGCCCATCCTTCTCGCCTCATCTGCGATTCGTTGCGCACAGCTCTGGACAACGTGGCCGATGTCTATTTGGTTGGCTGCGCCGCCACAGTGGAAGAGCTTTATTTTCTTCTGCCCCACGCCAACATCCTGCTATTAGGCGCAGAATTAGAAGATACCACCGCCTTTGATTTGCTCGACGAAATGCGCATCACCCACCCCCAAACCAAAGTGCTGATTTTGGGGGTGGATGAATGTCCCCATACCATCATTCGTTATGTGGAAGCGGGCGCGGCCGGCTATATTCTGCAAAATGAATCGGTAGAAGACGTAGTGCAGAAATTACAGGCTGCCTATCAAGAAGAAGCGATTATTTCCCCCTCCATTGCCGCCGCCCTGATGTCTCGTTTATCTCACCTGGCCAATCTGGAAATGCCCCTGGCCTTTGTTAAGGCGCGCGGAACGCAGCTTGAGGAATTAACCGGGCGCGAGGAAGAGGTGTTGGAACTGATTACCGCCGGCTGCACCAACCAGGAAATTGCCGAAAAACTGGTGATTGAATGTGGCACCGTTAAAAACCACGTCCATAACATCTTAAAAAAGCTGGAAGTCAAAAGTCGCCATGAGGCCGCCTCCCTCTTCCAGATAGAAATGGAGCAGCAATCTGCTCTGGCTGTCGCCAACTAATCAGGATTGGTTCAATCTTGGTGAGTGAACCAACCTTATAAGGTCGCTATGAGTTTCTCAGACGGCCGTGCCCCACGCAGGCGGTACCGATACAGGGCAAACCCCACCAGGCCCATGAGCAGTGAAGCCAGAATTCCCTCTGTTCCCGGCGAAAGCAACACCCCGGTCATGTTCCGCTGAAGCACCATAAAACCGCCCGAAACGAGCGATAGGCTGATGGCGTTTGCCACGTTGTGCATCAACCAGGCAGGCCATACAGACCCACTGAGCAGCCGCAGTTCACCATATGCCAGGGCATGAAAAGGCAAAAGCAAGAAGGAGAGCAAAATAAAAGCCGGTACGCTTAAGGAAGTATGGGCCGTCAGAACTTCTTTGTCCAGAAAATAGAGGTAATAGGGCACATGCCAGCCCGCCCAAATGAAACCGGTCAGCGTGGCGTTTACCAGGGGGTGCAACGGCCGTGCCGCAAAACGTGGCGTCAGATAGCCCCGCCAGGCAAACTCTTCAAAGATATTCTTCACCATCACCCCACCAAAGGTGACGCCAGCCAGCGAAAGAAACGCGCCCCACCCTTCCGTGGCCAGACCAGACAGGTTCACGGCCCCCAACAGGCTGCCGATAAGCAGCGTCAGCAGCGTAACCAGGGGCACGATGCCCACAGCCGCCAGATACCAGGGCCAACCCGCTTTCAAGTTCGGCCGTATGCCCGCGTCCGCCCAGCCGTCGCCGCCAAAGGCGCGCAGCAGCAGCCCGGTCACTAATGGCGCAGCCAGCCAGATGAGCGCCCCCAACCCTTGCATGGGGTCGGGCGGCGGCGCCAACCGGTCAACGCCTACGCCCACAAAACCGGCGCTGAGGGTCACGGCCGTGAATATCACCAGATTCCGCGTAGATTTATTCATTGTCTTCTTGATTGCCTCCCAGCAATGTGTGGAGTTCCGCCGGGGTATAGTCGCCGGCTTGCAGCCGGGTGATACCCGCGCGCAGCCAATCCAGCCCGGCCTGATTACTGATCATGCCAAATTCCAGCGTCAGCAGACGTAAAAACAAAGTGCGGGGGTCAAACCCGTGTTCCTGGTTAAACATCTCTAGCGAAGCAGTGTATATCTGGGCATAAAGCGCCAGCCGTTCTTCAATGGCCTGCGCTTCGTGCTGCAAAACCGCCAGCAGTTCTGTATCCGTCAGGTTATGGCCAAAAAAGACCTGAATAAGCAGCGGCTCCCGGCAATCTTGCGGCGGCAGGGGGGTGGAAAGCCAGCGGTGGAGTTCGGTACGGCCGTTGTCCGTAATCTGATACAGCTTCATGTCCAACCGTTCTTCCCGTTCCACCACATCCACCGCCACCAACCCCTCGTCGGTCAGCGCCGCCAGAGTGCGGTAAATCTGGCTCTGGTTGGCGGGCCAGAAATGGCGCACCGAATGGTCAAACGCCTTTTTCAGGTCGTACCCGGACATGGGCGCGGGTGAAAATGACAAAAATCCCAGAATTGCATGTTTTAGAGACATCACCACCTCGATCAAGCAGTCAATATATAGCACTTGTACTATAGTATCTGTACTATATACACGGTACAATAAATTGTCAATCCCCGTTTGATTCTCTTTTATTCTGTTTCTTGTGTTTGTTCGCGGAGGGTGGCTTCCCACTGGTAAAGTTGCAAATCTTTCGGCCAGGTACTTTTTATGTAAATCAGCACGGCCGTCATCTCTTGCTCGCTCAACAATTCCCCATACGCCGGCATGGCGCTGATCACGTTTAGCGGCTGCAAACGCGCCCCACCCAGCCGCACCGCGTCCAACAAGGTCTGGTCGCCGTGATGCCAGGTGTGCCCACTGGCATCATGTGGCGGGGCGCGAAAGGAGCCATCTTCGTTTGGCATCTTCCAATCCGGCTGTCCTTCCAGATTGACGCCATGGCAACTGGCGCACTGCTGCGCGTACACCGTTTGCCCCAACCGGATTTCGTCGGGGGCGAGGTTGGGAATGGTGGGTACGGCCAGCACTGAGCCTGGCGAAGTGGCCGTGTCGCCCGCTCCATCAGACGAAGAGCTGATCACCCGGCAGGCCGCCGTTACCCATACCAACAGAAGAAGGAAATATCGCTGTCCAGAAAAACCCTTCTCCCTGTCATTCCGAACCCTTCGATACCTCAGGGCAGGCCAGTCTTCGGAGTGAGGAATCTTTCTGACTGGCAGCGTGAGGATTCCTCGTCGAAGACTCCTCGGAATGACGGCAAAGTGAAAAAACTTTTCTAGATAGCTATAACGCATGGCAACACCGGAAAGGCAGACATCCGATTTTTCTAAAAAATCGGATGTCTGGCGCGATCAACCACTACAATTCTACAAACTCATCCGCCGCAACGTCTGGGCATTGAGCGCCACAATGATGGTACTCACAGACATCACCAGCGCCCCCACCGCCGGGGGCATAAAAATACCCCAGGGGGCCAGGATGCCCGCCGCCAACGGGATAGCCACAATGTTGTATCCCGCCGCCCACCAGATATTCTGCACCATTTTGCGCTGGCTGGCCCGGCTCAACTCGATAATTTTCACCACATCCAGCGGGTTCGACTGCACCAGAATCAGCCCGGCGGATTCGACGGCCACATCGGTACCGCTGCCGATGGCAATGCCGATGTCAGCGCGGGTGAGGGCCGGGGCGTCGTTGACGCCGTCGCCCACCATGGCCACCTTTTTACCCTGCTTTTGCAGTTCGCTGACCTTCTTGTCCTTGTCTTCGGGCAGCACTTCAGCGAAATAGCGGTCAATGTTCAGTTCGGCAGCCACCGCTCTGGCTACGTCCTGGCTGTCGCCGGTGAGCATGGCGACCTCGATGCCCATCTCGTGCAGTTTCTGAACCGCCTGCCGGCTTTCCTCGCGGATCACGTCAGCCAGGGCATAGGCGGCGATGACTTCCTGGCCACGAATCAGATAGATAACAGCCTGCCCCTTGTCGCCAGCTTCCTGACTAAAAGTGGCAATGGCCTCCGGCAGTTCCACTTCCAGGTATTCCAGCAGACGGGGGCCGCCAATAGACACGGCCGTATCCCCCACCATCGCCTGCACACCCCGCCCTTTCAACGCCGCAAACTCCGTCACCGCGGCGGCCTCAATCTGCCGCGCCTGCGCCGCCATCACAATCGCCCGAGCAATCGCATGTTCCGAATCCGCTTCCAGCCCGGCAGCCAACGCCAACGCCTCTTCTTCGGAAACGCCGTCCACCATGACACTGCCCACGACGCCCTGCTCGCCTTTGGTCAGCGTGCCCGTCTTGTCAAAGATAATCACGTCCACTTCCCGCGCCGCCTCCAACGCCCGCCGGTCACGCACCAGGATACCGTTGCGCGCCGACAGGGAGGTGGTGATAGCCACCACCAGCGGCACCGCCAGCCCCAGCGCATGGGGACAGGCAATGACCAGCACGGTGACGACACGCGACAATACTTCCACATTAAAACCGATGGCAATTGTCCACAGCACGGCCGTCAGCACCGCTGCCGCCAATGCCACATAAAACAGGAACGCCGCGGCCCGGTCGGCCAATAGCTGCGTTTTGGATTTGCTCTCTTGCGCTTCCTTTACCAGGCGCATGATGCCCGAAAGCGCCGTCTCGTCACCGGTAGCCGTCACGCGGATGCGCAAACTGCCGCTGCCGTCATTCACCGTGCCGCCAATAACCCGGCTGCCCGGCTCTTTTTTCACCGATTTCGACTCGCCGGTGAGCATTGCTTCGTTGACATCGGAACGGCCGTCGGTCACTTCGCCGTCGGCCGGAATGCTGCCGCCAGGGCGCACCAGCACCCGGTCGCCTTTTTGCAGTTGGGCGACGGCTATTTTTTCGATACGGCCGTCTTCGCCAATCCGTTCCGCTTCATCCGGCATCAGCTTCGCCAATTCATCCAGTGCCCCGGAAGCCTGGCGCACACTGCGCATTTCCAGCCAGTGCCCCAACAACATCACGTCAATCAACGTCACCAATTCCCAAAAGAAGCTCTCGCCCAAATCGGCAAAGAGGGTGGCGACGCTGTAAACAAAGGCCACCGTGATCGCCAGGGAGATGAGGGTCATCATACCCGGCTGCCGCTGGCGCAGTTCCCAGGTGGCCATTTGTAGGAAAGGCAGGCCGCCGTAGAAGAAGATCACCACCGACAGAACGGGCGCAATCCAATCACTGCCGGGGAAGGTGACGGCCGTGAAGCCCAGCCAATGTTGCAGCATCGGGCTAAAGTACAGGACGGGAATACTCAATACTAATGACACCCAAAAGCGATTGCGGAACATGATCTCGTGCCCGGCATGGCTGCCATGGCTGCCATGTCCGCCGTGCCCCGCCTGGCCACTCTGGCTGCCCTGTGCATCATGTCCGTGATGCTCACTATGGTCGTTGTGATCGGGTTGTGGGTGGTGTTGATGCTGGTTGTGGTCAGATGATTGGGGGGCAACGGCCGTCGCCCCGTGTTGATGGTTGTGTGTTTTTTCGGTCATTTTGTCACCTCTCATAGCTCTGCATAGGATGTTTCGATAAGGCCTGGCTGCTGCTGCAACCGGGGACGGATGTGGTGACAGTATTGAATGTTGCTCACGACCAGAATACGGCTGCCGGGGTTGCGTTCGGCCACGTGCAGCGCCGCCTGCGCCAGTTGTTCGATGTGGGCATGGTAGGCATGAACGGCCGTTTCACCAGCCAGACGGCGGGTGAGCGTGTACAGGATGTTACCCCAATCATGCCGCCAGCCCTGGTTGATGGCGTCGGGGCCGGACACGCCAGCTTGAACCCAGCCCAACACCTGTCGTGCCCACCGGATGCCCACGCCGCGCCAGCCAACGGCCGTCGCCCGTGGCATCATCTCGTCACCGCCAATGGGCGCCACCACCATGTCTGTTTGCGCCGCCAGCGGCAGCAATGCCTGGCTGTACTCCGCCGGTAACTGGCGGAAATCCTGCTGCTGCCATTGGGCCAATGTCATATCCAGGCAAAGCAAGTCCGGGTTGATGCCCGCCACCAGGTCTACCAGCGCCGCCAGGTCATACGGCAGCGGATCCACGTGAAACTCCGCCAACGTACCTAGAACGGCGATCCGGGTAGGATTTTCTGGTTCGTGTGTGTCACCACTTCTCATAACGCCATGATAGGTGGCTTTCGCCGCAACCGATACGGCGAAAGCACGGTTCTTGATCTAGGTGAAATTACGTACTTACGCGCCAAAACCATGCTGCACCGCCCACAAGACGGCTTCGGTGCGCGAGCCTACATTGAGTTTGCCATAGATATGGCGCAGGTGCGCCTCAATGGTACGCACACTGAGAAACAGCGATTGGGCAATATCCTTGTTGGTCAATCCCTGGGCCAGCAAGGCCAACACATCCCGTTCCCGGTCGGTGAGCGTCTCCGGGTGGCGCGACTGTGTTGCCTCGCCACGCGCCAGAGCCGTCAAAGCGCGGACAGCCAATGAGGGCGGCAGCACCATTTCACCGCGCCCCACCGCGATCAGCGCCCGCGCCAGTTCCGGCACGGTGGCGTCCCGGCTCAGTACGCCGGTGGCGCCGGCTTGCAACAGCGCCACAATGGGCGACAGATCGTAAGTATCAACGAGACAAAGCAGGCCATAAGTGGGCATCGCCTGTGCCAGCCGGACCAGTTGATCGGGTTGCATATGGGGAAGGTCAAGGAGAACGGCCGTGTCTGCATCCGTCGGGGGTAAGGTCAGCACATCATCCAGGTGAACGGCCGTGCCCACCACCACCAGACCCGGCTGCCGCTCCAACAGCGCCGCCCAGGCCAGCCGGGGTAACGTGGCCTCGGCCAGAATGATAATGCGCGTAAACGATGGCGGCGGTTGCATCCGCCTATGTTACCATTAAACCTCGTAAGTTGTTGAAGGCTATGGTATAAAATGAAGTGATCGAATGGATTTAACCAGGTAACAAATGCAAGCTCAACAATTAAGCCTGTTTTCTATATCAGATACATCTGGTAAAGCCCAAAGCACTTCTCATGCTATTGCTGAGGCATTGGGCTTTACTTATGGGCCTGGATGGCCGGATATTTTTGGAGAATCTCTTAATAACTGGTCGCGCACGGCCGTCAAGCAACCTATCCATACCTTGAGTCTTTTCTCAGGTGGCGGCGGGTTAGACATCGGATTTCATGATGCCGGCTTTTCAATCCATACAATGCTGGAAATTGAACCAAGATTTGTTGACACGCTTAAGGCAAATTGTGGCGAAGACAAATACTTTCTTGATTCAACAGCTTTATGCGAAGACATTAGAAATTATCACCCTCCCGAAGACCTGAAAATAGATTTCATCATTGGCGGCCCACCTTGCCAGACATTTTCTGCTGCTGGAAGGCGTGCCGCCGGAGTTCAAGGTACAGATGATGATCGGGGAATGCTGTTTGAAGAATATGTCCGGCTTTTGATCCAACTCTCTCCAAAAGGGTTCCTGTTTGAAAATGTTTACGGCATCACCGGAGCGCAAAATGGAGAAGCATGGCTGGAAATTCAAAAAGCATTTGCTGGCGCCGGGTACAAGATTTTTTCCCGAATACTTGACGCAGCAGATTATGGCGCACCACAGCATCGAGAACGGTTATTTGTTGTAGGGGTTAAGGACGGGGATTTCTTGTTTCCTCGCCCAACACATGGCCCCGATTCGCCCGATAAATTCCCTTTCTACACAGCTTCCCACGCTGTTACGGGAGTAGACTTGCTTCCTGAAGAAAGAAGCCAGACTGTCGGAGGGAGATTTGGGCATTTATTAGTCGCCATCCCCCCCGGTTTAAATTACAGTTTCTACACCAAAGAGATGGGACATCCCACTCCGGTTTTCTCGTGGCGGTCAAAATTTTCCGACTTCTTGTATAAAGCAGATCCAAACGAACCAGTTCGGACAATCAAGGCCCAGGGTGGGCAATATACCGGCCCTTTTCATTGGGATAATCGCCCTTTTACGGTTAGAGAGTTGAAGCGACTACAAACAATTCCTGACCACTATGAGATTTCTGGGGGTAAACAAATCTCTATTCATCAAATCGGCAATTCCGTGCCACCTCAAATAGCTCGGATTCTTGCGCTGGCGATTTTGGATCAAATATTCAAAGTATCATTACCCTTCGAGCTACCCCTCTTGCGCCACAACGAGACCTTGGGCTTTAGAAAACGCAAACGACAACTGACTGAGGTTTACCGAAATAAAGCTGAATCTGCTATCACAAAGGTTGGGGAAAAGCAACAATTACTTTCGGTGAGTCATCGCATATTTACAGCTAACCTATCAGAGGATTTCTCTTTGGAAGAGCTGACAATGGGCGAGCAAACAGAAAATCCTCTAAAAATTGAATTTTCTCCAGATCAAGAAGTCTGGCATTTTGGCGTCACCAACGGCATGATCCAAAATAGCATCGAAATGAAGATCATTGTTCATCCAGCAAAGTCAAAACAATGGGATTTACCGGTCAGCAAGGTTGAACTTTGTGCAAACAAACTGTCTTTTGTCCTGTTTACAGCATTATGGAAAGCCTTTGAGGCTGAGATGGCCCGGCTTGGTGTTAAAGCTGACCTGGTTCAACTGTGTGGATACTATCAATATCAACCCAGATTTGTTAGCCGCCTGACATTGCCAGATGAAATTCATAGTGCAGAATGGAAAACACTTCAAAAGGTGGTAAATGGAATTGGAACGCGCCGTATCCTATCAACTGAAACACTGAGCCAGATGTGGGAAGTCGAATCAACAGCGGTTTTGAAACTGGCAAGGAAATTAAAAAAAATAGGCTATGAAGTAAGGAATGAACATACAAACCCCCAGATTCCTGACGATCACTTTTTAATACCCTATACTTTTCCCACCTTGAATCCTATGAGCGTCCAGTTACGCAAATCTTTAGAAGCCCAAAAAGAATGAACGAAAAAGGCTTTTCTCAGATAGAACCTCACTTAAAGGTTTTCCATGATCGTAGTGAGCTTGTTTACGAAACAGGCGGAAAGCATGTGTTTGAGGAAGGTAGATTAAGCCACCCGGCTCAAGAACGACTCAATCACATTCGTGAAGTTTTTG
>CAADGU010000585.1 GCA_900696625.1 uncultured Chloroflexota bacterium | reverse complement strand
TGAATCTAACATTGTCAAAGCAGTTACCCTGGAGTGGCAAGAAATGCTATTGTCATGAACAGCTTTCTCGTTCATAATCCAGACCAAGAAGGCAACAGTCTCACAACCCTTTTCAACCGAACTTTTTTAGAAGCAAAACAACCGCATTATCTGGCAACCGGAGGAAGCAATGAGTACGTTAATGGTCAGGCTTTTGGGTAAACCGACTGTGTACCATTATGAGCAGGACGCACTCGTCCTTCCCGCAAAAGTCCAGGAATTGTTCTTCTATCTCCTGCTTTACCGCCGCTATCCACACGACAGAGACCGCCTGGCTGAACAGCTATGGGGATATGCTGAGCCATCTCGCTCCCGTAAATATCTACGGCAGACACTTTGGCAGTTACAAACGGCCGTCGCCGATGCCACCTCCCCTTCGTCCCTGCTCATCCTCGATAATAACTGGCTACACATCAACCAGGAAACAGGCGTCTGGCTTGATGTGCATGAATTAGAACAGACTTTCACGGCCGTCTGTGATATCCCTGGTCAGCGGTTAAGCGTTGAACAAATGCGGAGCATCCAGAGTATCATTGACCTGTACCAGGGAGAACTGCTCACTGGTTGGTACCAGGATTGGTGCATTATTGAACGTGAACGGTTCCAATCCATCTATCTGGCCTTGCTGGAAAAGCTGATGGATGCCTGTATTGCCCACCGTCAATATGAAAACGGAGTAGTCTACGGTATGCGTGTGCTGCATTATGACCGTGCCAGAGAACGCACCCACCGCCTGCTAATGCGGCTGCATTGTCTGGCGGGCAATCGCAGCGCCGCCCTGCACCAGTTCGACCAATGTGCGGCAGCCCTGGCTGAAGAGTTGAACATCAAACCAGCCCAGCGCACTCTGACCCTGCGTGACCAGATTCGCGCTGACCAGCTCAACCATGATAATAGGCAAGATAATCATTACCTTTTAACCCCAGACTCCCGCGAGCTATCTGTCTCCCAGCTTGTAACCGAATTGAAAGAGATGCAATCTCATCTGGCATCTTTGCAACAAGAAGTACAAATTCTCATTCAACAATTAAACATTTCCCCTTGATAAATTGGAAAGACGCTAAAGCAGACACGCTAAAAGACGTTCTGGCAGACTGGCAGCAACTATAGTGGTGGATAAATGCTGCGCGGAGCGGCCTGAATGTTGACATTTGGCCGTTCAGAACAAGGCCACTGAACATGTCTGAAGTAGAAGATTGGCAGCGGGCAAATGATGAAATATCACGGCCGTTTATCGAGCCACACACCCACTCCTTTGTAGTGAAAATCTGGCTGGAAGAAACGCCCGGAGAAACAGCGCACCCCGTCTGGCGCGGCCATATTACCCATGTCGCCAGCGGCAAACGTTGTTACGTAAATAGTCTTGGTGGTTTAATGGGTTTTGTGACCCCCTATCTCACCGCGTTGGGCATTAAAATGCCGTTCTTTGAACGAGTTTGCCTATGGCTGACCCGGCCGAAGTAATCCCATTTCCCCATTCGCTGGCGCACATCCTGGCGGAACTGGCTCGCCTGGATCTGTTGTTGCGCGTACAGGTGTGGCGGGCGCGCCACCTTCAGCCCGAAGCAGATGGTCTGCCCGCCTTTTACATTTCCGACGGTGAAGTGGATGCGCTGCTAGAAAAGACCGTGGGGCAGCCATTGTGGGCCACTGTGCCGCTGCCGCCAGACACGGCCGTGACCCTGCAAAACAGCCTCGATGAGATGACGACTGTCAGCGGCCAGCGTCAAACCCTCTCTACACAGCACGGCATTCCCTTGCGTTTGAACAAGCTCGCTAACCATTTTGGGCTGAACCAATTTGAGATAGACACCCTCCTCATCTGCCTGGCCCCAGAAATTGATGTGAGTTACGGCCGTATCTATGCCTACCTCCAAGATGACATCACCCGCAAACAGCCCAGCCTCGATTTGCTGCTCAATCTGCTTTGCCCAGGCATAATGGCTAAAATAGCTGCCCACTCCTGTTTCACCCCACACGCACCGCTGGGCCGCCACCATTTGCTAGAACTGTTTAGTGAAACACCAGCCAGCCAGCCAACCTGGCTCAACCAATCGCTCAAGCTAGATGCACGGATTGTTAGCTATTTGCTAGATAGTGATGAGTTGGACGGCCGTCTCCACCCCTATGCCCGCCTTCATTCAGCGCCAGCAATCGCCTCTAACCAACCACCCCCAACCAACGAGTTGACCAGGCGGATTGGGGCCATCACACAGACGATTGACGATCTGGTTTTGTACTTTCAAGGCATTGCTGGCGTAGGCCGCAAGGATACAGCCATCGCCCTCAACCACTCCCTGCTGCTGATCAACGGTGAACAGTTAGCGGCCGCGCCGCCAGAGATGTTCTCCCGACTGGCCCGTCTGGCTTTCCGCGAGGCACGGTTACAAACGGCCGTGCCCTACTGGGACGGTTTTGATGCCCTTTTAGCCGAAGACAAAATCATACAGCGCGAAACCTTGCTGGAAATAGTTGTCAAACAGCCAGGGCTGACCATCTTAGCAGGCACGGCCGTTTGGGAACCACCCACCCCCCTGACCATCCCGTTCATTCGCATCCCCTTCACCCCGCCCACCACCGCCGAACAACTGCGCTGCTGGCAAAACTCCTTCCCCGAAACCACCGCTCCCGATCTGAATGATGTCGCCAACAAGTTCCGCCTCACCACCGGGCAAATTAAGGCGGCGGCGGCCTCGGCGCGCAATTTGGCCCGCTGGCGACAGCCGGAAAATCCCCAGCTTACAGCGGCCGATTTGCACACCGCGGCTCGCCTTCATTCTAACCAAAAGCTGGCCCAACTGGCCCAAAAAATTGAGCCGCATTTTGGTTGGGCGGATATGGTGCTGCCGCCAGAACGGTTGGCGCAACTGCACGAAATGTGCCACCAGGTGCAGCACCGCGCCCAGGTCTATGACGAATGGGGTTTCGGCCAAAAACTGGCGCTGGGTAAAGGGCTGCATGTCCTTTTTGCCGGGCCGCCCGGTACCGGCAAGACCATGGCGGCGGACATCATCGCCGGGGAACTCGGCCTGGACCTGTACAAAATTGACCTGGCAGCCGTCGTCAGCAAATTTATTGGCGAAACAGAGAAAAACCTCTCGCGCATCTTTGCCGAGGCGGAAACGAGCAACGCCATCCTTTTTTTTGATGAGGCCGACGCGCTCTTTGGCAAACGCACCGACGTACAGGATGCCCACGACCGCTACGCCAATCTGGAAATCAGCTACTTGCTGCAACGCATGGAAGCGTATGAGGGCGTGACCATTCTAGCCACCAATTTGCGCAAAAATATGGATGAAGCGTTCATGCGCCGGATGCACTTTATCGTAGAGTTCCCCTTCCCGGATGCCGCCATGCGCCACCGCATCTGGCAGCAAATCTGGCCGACGGCCACACCAGTAGGTGCAGACGTAGACCTGGCCTTTCTGGCGGAACGGGTGGCGCTGGCCGGAGGTAATATCCGCAACATGGCCCTGGCGGCCACCTTCCTGGCCGCAGCCGACGGCGGCCAGGTGACGATGGCCCACCTGGTACACGCCGCCCAGCGTGAATATCAGAAAATGGGTAAACTGGTTACGGTCGAAGAGTTCACACCATAGAGGTACGAGATGGCAAATCTGACATACGAAACGAGTGCGGAACAGCAAACCGTGGGCCAAACGGCCGTTCCCGCCACCCACCAACCCGCCGCCTCTCTGATGGCTGGATCAGGCCGTGTCGTTTGCCACGCCCCAGCCGTGCTGCAAAAAGCGACAAACGGCCGTCTCTCCCGCGCCGGAAACTCACTCATGCAACTACAACGCAGCTACGGCAACCGCCACGTCCAGCGTGTGGTCGCTCAGTCCCAAAACCGAACGGGCTTACCGGATGATCTCAAAGCAGGCATTGAAAACCTGTCTGGTATTTCGCTGGATGATGTCCAGGTACATTACAACTCGTCCAAACCAGCCCAACTGCAAGCCTATGCCTATACCCAGGGTACGGAAATCTATGTCGCGGCGGGACAGGAACGCCATCTTCCACACGAGGCATGGCATGTGGTGCAGCAGGCGCAGGGGCGGGT
>CAADGU010000584.1 GCA_900696625.1 uncultured Chloroflexota bacterium | reverse complement strand
GCCCACATTGTTATTTGCGGACATCGGCCTTTTTGTTTTCCGATGATCATCATCGTCGTCTATTTTTGTTCAGGTCATCGCTTGACACACCTGCTATTAAGCCAACTGTCAGATGATGGCCTTAATCAATAAGACAGGGTGACGGGGATTCCAGAACCAGATAGACAACGTGTAAATACCTGCCGGTAGGTGGATCCGTTGGCAGCGGCGCTTCCCGTGCATACCTTAAGTTGTGAACGGCCGCGTCACAGCCATAGTTTTTCATGTATTTCGATGCTTCCAACAACACATCAGGCAGTGAAGCACCCCGGAATGGGATTTCTTCCCAGATGCCTGCATCAGGGGCTGGCGTGATGATCCCGGTCAGGTAAATGGTCAGGCGGTGCCAACCTTTATCGTCCTGTTCATAGTCGAAAAAAGCCACCTGGCTCTGGCAGCCACATTTCTGCATGGTCAAAGCCGCTGTGTCCAAAACGTCGGACAGTATCGGGCTTTCAAAGACATACGAGGTTGGCGGAATGGGACGCTTATCTTGCCGGTCACTGGCCTTGTCTGGGGCGGCACTCACGACGCCGGTCAATAACAGGGCCATGAGCAAACAAAAGCCCACCAGTCGCCATGTGTTGAATTTTGTAGGTTTGGTAACCATTTTCTTATCTCCTTTATAAGGGTTGTTGCCGGTGATTGGCGGGTTGCCAACTGACGGCACGGTTAACGGACACAACGTGAACTTTGCTGACACTAAAGCAGCTTGCGTCTAGACATGAGCGCCTCCTTCCGCGAGAACTTCTCAGAGGTTTGGATGACAGGTAAATGATAGGTGGGATACAGACGTGATTGGTGCGGTTAAGAAGAAGTTACTCAGCGGTTAAATGGTATAAATGGCATAAAAGACATCCTTATCAACCTATTGTGCAGCTTGCATGGCCCCAGAGGGGGGCGGGCGGGTGATTCCCGTCTTCAACCGCGCCAGTTCCTCTTCCACGGCCGTCTCCAAGCCCACATAGTCGCCGGTGAGGGACACGGCCGTACCCGTCAGCAGTTCGTCTCGTAACGTCGCATCCAGCCAGTCAGCCCGTGCTTCCAGATGTTCGGTATGGCTTTCGGCGGTGGCAATCGCTTCGCCCAGGTCGGCCAGGTCATGAAAAATGTCCTGAATCGCTTTGTTCACCTGAATTTGCGAGGAGGCTGTCTGGTAACGGGCTGCCATCGCTTCTTGCCGGGCCACATAGGCCTCAATTTGGGCGATCAAATGCTGCTCTACGGCCAATAGCTGCTGCTCTTTTTGGGCAATGGCCTGGAGTTGGCCGGCCATTGTTTGCAGTTCAATAGCCGTAATCTGGCGCTGGCGCAGCGCCAGCCGTGCTTTGTCTTCCAGACCGGCTTCCAGAGCAGCGTGCGCCTGCGCTTCCAACTGGGGTAGGCGGGTTTGCAGCACGGCCGTTTTGCCCATCAATCCGGCCCGCATCTGGCCAATGTCCACCAACGCCCCCTGCACGTTGCGCAGTAGTTCTTGTTGGCGTTGCGGCAGGTACACGGCCGTTTGTCGGGGGTCTTCCGCCGGTTGTAGCAAGGTATTCAGTCCCTTTTTTAACCTTGTTATGCGGGACATGATAGCCTCCAGGTAATCGGTTCTCAGCATCGCTAAAGACCGATTACCCACTCACCCACTCACTAAACAGACGCCGCCGTTGCTCCCGCTGGATGCGCCAGTAATAAGCGCCCAACCCGCCCATAGCCGCCAGGGTGATGGCGCGCATGACCAGTAGTTCCATTTTGGCAGAGCTGGTAAAGATGGCGGGGTCAGCCACGAAGCAGGCAATGGTGTAGGCCGCCAGCGCACCCAGGGTATACAGGGTGGCATACCGCGGTTGAAAGACAAAGGCGAATGCGGTCAGGATGGGGTAATACAGGACAAAGAGAAAACTGTTCAGCCCATTTTGCCCCGGCCAGACCAACAAGATCAGGGTGATAAGGGACAGGTCCAAAAAGCTTAACACGATGAGCAATGTCTGGTTGACGGGCTGTTCCATCAGGTAACGGCCGTGTACAAAAAAGTTGATGCCCATCATCATTACAATCAGTACAATAGCGCCGCTCAACTGGCCAATGCTGTTAGCCGACCAGAGGGCAAAGATGCCGCCCGCCAGAATCACAAACCAGCGCGCCCAGATGAGGACAATTTGCCCGAAGAAAATATCTTCAGCCGCTTCTTGTTGAGGGGTAAATATCGTTTGCATCTGAAATCTCCTTTGTATAAGTAGGGCGATTTTCCCAATCGCTGATTAACTACCAGCCACCTCCGGCATCTCCTGCCGTTGTTGCAGCTCTTCTAACAGAGCCTGCTGTGCCCATTCAGCCGCCTGCCGCCGCTGCGCTTCCACATGCTGGTAAAGTACGCCGCAGGCCACCACCGCCGCCAGCATGAGCAAACGCACCACCAAAATCTGGGGGGCATCATCTGCCAGTGTCTGGCTAAGGAATGAGCTAGAAAGGGAGATCGCGGCATAAATGCCGATGACGCCGGCGCCAAAAATCAGCGTGGTTGCCAAGGGGAAAGCCACGGAAATGGCCAGCAAAGCCGGGAAGTAGAAAATGAAAGTGTTCGAGGTGAAACCGCCTTGGGTGGCAACCAACAAGGTAATGGCGGCAACATCAAAGGCGCTGGCAGCCAGCACCACCTGCTGCAGGGTAGGCCGCCGCATCAACAGTTGCGCGTGTAGGTAAAAGTTGGCTACGGCTAACAGCAGCAGGATGCCTACCTGAAAGCGTAAGTGGTCTAAAGCGTCTGGATTCCACATGACCAGGAATAACCCCGCTACTACCAAAATCCAGCGCGCCGCTACCACCACCAGTTGGCCGCTGGCCTCATCGGACAGGGCTTCTCTGGGGCGGCGCGGTTGGGCGCGGCGGGCTGTTGGCCGGGGCCGGGGCCGCATCGTGGAAATATCGTTATTTGGTGTCATCGTTTATATCTCCTTTTGGGCTGGACCGGACGGGTTTCTAGAACCTGCCAGGCCCGGCCACACTTGTTGGCGAAAACTACTGTGTCTGCGTTATCATTGCGTCTACCATAGAGCATCTGGTGCTTAATCTGAACAGGCTGATACTTAAATTCGCTCAAGCAGCACTTAAATGTCATTTGTCATTCGTCCTTTGTCCTTTTTCTCCCACACTAACCAGTGACCAATGACCAGTAACCCATAACCCATAACCCATGACCACCTTCGGCCACCTTCTCCGCCTCTACCGCCGCCAATGCAGTGATCCCCTGCGTGGTGGTACGTTAACCCAGTCTCGTCTCGGTGAACTAATTGGCGACGAAATCGGGCACGCCGGTTATTCCGGCGCGGCTGTTTCCGACTGGGAACGGGACAAGAGCAAAATCCATGCCGATGATCGGCTGGTGCTGGTGGCGCTGCTGGCTGTGCTTTACGAATGTGGTGGCCTGCCTTCCCCGGCCGACGCCAACACCTTCCTTGCCGCCGGCAATTACCGTGCCCTGGACGAAGCCGAACTGGCCCATATCTTTCCTGACAAGGTGACGCCGGTTGCCGCCATCGGCGGGCGGCAAGGAGACACGGTGGCGCCTGCTCCCCCCCTTACTTCCTCACCCCCTCACCCCGCGATGTCTTCATCGCCGATGTCTTCATCGCCGATGTCCTCATTGCCGATGCCCCCATCGCCCAGCCCCTCGCCCCGCGATGTCCTCATCGCCCACCTCCTCACCGACAGGCGGCGCAAAGAATTGATCCTCCTGGACAAGGTGGAGAATTTTTGGGTCAATGGCGTATTGGAGAAGGCAGTGAGGGAAACGGCGCTGCTGGATGTGGCCTGGGAGCGGTGCGACACGGCCGTGTCCCATCCCTGGCAAAACATACTGGATACAGTGCAGCCCACCGCCAACGATATTCCCGGCATCTTCTTCGCCACTGACCGCGCGCTGCTTATTTTGGGTGCGCCCGGCAGTGGCAAAACCATCACCCTTATCACCCTGGCCCGCCACCTGATCGCCCGCGCCCGCACCGATGCCTCGCAGCCCATCCCTGTCATCCTCAACCTGGCCTCCTGGGCCGAAAATCGGCCGCCGCTGGCGAATTGGATTGTGGCCGAACTAACAGCCAAGTATCAGGTACCGCGCAACCTGGGGCGTGATTGGTTGGCGGATGATGACCTGATCTTGCTGCTGGATGGTCTGGATGAAGTTAATTCCCATCACCAGGCGGCCTGTATCCAGGCGATCAACCAGTTTCGCCAGACAAACGGGCTGGCGGGTATTGTGGTGTGCAGTCGGCTGGATGATTACCAGGGGATCCATGTTCCTTTGAAATTAAGCGGCGCCATCCGGTTGCAACCCTTGTCGCCGGTGCAGATTGAAGAATACCTGACGGCCGTCAACGTCCCCCTTAATCGCGCTCGCCATGCCATTACCCGTGACCCCATCCTGGGTGAAATGGTGCAATCCCCCCTTATGCTGCGGGTGCTGAGTGATTCCTACCGGCCCGACACGGCCGTGAACACCGCCCCCTCTACCGACAGCGATACCCGCCGCCGCCAGGTATTCGCTACTTATGTCAACCAGGCGTTGGCCCGGCGGGGCGCCCTCTCCCACCCACCTGAACAGACCAGCCATTGGCTGGCCTGGCTGGCGCGCAAGATGGAGCAGCACAACCAGACCGTCTTTTTGCTGGAACAGCTACAGCCCAGTTGGCTGCCCAGGCCGGGGCAGCAGCGCGCCTTTATTCTCACTTCCCGGCTGCTCGATGGCTTCTCATTGGGCGCTGTCCTCTCTATGTTCTGGCTGCTGGTGCGCCTATCGCTGCCCCAATTTGATACGGTCTGGTCTACGGCCGTGACCGATGCCTGGCGTATTCCCCTGCTGCCGCTCAGCCTGACGTTGTTCCTGCTCATCTCGCTGCTGCTCGGCCTGGTGGTTGGCCTGACGGACATCGCCTTTTATGAACGGCGCGCCCGATTGGGGGAAGCCTTTGTGGCCCGGCGGCGTGATGAATGGGGGCAAACGGCCGTAGTGGTGCTGGTAGTGTCACTGGCTTCGTTGGCCTTTGTCGGTTTGTACCGTTCACCCCTCATCGGCCTGGCTTCTAGCCTGTTTACCGGCATCACCTTTGCCATCATTTCCTTTTTCATTCATGGCACCAGCTACCGCAGCGACATCCGCCCCATTGAAGTATTGAGCTGGTCATGGTCTGGCGCACTGGTTGGTTTGGGGTTTGGGCTGTTAGCCGGCGCCGTTTTTGAACTGGTGGAATATCAGGTGGTAGGATCAAATCCCATCTTTCGCACCGTTTTCAGCATCACCCTGCTGGCGACGCTGTTGGGCGGCCTGCGCGGCAACCGCCTGCCCACCACCAGCGCCCCCAACCAGGGACTCTGGCTCTCCGCCAGCAGCGGCCTGGCTGCCGCCGGGCTTTTTGCCATTGTCATGAGCCTGACCACCGCCTTCTTTTGGACCGGTCCCTTTGGGGCGTTGGTCGGCGTGTTGGTGGCCTGGATCGCCGCGGCGCTATACGGCATGGGCAGCGTACTCAACCATCTGTGGCTACGTTTCTGGCTGGTACAGTTGGGGCATATGCCCTGGGCATACAGTGACTTTTTAGACGAAGCCGCCGGTCGCGCCATCCTGCACAAAGTCGGCGGTGGTTACATCTTCATTCACCGCCTGCTGCAAGAGTATTTCGCCGGTCTTGATCCTAAAACAAAAATCTCAAATCGTTTATAATGCAGGGTATATAAGATTTGAGGAGGCATGAAAATGACTCTGGGTGATGTATTACAAAGTATTCACGCTTTACGGGAAGACTTGTTGGTGTTCGAACGGAAGTATGGTGTGCCGACCGAAGTTTTTTACAAGGCATATCAACAAGGTGAGGAACCGGCCGATTCAGCCTGGGTATTGGATTGGAGCCAATGGGCTGGCGCTTATGAATCGCTAGAGGAACTGCTAACAATTTATAACAACACGGTAAACCGATTGCTGGCCCAAAAACAGGTTGCCGATTTATCACAGTTGATTGAACGCACTGCCCGCCATGAACCCGTTGCGCTCGCTGCCTGAATACGAAACCTTCATTTACACGCTGCAACAAAGACTCCCTGGCATTAACCGCTCCACTCTGGTGGTAATTCGCCGTGGCCCACTAAGCGCCATTGTGCAAGGCGATATTGAACTTCCAGACGGTTTTCGTCTGCATGTGCGGGAAAACCTCATTTTCACACAATCACCGGGCACAATCAGAAGCTATGGCCATGAGGTCTGGCAGGGTGAACACCTGCTTTACTGGTATGATTCGCAGCCGCATCCAAATGAACCTTTTTTGGCAAGCACGCATCCGCACCACAAACACATACCCCCTGACATCAAACATCATCGTGTTCCAGCTCCAGGTTTGAGCTTCGAGCAGCCAAACATTCCTTTCCTGATTGGCGAAATAGAGATGGAGCAACACGCCTGAGTTGCTTTTCCCATCATGCCAATCCCCGTCACCTGCTACTTGCATCCGCCCATCCCTGTGACCATAGCCGTCACATAATTGTGTTATAATCGTCCACGTTATGTTAAAAGAAAAACCGGGTTCACGCCTTGCTTTTTTACCGGCAGCGGATATCGAGCCGCTGGCGGAGTGTCTGGTGGCGCTGGCCAATGGCGATGGCGGGATGATTGTGATGGGGCTGGACGACAACGGCCGTCCCACCACCCCCATCTGGGAAGAAGAAGCCGAAGGCGCGCTGCGCGAAGCCGCCGGTTTATGCCGCCCACCTGTGCCCACTACCTGGCAGCCGGTGGAAACGCGCAGCGGCGTTCTGATTGGCCTGTACGTGCCGCGCAGCACGGAACTCCATGCGCTGGAAGACGGCCGTGTCCTCATCCGCAGCGGCGCCCAAAACCGCCCGCTCAGTGGCGACGAAGTGCGTGACCTGGCTGCCAGCAAAAACACCGCCGAATACGAGACCGACAGTGTGCCCGGCGCCCGCCCCGACGATCTCGACCCAGACATCATCCGTGACTACCTGGCGCGGCGGGAAGCGCGCGGTGCGCCGCGCGCGCTGGATGTGGCCGAACTGCTGTATGAGATTGGCGCCACCGACCGGGAAGGGGAACCCACCACCATTGGCATTTTGTTGTTTGGCAAGAAACCGCAGCTCTTTTTCCCGCAAAGTGGCATTACCTTTGTCCGCTTTCCGGGCACAGAGCCACGCGGGGAAGATGGGGGCATTGGCTACGGCCGTCGGGATGAAATCTCCGGTAACCTGGCCCGCGTCATCGAACGCGCCTGGAACATCATCTTTGAAGAAATGCGGGTGGGCGCAACCGTCAACGGCCTGGAACGCGCCGAACTGCTGGAATACCCCCGCTTTGCCGTGCGGGAAGCATTGGTCAACGCCGTCGCCCACCGCGATTACCGCATTCGCGGCCGGCGCATTGAAGTGCGCATGTACGCCGACCGGCTGGAAATCATTAGCCCCGGCGGGCTGCCCGGTTATATGACGCTGGACAACCTGGTGGAGGAGCATTTTTCGCGCAACCCCCGCCTGGTCAGCGGCCTGTTCCAATGGGGCTACATCGAAGAGTTAGGATTGGGCATTGACCAGATGATCGAAGAGATGACCCAGGCCGGACACGAACCCCCGGAATTCAAAGCCACCCCCCACCTCTTCACCGTCATCTTGCACAATAAACGGGAACGCGCCCCCACGCCCAAATGGACAAAGAGCATGAATGAGCGGCAGGCGCGCGCCCTCACCTTTGTGCGTGAGAACGGCAGCATCACCAGCCGCGACTACCAGCAGCTATGCCCGGACGTGACGCCTGAAACCCTGCGCCTGGACCTCAAAGATTTGGTAGACCGCAGCATCCTCCTCAAAATCGGCTCCAAAAAAGGCACCCACTACATCCTCAAATAAAACGAGCGGACGAGTTGACAGCCACAGATTGTGCCAGACCCATCCGCTCTCCCGATCATTTGTGACGATGGCGACCCCTATCTGAAATGGGGACAGTCGGAGGAGAGCCTTCAGGCGAACCACGCATCGGCTAAAGCCTCTCCTCCATTCACAACTCATTGGGGATCGCTATAGTTACGATCATTTACTGATCATTGGCAGGTAAACGGTAAACCTCGGTGGCTCCACGGTTGGCGTGGGTGTTTCTGGTGTCGGCGTGGGTGTATCCGGCGTTGGCGTGGGCGTATCCGGCGTTGGCGTGGGTGTATCCGGCGTCGGCGTGGGTGTGTCCGGCGTTGGTGTGGGCGTATCAGGTGTTGGCGTGGGTGTGTCCGGCGTCGGCGTGGGTGTGTCCGGCGTTGGTGTGGGCGTATCTGGTGTTGGTGTGGGCGTTTCTGGTGTTGGCGTGGGTGTGTCCGGCGTGGGTGTGGGTGTGGGCGGATCGGGCAGTATAAATTCTACCGCACCTATATCGCAAGATGGCCCTTGTGGGCGGAGGATGCCGCGCTGGTCAGTGGCGGGGCAACTGGCATTGTCCGCGCCGTCAATGGCCGGGGAAGGGCCGGTAAAGGTATGCGTCTCGGTGGGGCCGCCGTTGTCTTGCAGTGGCCCTAACACCGGATTGGTATTGCTCAAATCCCCGGGGGCAATGAGGCCACAGGTGATGCCACTATCCAGATTGTGCCCGCCGGATAACGGCGGAAAACCGGCGCAGTTGCTCCACTGGTTGTTGGCGACAATGGTGTTCGTCAGCGTTAGTACAGATTGCGGATCAAAGATGTAAATAGCGCCACCCTGGGCCGTGTTGTTAACGATGGTGCTGTTCAAGATGGCAAAATCCTGTTCATATACGTAAATGCCACCGCCGTCCCCTCCGGCCTGATTGCCGCTGATAGTGACATTGGTGAATGAGCCGCCTCCCCTGGCAACAAACACACCACCAGCATCATATGTAGCGATGTTATGACTAATCGTGCTGTTATTTAACGTCAATGTGCCGGTAAGACTTTCAATGGCGCCGCCCCTTAAAGCAATGTTTTGGTCGAAAGTGAGATCGGTCCCCACGATAGAGGCCGCCACTTCATAGTTGTATAATCCACCACCATAGCGGGCATTGTTGTGCGCCAGCCGGGTATTTTCCATCAGAAGCATTTGCCTGTTAAGCAGGCCACCACCGCTTTGGTTTGGCGCATGGTTGCTGACGACCTGGCTATCGGCTATGGTGAGCGTGCCCAAATTAAAAAAGCCACCACCACCCGACCAACCAGGGGTGCTGCCGTTGGCGGTATTGTTTTGCACGGTGCTGCTGATGACCACACCTGCCGTACCGGTGAAGACCAAACCGCCTCCGCCCAGGCCTATAGCCGTGTTCCCATCTACCAGGCTGTTGGTGAAGGTGAATGTGCCACCGCGGCCAAAAATGCCGCCCCCAGCCCAGGCGTTATTTTCGGCAAGCAACAGGTCTGTGCCCACAACAGCGCCGGCAGCATCGAAGTTATATAGGCCGCCGCCGTAAAGGGCATTGTTATGCGTGACCGCTGTATTCTCCAACATCAGCGTACCCGCGTTGATCAGGCCGCCGCCGCCATAGTTCGGCGCATGGTTGCTGATGACCTCGCTGTTTCTGACAGTGAGCGTGCCCGCGTTGGTAATGCCACCACCGCCAGGGTTGTTTGCGTTGCTGCCATTGGACGTATTATTTTGAATGGTGCTGCTGATCACCAGACCGCTGCCGCCGTTAAAAATACCGCCGCCAATGGTCACGGCCGTGTTCCCCTCCACCACACTATCCGTCATAGTCAAAGAGCCAAAATAAAATACCAACCCACCGCCATCATTGGCCGCATTCCCGCTGATGACCGAATCCGTGATCTGCAAATTGGCCGCGTTGATGAACAAGCCACCGCCAGGGCCATTCACGCTGGTGTTGGCGTTAATGGTACTGTTGTTAATAACTATCTGCGGAGATGATCCCAGTTGGGCAATGCCACCACCTGCATTGCTGCTGTTTTGGGTGACAACGCTGTCTGTCACCGTCAGGTTGCCATTAAGCATGTTAATACCACCACCGCTGCCACCGGTAACAAACCCACCGCGTACCGTGACGCCCTGCAGCGAAAGGCTGCCCTGAGCCTGAATGTCCAGCACACGGTCCAGGCCATTGGCGTCAATGATGGTGGTGGCGGCCCCCGCGCCACTGATGGTCAGCGGGCCGGTGATGTCCAGGTCGCCGGTAGCGGCATTATTTTCATTGACCCCGGGAATGGTCAGCAGGTAGGTGCCGGCCGGTAAGATAATTTCATCTGCCCCGGCCAGCGCATTGCTTTCCCGAATAGCGGCGCGCAGCGTACAAATGCCATTGCCCGGCGCTGTTTCACAGATGCCATTCCCTGGCACAGCGTCGGTGGCGTCGGCGGTGCTGTTGACGGTGAACACGGCCGTTGGCGCCGCCGAACTGCCCAAATGGAAGATGCCCAAAAGCATCACGGCCGTGATGAACACGGCACTGACAATAGAAAACAAATAGGTAACGCGCATGATTTTCCCCTTTTGCGGGTGGCCCATTCCCCACTGACATAGGCCCCATAAAGGCAACCAAGAACTGGCCCGCACCCGCCTAACCAAAACTAACGATAAGGATTGGATTATCCAACGCGGCAATTATAACCGAAGAGCGATATTTCCCAACTCTTTCCCAACTTTTTAGCCCGATTTCCCAAATTGGGATTTGGGATAAATTTGGGATAAACGGCCGTGTTTTCCCAAATCACCTCCTGCTCAATTACCCAATCCTGATATAATCCCCCTAGTTCAATCAAGACCCTAAGGGTTTCAGAAAACCCTTAGGGTCTTCGCCGTAAACATGACGCTTACCTTGCAGTTATCCTTATTAGCTCTTTTGCCGCTTAGCCTTTTAGCTATGGTCGTCTATGTGTGGCGGGCGCAGTTGAAGCGGCGGCGGCTGTATATGCGCTGGACGCTGACGCTGCTGCTGGCGGCGATGTGGGCCAGCAGCGTACTGCGCTTTTTTGGTGGGGTGGCCTTCCCGGAAATTCTCATTTTTAACTGGGGGGTGGTGGGTACGTATGCGCTGAACTTCACGGCCGTCACCCTCCTCCTCACCACCCTCACTTACTTCAACCTGCCCAAGGGTCACGGCCGTGTGGCCCTTTTCCTCAGTTTGCTGCTCATCGCCGCCGCTATCGCCCTGGATCCCACCATTTGGGGCTTTTACCTGCCGCTGTTTGTGGCCGGGGGGCAGACCATTTTCCAGGGGGACATCTGGTCGGCGGTGTGGATTGCCGCCTGGCTCATCCCCATCCTGGCGGCCTGGATTTTGACACAGCAGGTGAAACTGAACCTGCCTCTCTCCATTTATCGCAACCAGGTCAACTACTGGCTGCTGGTCATCACCCTGTTTGTCGTGGGTTTTGGTTTTGCTTCCATTCAACAGATGGGGCAGTCTGGCTGGCAGCAGTTGGGCATTCTCATCATCCTGGCGGCGGCGCTGATCGGCACGCTCACCCTCACCCGCCCCCATCTGCCGGAACTGCAACTGGCGTCGCGGCAGGCGCTCAGCCGGCTGGCAAGCACCCTCATCATCTTTGGCCTTACTTGGCTGGCCCTGTCGGTTATTGTGCAAACGGTGTCCAATTTACCGGCGGCGACGGCCGTGTCCACGCAAACCCTCATCATCACCATTGCCGCCGCCCTCTTTGCCGCCTTTTTTACCCTGCTCTATCGCTGGGTGAACGAATTTACGCGCCGCATCTTCTTGCGCGGCCAACAAAAGCGGGAAGTGGCCCTGGCCGAGTTTAGCAACATGGCCGGTAATATGCCCGAACCGGCGCAGTTGGGGCAAATTTTTCTGCGGCTGGTGCAGTCTAACCTGATCACCGACGACGCCTGGCTGTTTAAGGCGGATGATGGGCCGGGCGGGCGGTTGGTATTACGGCCGTTAGCCTGCCTGGATAAACTCCCCCATGTGCCCGCCGACTTCAACCCGGACAGCCCCTTCAGCCAACATCTGCGCCAAAGCAATATCCCCCTCATCCACGCCGACCTGGACACGGTGGAGCAGTACGTGGACATTCCCGAAGCAGAGCGGGAACTGCTGAACCGGTGGCAGCGGGTGTTGTACCAGCCCCTGCGCGCCGGGGAGACGCTGATTGGTGTGCTGGCCTTAGGCCCCAAATACACCGGCGAAGGGTACAGCCAGGAAGACCTGACGCTGCTGCATGGTTGGGCAGCCCAATTCAGCCCGCTGCTGGCCCAGGCGTACAATCTGGCCAGCCTGCGCCAGATTAACGATTACGTCTTTCGCCAGAACCAGACGTTGGCCCGCGAGAAGCAGCACCTCCAGGAATTGGTCAATCTGTACGCCGATTTTATCGAAATGATCTCGCCGGATTTACGACGGCCGTTTACCGACCTCCACCGCGAGATGCAAAAATACCAGACCAAAGCGGGCGAAAAAGAAGGGCAGATCGTCGCTGAAATCGGCCAGCAAATTGCCGCCTTGCGCGCTCCCATTGATGACCTGATCACTATTTCCGCCCGCATCCAGATGCGCAGCCAGTTCAAATTTGAACCCGTTCAATTGGATCAGATTGCCCAGGAAGCGATTCGCCACCTGCACAGCATGGCCAATGCCCGCCGGGTGAAGGTGGATTTCCACGCCGATCCCACCCATGCGGCTGCATTGGGCGATGCGCCGCAATTGTTAGAAGCCACCCAACATCTGCTCCACAACGCCATCAAATTCAATAAAATTGGCGGCATGGTCATGGTGGAATGTGGCAGCGAGGGCAGCAATGCCTTTTTGCGCATCCTGGATAACGGCGTGGGCATTCCCGCAGAGCGGTTGCAAACATTGTGGGAAGGGTTCAACCCGGCGGGCAAAAATGGCAACGGCCGTCGCGCCGGCATGGGTCTGGCGCTGGCCCAATTCATCATCAAAGCCCACGGCGGCCGCATCACCGCCGAAAGCAAATACGGCAATGGCAGTACGTTTACCATCTATCTGCCGCTTGTCTATGAAGATCAGTGAGCAGTGAGCAGTGAGCCGTAAGCAGTACCAGCGCTCACTGCTCACTGCCCACTGCCCACTGCTTACTATGTCTTTCACCGCCCCCCTCGCCCTCCTGTTGTTACTGGCAATTCCCTTTATCGCCTGGGTCGGTGCGCCGCGTGGCGGGTTGCGTGGGGGGCGGCAGCGGCGGGAGTGGGCCAGCCTGGGGCTGCGGGGGCTGATTGTGCTGCTGCTGGTGTTGGCGCTGGCGGGCAGCCAACTGGTGCAGGCCAACAATACCCTGGCTGTCGTTTTTCTGGTGGATGCGTCCGACTCCATCAGCCCGGAACAAGCCGCCTACGCCGAAGAGTTTGTGCAAACGGCCGTGTCCCGCATGAAACCAGATGACCAGACGGCCGTCATCCTCTTTGGCGGCAACGCCCTCGTCGAGCGCCCCATGAGCGGGCTGGCCGAACTGGCCCCCATCACTTCTGTGCCCCAACGCCTGCAAAGCAACCTGGCCGAAGCCATCCGCCTGGGGCTGGCCCTCTTCCCGGCGGGCAGCGGCCGCCGCATCGTCATCCTCAGCGACGGCATTGCCACCATCGGCGACACCGAAGCAGCGGCCAAACTGGCCGCCAACGCCGGCGTGGAAATCAGCTATGTCCCCCTCTTTCGTGAAACAGACGGCGACCTGGTGGAAGCGTGGCTGGCCGAGGTGCGCGCCCCCACGCGCATCAGCCAGGGCGAGATTTTCCGCATAGACATCACTGCCGAAAGCACGGCCAACATGCCCGCCACCCTGCGCGTGCTGTCCGGCGGCGCGGTGGTGCATGAAGAGCCAGTGGATTTGCGGCGCGGCGTCAACAACTTTTCCGTGCGCCTGCGCGCCGGGGAGCAGGAGTTTGCCCGCTACCGGGTGCAGATTGAACCGGCCAATGACACTTATTTCCAAAACAACGAACTGGCCGCCTTCACCGAAATTATCGGGCCGCCGCGGGTGCTGCTGGTGGCCAACGATGGCACGGTAAACGATGACGGCACACCACAGCCGGATGAAGCACCCCAATTACAGGCGGCGCTGACGGCCGTTGGCCTGCCCGTTGACCGCATCACCCCCGAAGATTTCCCCTCTACCCTGGCTCAATTGAGCAACTACGCCACCATCGTCCTGGTGAACGTCAACGCCAAAAACCTGACGCCGCGCAAAATGGAAACGCTGCAAAGTTACGTGCGTGACCTGGGCGGCGGCCTGGTCGCCATCGGCGGCCCGCAGAGTTACGGCATGGGCGGCTACTTCAAAACACCGCTGGAAGAAACGCTGCCGGTGGACATGCAAATCAAAGACCAGGAGCGATTCCCGGCGGTAAGCATGGTCATTGTCATTGACCGCTCCGGCAGCATGGGCGCGGACGAGGGGGGCGTGAGCAAGATTCAATTGGCGGCCGAGGGCGCGGTGCGGGTGGTGGAACTGCTCAATGATTTTGACTACATCACCGTCATCCCGGTGGATACGGCCCCGGACAACCCCATTGGCCCGCTGCCCGCCAGCGAACGAGTCACAGCCATCAATCTGATCCGGGAGATTGGCGCGGGCGGCGGCGGCATTTATGTGCGTACCGGGTTGGAAGCGGCGGCGGCAGCGTTGGCCCAATCGCCCACGCCCATCAAACACATCATCGTCCTGGCCGATGGCGCGGATTCGGAGCAGAAGGATGGCGTGCCGGAACTGCTGGATGGGCTGACGGCCGAGGGCGTGACCATTTCCTTTGTCAGCATTGGCAGCGGCCCGGATGTGCCCTGGCTGCAAGAGATGGCGGAACGGGGCAACGGCCGTTTCCATTTCACCGACCGCGCCGCCAACCTGCCCCAAATTTTTACGCAGGAGACGACCAATATCCAGCGCAGCTATCTAATAGAAGAGCGCTTCTTCCCCGAACTGAGCAGCAGCAGCCCGATTTTAAGTGGGATCACGGCCGTGCCCCCTCTTTACGGCTACGTGGGCAGCAGCCCCAAAGCCACGGCGCAGGTGATCCTGACCACGCACCAGGGCGATCCGCTGCTGGCAGCCTGGCAGTATGGGCTGGGGCGGGCAGTGGCCTGGACGTCGGACGCCACCGGACGTTGGGCGCAAGATTGGGTGCAGTGGGCGGGGTTTCCGGCCTTTTGGGCGCAGGCCGTCCGTTGGACGGTATCGCAGGATAGAGACAGCAATATGGAAACGGCCGTGAGCTATACCGGCGCCCAGGCCACATTGACGGTGGATGCGCGCAGCACGGCCGGCAGTTTCCTGAACAACCTGGACATGTCCGCCAACATCGTCGCTCCCGATGGGCAGGTACAAAACGTACCCCTGGCCCAAATTGCGCCGGGGCGGTACGAAGGGCGGTTTACGCCATCGCGTGATGGGGCGTACTTTATCCGTGTGGCGGGCAATGACCTGGCCGACGAAGAAGTGACCATTGGGCAAACGAGCGGCTGGGTGTTGGGCTATTCGCCGGAGTACAAACAGTTTGAAGCCAATCCCGGCCTGTTGGAATCACTGGCGGAGCGTACCGGCGGGCAAGATTTGTCGGCGCTGGTGGGGGAGAATGCGGCGGCGGATTACATTTTCAACCATAATCTGACCACACAGCCGGTATCGCAGCCGATATGGCCCTGGCTGGCGCTGATCGCCGTATTGCTGCTGCCGCTTGATATTGCCCTGCGCCGCCTGGTGATCACGCGGCGGGATATGGAACGGGCCTATGCGGCCACGTTTGGCCGCTGGCTGCCGCAGCCGGTGCCGCCCGCGCCGCGCACCGAACAGGCAGCGCGCCTGTTCCAGGCGAAGCAGCGGGCGGGGGTGCAAAAACAAGGGGGAAACGACGAAGGAGGGCCGCCGCCCATTCAGCGCAGGGATGCGGTGCAGGGGCAAAAGGTGGATGAGGGGGTACGGCCCGAAACCGCTTCGGGTTCGCTGCCTACCCCACCACCTCCTAAACCCACAACCACGCCGCCCCCGGCCGGCGGCACCCTCGCCTCCCGCCTGCTGGACAAAAAACGGCAGCAGAGAGAAGACAAATGAGCGATCCAAAAGATGGGAGAATGCCGTGACTTACCTACAGGAATGAACGACATGACGACCTTAACGATTGAGATATCAGATGATTTAGCTCACCGACTGCGACCAGTGCAGGATCAAATGATAGAAATTCTGGAATTTGGTTTACAGGCAGTGGCCCCCATTCAACAAATAAAGTGACCCCCATTGGGGCCAAAGTTTTTGTGGAGATTACGGCCGTTTTACACCTGAAAATGATGACTTTTGTCGCCTTCATTAAAAATTGACAAAGGTTAACCTTAGGGCTAGAATGAGGACGTTGACCACCTGTGATATTTGGTACAAACACCACCTGGTCACCGGCCAATTAGACACCAATTGGCAACTAATCAGGCAACCAATTACCAAAATTAGCCTCATGGTTCAGAAGGAGAGTACAAATGACCCACATTGTTACCCGTTTATGCTTGCGTGACACAGCCTGTGTGGAAGTATGCCCGGTTGAATGTATGGTGCTGGGCAAACCGGAAGAAGAATGGCCCTGGCTTTACATTGACCCCGATACCTGTATTGACTGCGGCGCCTGTGTGCCCGAATGCCCTTACGAAGCCATTTTCCCCGAAGAAGAAGTGCCCTTTGATTATACGGCCCCGGCCGGCGTCTGGATTGCCAATACCAAAGAACTGCTGCCTGACGGGCAACCGTTTGAAGGCGAAGTGGACGGCCATCAGGTGAAACTGCTAAACGCCAAACAACTGGCCGGCGGCGAAATTCTGGACCTGACTGAGGATATTCCCCCGAACTATGACTTTTTCTCCGAAGGGCCTGGGTACAGCGCTCTTGACTGATTAAAATTTCCCCCTCCCCGCCAGGGGAATAAGTTAAAAAGCCGAATTAGCGCTGGCACAAAAGTGCGTGGGTGCTAATTCGGCTTTTTATTTTTAGAGGTTCCCATGACCGAATACCGTATTGAAAAAGATTCTTTAGGTGAATTAGAAGTACCGGCACAGGCGTATTGGGGCGTACAGACCCAACGCGCCATTCAAAATTTCCCCATTACCGGGCTGAAGCCTTATCCCGCGTTTGTCTGGTCTATGGCCATGATCAAACGCGCCGCGGCCGAGGTAAATGCGGGCCTGGGACTATTTGCCGACAAAGAAGTGGATGGCAAGGTTGTTTCCGGCGACGCCATGGCGCAGGCGATTATGATGGCGGCCGATGAGGTGATTGACGGCCGTCTGGCAGACCAGTTCGTGGTAGACCCCATCCAGGCCGGGGCCGGCACCAGCCACAACATGAACGTCAACGAAGTCATTGCCAACCGCGCCAACGAAATTTTAGGCTATGGCCTCAATGCCAAACCCAAACCCATCGGTTCCAATGATCATGTCAACATGGCCCAGTCCACCAATGACACCATCCCCACCGCCATTCGCCTGGGCTGCTTGTGGCGGTTGGATGAACTGGTGGAAACATTGGATAAACTGGCCGCCGCTTTCCGGCAAAAGTCGGCCGAATTTGATGATATTGTCAAAAGCGGCCGTACCCATTTGCAAGACGCTGTGCCGGTGCGGCTGGGGCAAGAATTTGGTGCGTATGCCCGCGCCGTGGAACGCGACCGGGAAAAGATTGTGCTGGCGGCCGAAGGGCTTCGCCGGCTGGGCATTGGCGGCACCGCCACCGGCACCGGTCTGAACGCCCACCCTGAATATCACCCCCGCATGATCCTCGTCCTCGGCCGGCTGACCGGGCTGACATTGCATGAATCGGATGACCTGTTTGAGTCCATGCAAAGTATGGCCGACCCGGTGCATTTTAGCGGCGCGCTGCGCACCCTGGCCCAAGACCTGACGCGCATTGCCAACGATTTCCGCCTGCTTTCCTCCGGCCCCAGCACCGGGCTGGACGAAATTCGCCTGCCGGCGGTGCAGCCTGGCTCTTCTATCATGCCCGGCAAAGTAAACCCGGTGCTGGCGGAAATGCTAAATATGGCTATGTTCCAGGTAATGGGCAATGACCTGACGGTGATGATGGCCGGGCAGGCCGGGCAGCTAGAACTGAACGTGATGATGCCGATTATTGCCTATAACCTATTCCAGAGTATGGACGTTATCATCAACGCGGTGAATGCGTTCACGGATAAATGTGTGGTGGGGTTAAAAGCGAACCCGGAGAAGGCCACGGGTTGGTTAGCCAAAAACGCCATTCTGGTAACGGCGTTGAATCCGGTGATTGGCTATCAGAAGGGCGCGGAAGTAGCCAAAGAAGCCATGGCCACCAACCGCACAGTGCGGGAAGTGGTGGTAGACAAAGGGTATTTGTCCGGCGAGGAAGTGGACCGGCTGCTCAATGTGCGCAATCTGACGGATGGTGGGATTCAAAAATAATAGTGGCAGGTAACAGGTGGCAGGTAGCAAGTGACCTGCCACTTACTACTTGCGACTTGCCATGTGATGCTGCACCTGCCACGGCCGTTGGCCGCCCAACTGCTGGCTCACGTTGACAGCGTATACCCGGAGGAAGGGTGTGGGTTGGTCGCCGGTCGTGGTGGGGTGGCGACGGCCGTTTACCCCATTGAAAACATCTTGCACAGCCAGACCACCTACGAGATGGCCCCTCTGCCCCAAATTGAGACGATGCTGGCCATCGAAGCCGGGGGGGATGACCTGTGTGCCATTTACCATTCCCATCCACACAGCCCGGCTTATCCGTCGCCCACCGATGTGGCCCAGGCATATTACCCGGAAACTATTTACCTGATCGTCTCGCTGCAAAAACGGCCGCAGCCGGTACTACGCGGCTTCAGAATTGCAGATGGCGTGGTGACGGAAACGGCCGTGAGCGTAGAGTAACGTTGTTTCATTGGCTGTGTTCTATAGGGTAACATGGTGGGAGGCTGTCGTTCTACCAGCCGCCAGCCACTATCTTTCAGGTAGAGTAGAGGACTTATTTTATGGAGAAAATCGTATTTTTTGTATTAGCCGCGTTAATTGGGTATATCTGCGGGGCCATCCCTTTCGGTTTTATTTATGTTTACTGGCGCAAAGGGATTGATCTGCGCAATGTGGGCAGCGGCCGTACCGGCGGCACCAATTCGCTGCGCGCCGCCGGTTTGAAGGTGGGTATTGTCACCGCCATCAGCGATGCCCTTAAAGGGTTTGCCGCCGTCTGGCTGGCCCGCTTCTTTTTAGAGGCGGGCGTGGGCGAGGCGCTCATGCCCTGGATCACCATCACAGCCGGCGCATTTGCCGTCATCGGGCACAACTGGTCGGTCTTTTTGAAGTGGCGCGGCGGCGCGGGCACGGGGCCAAACGTCGGCTGGGCCATGGCTGTCTGGCCGCCCATGTTCCCCGTAGCGGCGCTGGTGATGATCTTGATGATGGTGGGGGTGGGCATGGCCTCGGTGGCTTCGCTGACAATGGGCGCGGTTATTCCGGTGGCCTTTATTGTCCTCTATCTGGCCGAAGTGCCCGGTTATTCAGAAACGGTTGCCTACATTGTGGGCGGCTTTATTACGCTGGGGATTGTGGCCTGGGCGCTGCGCCCCAACATTAAGCGGCTGTTGGAAGGTAACGAGCGCGTCGTTGGCCCTCGCGCCAAACGATTAGAAAAGAAAGCGAAAGAAATGGGATGAAAGGGGCAAGGTGCTTGCCCCTTTCATCCTTTTGTCAAAATCTCATAGTGCAGCAACCCTAGGGCGTCTATGCTCACGTTGTTGATGGTGGGCAGGGAAATGGCATAGGTGGGCTGTTGCAGGATGTCCAGCGTGGGCAGTTCGGTGGCCCATAGCTGCTGGAATTGGGCTTGTAGGGCAGCGCGGGCGGTGGGGTCTGTTTCGGCGAGTACGGCCGTAACCATTTCCTCCATCGGCTGGCTCTCATAATTCAGGCAAAAGCTGTTGCTGGTGACAAAAAATTCCGTCCAGGCCATCACCTCTAGAGAATCTACCGGACGTCCGGGGGAAGGCCAGCCCAACAAGGAAGCGGCGTAACTACATTCACCCAGTTGGGCGCGGAACTGCTCAAAGGGGGCGCTGCGCAGCGTCACCTGAAAGACGCCGGTTTCTTCCAGTTGGGATTTGAGGGCGGTGGCATAGGCTTCTTCAATGCGGCTGTAACGGCCGTCGCTCACATACCACAGGTCAATCGCCAGCGGCGTGGCCTCACTGTAGCCCACTTCCAGCAGCAGCGCCCTGGCCCGGTTGAGGTCGCGGGAAGGCAGCACGGCCATAGCCCCTGGCACCGCATCCGGTACCGGACTGAGCAGCGGGCTGCGGCTGCCGCTAAACGTCTCCGTCGCCAGCCGCGCCCGGTCTATGGAAAGCGCCGCTGCCTGCCGCACCTTCACATTATCCCAGGGAGCGGCTTCCTGGTTAAAGAGCAAGTAACTCTTAAAGTCGGCCGGGCCAACCCAGGGTTGAAAATCGGGCTGCCCATCACCATTGGCATCCACGCTCTGCAATTCGATGAAATCGCTGTAGGGCAGGCCGCGCCACACCAGGTCAATAGAGCCGAATTCGGCCAGCGAACGGCGCAAAGCGGCGGCGTCATCATAAAAGCGCAGGGTGATGTTGGCAAAAGCGGGTGACGGCCGTCCCGGCCATTCCGGGTTGGCGCGCAGCCGCAGCCGTTCGCCTGGCGCCCAATCCACAATGGTGTAGGGGCCAATGCCACCGCATGTGCTGGTGGGGTCAGGCCCTTCGGCATAGCAGTCACGGCTGATGGGAAAGAAGGGCGGTGTAGCCAGCAGCGCCGGGAAATGTGAAGCGGGTTCTTGCAGCACAAATTTGACGGTGGCGGCGTCTAGCACCTGCACGGCGTCATCATCGGCGTAGAAATTACTATCACTGTCTTTGAGGACGCTGTTCACGTTGAAGTTACCCAGAGCGCGGGCACGGTCTACGGCCCATTTTACGTCATCGGCGGTGAGTTCACGGCCGTCGGGGAAATGCAAATTGCGCCGCAGGGTGACGGTGTATTCCAGTCCATCCTCGGAAATAACGGGCATGCTGGCAGCCAGCAGCGGCGCCAGTTCGTTGTTGCTATTGAAGCGGTAAAGACCGCTCATGGTATTATTCTTCACTTCCCAGCCGATCAGGTCAGACTGCGCCGCCGGGTCCATGTCTGTCAGTTCCCCCAAGATGCCAATGAACAGTTCGTCGCCGGGGGTGCCCACGCGCGATTCACCCGGCTCCAATGTATCTCTGGGAATGAGCCAGGTTATGATTTCTCGTTCAATGTCACCTCGATCTTGGGCAACATTGATAGCGGCGTTTAATTTTGCCAGCAGTGCTTCATTATCGGCGGCCAACGCCAGACCATACGCTTTTTGGGTAATCCAGGCATTGCGGCTATCGCCGTTGCCATTTCCACCCACGATTTTTAGCTGTTCAGGGAAGTTAGTGGCGTAATAAGTGGCAATGGTGCTGTCAACGACAACGGCCGTGACTCCCTCATCAATGAGCGCCTGCAACGCCTGCACCCCGTTGGCATAATGATTCACCAGGTCTTGTTCGGCCACGCCAATGACTTCACGCGCCGTTATTTCGCTCTGGCTGCCACCGGCTACGCCCACCAACATGCCCGGCTGCAAATCGCGGTAGCTTTGCAGCGTCTCATTATCCGCCAGCACCACCAACACCTGTCCCACTTCCAGATAAGGAGCGGTATACACAATGCCGGGCGGTGGCTCGTCGGGAATGGGTAGATTGGCAATGATGGCGTCGAAGTCACGGCTGCCGCTGCTGGCGATATTGGCTAACACGCCTTCATACGGGGTGACAATTAATTCATAATCCAGGTTGGCGGTGGCGGCGATGGTTTCCAGCACCCGGCTGTCGAAACCATCCACCACGCCGAAAGCGTCAAACACCGTATAGGGGGGATGGGGGGCATCGGTGGCCACCACAATGAAGTCTCGATCCCGCGGGGGGACGGCCGCCAGGGTAGGTTCGGATGCGGGCGTGGGGGTGGTGGGGGGCACGGCCGTAGCTGCCACTTCCTCGCCATCACCACAGCCCACCAACAGCCACATCAACAAAACCGGCCAAAATATCCGGTGCAGTTTCATCATAGACAACCCTTCAAACGGTTAATTTGGATATTGGGATATTGGGTAATCTCTCAATATCCCATTCCGCTGGCGGAGTATAACAAGGCAGGGGGGGATGGCAAGGCTTCTCATCATAGGGGCAATTATGCAAATTACCCAATTACCATCTCTGCCATGATTGCCCGGTACACAACAGGCATATTCCAGAACGGGTTTTGGAGGGTCGCCACACGCCCTCGTACTGCTCGTTCGCACATGGGCACGCAAACGCCCACACGGTATAATTCAGTTTAGGAGCAAAAAATATGCCATCACCATTTCCGGGCATGGACCCTTATCTTGAGGGTACAGAGTGGCCTAGCATTCACTCGAATTTGATTGAGGAACTGGCCCGCCAGCTGGCGCCCCAGTTGTTGCCCAAGTATGTGGTGCGTTCTGTGCGCCGGTTTGTGATGGATGTGCCAATGGATTTATCTATTATGCCGCAGACGGCCGTGCCAGACATTGGCATTTTGAGTATACACGAACCAGCCTCGATTTATAGCAATGAAGCATTAGCCGTTTCACCACCTCTCCAGATTCCCACGGTGATTCCAGAAAAAGTACCGATCACGTCTCTGGAAATACGTGATGTGGCCGAGCGGGAATTGATAACAGCGATTGAACTTCTGTCACCGGCAAACAAGCGTGGCGAGGGATACCGGGAATATAATGAGAAACGGATACGCATCTTGCAAAGTCGGACGCACCTTTTGGAAATTGACCTGCTTCGGAAAGGCCGACGACCGCCTATGCAACGGCCGTTGCCGGAAGCGCCTTACTTTGTTTTGCTCAGTCGCGCGGAAAAACGTCCCATCACCGACGTCTGGCCAATCCAGCTAGAGGAAACACTGCCAGCTATCCCTGTGCCCCTCTTACCTGAAGACGACGATGCCACAATTGATTTGCAAGCCGCGTTGGCCACCATTTACGATATGTTTGGCTATGGGTATCTGATAGATTACACACGGTCGCCGGAGATACCGTTAGAGGGAAAGACGGCCGTGTGGGCTGCTGAACGTTTGCAACAGGCGGGCTTCAAGAGGGCGGCCACGCCGCCGTAATTGGCACTCATCTGGCTCCTATTGCGCTTTCAGCACAATCCGGCCATTGGCGCCGTGCAGCTTTATGCGGGTTGCCTCACCAGTGCGTTGGATTATGCTCGCTTCATCGCAGCGATAGCCAGATAGGGTTAGTTCGGCCGTAAATTCATCTGGCTTTGTCTTGAGGATGATGGCGTCGTCATCCTCAGTCACTGCCACCAATTCAGCCGTTATGTAATGGATCAACACTTTTTCATGGAGACGCCACTCTAGCGGCAGTATCAATCCCTGGCGCGCTGCAAGCGATATGGCCTGCCCGCCAAACATCGCTTCGTTTTCAGAAGTGATGGTCGTTTTCATCGGGTCATCCTGGTAGTTGTTGATGAAGAGGAAGTTCCCATTTTGGCCGCGACTGAGGCGCGCGTCGGCCCATCCTTCAACTGGCTCATTAAGCTGAAAAATAGGCGGGCAGTCCATTTTCAGGGCCATCTGGTGAACGATGTCTAAATCTTCCCGGGTGTTGGCGGCCAGGGTTGCGGCCAACATCATCACCTGCCCCTGGCCCATTGTCTTGACAAAACCTGCAACCGCACCATTTTCATCGGCGGCAAAGATTTCATCAAATTCACCGGCATACGTTTCCACAAAAGAGACGGGAACGTCGTGATAGCCAAAGATATGGAGGCGGCGGGAAACAAAGGGCGGGTCGCTTCCCATGACTACGCTTATCCGCGCATCCTGCAAATCTGTGTTTTGTAGCCTTTGAAAATAGGATTTGTCAGTCAATCAGGATTGGCAATAATCCAACAATCTCCTAATCTCCAATCTCTAATCTTCTCAATCTCTTCTGGTAGACGATTCCCGCTGAATCAGTTTGGTGGGAATGCGATGCGGGCGAAAGGGGTTGCCGTTTTCCAAAAAATCAATCAGTTGGGTTGCGGCGGCCTCCCCCCAGGCAATACGCGACGCGCCAATGGTAGACAGGGTTGGCTGCATGTAGCGGGCGATGAGAATATCGTCAAAACCAACGACGGCAATATCGTCAGGCGCTTTCAGGTGGTAATCCTTCATGGCCCGAATAAGCCCTATCGCCATTTGATCATTGGCGCAAAAGACCGCTTCCGGCAAATCACCGGCAGTAATCATTTGGTTGGCGGCATCATAGCCAGACGACTCCGTAAAATTCCCCTCATAAGACTGCACAGCCCAACGCCTGGTGATCATTCACATTCAAATCTGTCATCAAGTATGGTAGGGTTGGGACAGGCGGGCAAGAGCCTGGTCGGTACAAATCACTTCGTTCCCGCCTGTCTCACCCCGTTTGGCGGAAATGGGTAAATATTGGGGTGAGACGGCGCGGAGATGAGACCTCTTGTTTTGACCAGATGCAACCCGCGCCGTCCCACCCTTACGCCGGAGCGAAAAACAAGTTGAAAATCACTTTTGGTTGTCTTTCTTACTGCGTTCCATCTTTAGTCGAACCATTTCAGCTTTCGCTCTTTGAGGATCCGATGCTGCCTTTTCAGGTCCTCCTACATTGGCAATGGCTTGAGATGCAACATCTTCTAGCGGATTGCGTTCTTTGGCCCGAATCTCTCTTTTGACTACCTTTTCATTTTCTGCCAACGGTTTGCTTACCCCAAAATATTTCTTAGAAACTTCCTCGAAGATTGCTTCTCCAAGACTTTGAACCAAGTTGGATATTTGAGTGATGTAGTCGGAAGTTATCGAAATTGGTTCACCGACAATCAGTCCTCGCTTTTCTTTATCATTCAGTTTATCAATGTATTTGTCCTGAGTAATAATGCCCCCGTTATGAACAATGGCGTTTCTGTCGAGATCAGCTCGATACAGAAGTCTATCATCAGTCTTGATAGGTAATGACAACGTATTTACGAAGTAACTCAAATATGCATCTGGGCTTTTTCTTATCAACTCCCATATTGCTTTGTCTGATATTCTTTCGAGATACTCTGAGTTTAGAGAGGACAAGGCAGAGGTACTATACTCATTTAATGCCTTTTTCCCTGATGGGGTAACTTCCAAAATTGAAGGATTTAGTAGCCAGATAGTACGCAATGTGTCTGTTATGAATGCTTCAAGGTGGGCCATTATCATTGTCAACTCATGATACGCCAGTATCCGAGCCTTTCGGCCATCAAATACAATGTGAATCACTGGTTCAATATCGAGAAGCATATGGTCAGTGCGATAACCTCCTGACACTTCATGGAATGACCGCCTAAAAAAATTTACCAGAAACGGTGTTTCTACTTTAGTATCTTCTTGAATTTTGGTCGGATCATCAGGAATAGCTTTGGCAGCATGGTAGAAAATCAACTCGGTTTGCTGTATCGAAGCTAAAAAAAAGCTATACCTTTTGCGAAAATCTTTCCAATCCATTTTTGCCTCTATCAACAAGCTAATGCCATCTTATTCATTCAATACGACAGTCCACGTCAAACTTGCATGAAGGAAAGAGAATAGCGAAGAAAAATGTGGCGTCAAGAATGGGCGGAGAGACATGCGATTTTTCAAAAATCGGATGTCTGAGGTGCAGGCGGTTGAACGACTAGGGGGTGGTGATTTCCAACGCCTCCAGCAGTTGCGGCTAGTCGGCCAGGGCGCAGCGGGCCACTTGCCGCAGTGTCACCGGCCATACGCGCGCCCCACCCTACTCAATCCTCCACGACATGCAGCTGCCAAATGTCTGGATAAATCTCCTGAAAGGGCAGCCAGGTATCGCGATCAACCCCCGGATCATTGGAACGAACGACATTCAATGAAATCTGAAGATTCTTCAACGCCGTATCAAACTGGCTTTTAGAACAGCCATACGTTTCCATCACCTCATCGCGCAGCGCCGTCGTCTCCCATGGCTCATTGCGAATCTTCTCAAAAATATACGCTGCTAACGGATTCAGTTGGGCGATACTACGGTGACATGATGCAAAATGGAAATCTCGCAAATACCCCATCGTCATCAACACCGCAAAGCCCCCTTTCATTTTGCCATAGAAAATCTCATCAGGAAACGTGGCCGGCAGACGATTCTTCCAATCCCAAACGGCCGTAATCTTTTCTCCCCACCCTTCCTCTCCTGACTGCTTTTCCGGTAAATCAACATACTCCCAAAGCGAGGGCAGCCCACTTTTTGAACTTTCAAAAATCGTACAAATCTGCAATTCCCGAACCAACAAACGCGCTTCTTCAAATGTTTTGATCATACCTTTTTCACCAACGCCTCCATATACCACCAGTTTTCAACTTCATACTCTGTCATGAAATGCAGAATTTCCATCTGGCAAAAAGCATAGTAGACAGGCAAAGCAGCGTCAACAGCAGACATCCGATTTTTGCAAGAATCAGATGTCTCACTTCTCGACCATATCTGCTACACTCTGCGGTTATGAATGAACCCACGCATCCCCACAAGCCGGAAGTGATGAGTCCGGCGGGTTATTGGCCGCAATTGCAGGCCGCCATCGAAGCCGGCGCCGACGCCGTCTACTTCGGCCTCAAACATTTCACCGCCCGCGCCAAAGTGGGCTTCGCCCTCTCCGAACTACCCGACGTGATGCAAACCCTGCACCGGCGCGGCGTGCGCGGCTACGTCACTTTCAACACCCTCATCTTCGACCACGAACTGAGTGAAGCGGCGCAAACCATAGCCGCCATCGCCACCGCCGGCACAGACGCCATCATTGTGCAAGACGTGGGCATCACCCAACTGGCGCACCGGATCGCGCCTGATTTGCCCCTGTACGGCAGCACCCAAATGAGCATTACCGACGTGGCCGGGATTCGCCTGGCGCAGCGGTTTGGCGTCAGCCGGGTGGTGCTGGCGCGGGAACTGTCGCTGGACGAAGTGCGCCAGATTCGCGCCCAAACGGACTGTGAACTGGAACTCTTTGTGCATGGCGCGCTCTGCGTCTCCTACTCCGGGCAATGTTTCTCCTCCGAAGCGTGGGGCGGGCGCAGCGCCAATCGCGGCCAATGCGCCCAGGCGTGCCGCCTGCCCTATGAATTGATGGTGGATGACCAGCTGCGCCCACTCGGCGACGCCCGCTACCTGCTCTCACCCGGCGATCTTTATGCCCTGCACCAGATTCCCGAAAT
>CAADGU010000583.1 GCA_900696625.1 uncultured Chloroflexota bacterium | reverse complement strand
GAACTTTCCAGTATGGTGGCGCTGCTGCTGGTAACGGGACATGAGACGACGGTGAACCTGATCGGTAATGGGGTGCTGGCGCTGCTGCAACATCCGGCGCAATTGGCCTGGTTGCGGGCGCATGAAGGGGGGTGGGGCACGGCCGTATGGGGCACGGCCGTGGAAGAACTCCTGCGCTATGATGGTCCCGTGGAAACCTCCACCACCCGCTGGGTGCGGGCGGACTTTACCTTCAAAGGCCACCCTATGCGGCGTGGCGATGTAGTGCGTGTCTCCCTGGCCTCGGCTAATCGGGACGCCGCCTACTTCACTGACCCCGACGAACTAGATGTGACCCGCGCCGATAACAAACATCTGGGGTTTGGGCACGGCATCCATTATTGCCTGGGCGCGCCGTTAGCCCGCCTGGAAGGACAAATTGGGCTGCAAACTTTGTTTACCCGCTTTCCTGATTTGCAATTGGCTGTCCCCCCTGATGAACTGGTCTGGCGACCTGGTGTGCTGTTTCGCGGATTGGACCGCCTACCGGTTACGGGGCTGTGAGAAGAGATTGGGAGATTAAGAGATTGAGACATTAAATCTCTTGATCTTTCAACAATTCAATGGTGCTGCCGGGTTGAAAGTTGGATTTCAGATAGTAGAGTGATTGTGCCCGGTCGGCGCCGCCGTCATGGGTCAGCAGCAGTTGTTGACAGTAGATGGCGATGTCTTCGATGATGCGTTCGCGCCGATAATAGGCCAGAGCCGCGAGATTGACTTCCGTCTCTCCATACCCCTGGTAAAACAACCTCCCTTCCTCTGCCGAACTACGGCCGTTGCCAAACAATCCCGCCCCCGCAAACATTAAATCCCGCTCCTTGGGCGCAAACAGCAGCGTATCCCAATCCACCACATAAAACGCCTGGTCGTTAAGCAGCACATTCCCAGCATGAAGGTCTGCATGGCATAGTGTAAAAGCGGGCATCTCTGCCCGCAACGTCCTGGCTAACTGCTGAGTTCGTGTAACCAGTTTGGTAATTTGTGCCCGTTTGCTCTGCAAAAAGGCGGCACAGTCGCGGGCAACGGGGTCATCGTACACGGCCGTGACCCACTCCGCCAACGCCACTCGCACCACATCGCGCCACTGCGCCGAAAACGTCTCCCGGCGGATGAAGTGGGCGAGGGTGGGGGGGATCACGGCCGTATGAATCTGCCGCAGCGTGGCCCCCAATTCGCGCCAGTGGTCGTCGGTTAACGGCCGTTCATACCCGTTCTGTCCGTTTATGAAGGGATAGAGGATGGTCTTGAAGCCAGCCAGGTCGGCCCAAAGCTGACCCGTATTGGTTGCCAACGGGGGAATAATTTGCTGGATACCCTGGTCGCTTAGAAATTTGGGCAGCAGCACCGAGGTTTCATCAAAGACGCCTGAGCGCAGTTTCAAGAAGTAGGTGGTGGTGTTGGTGAGGATGTGATAAACGGCCGTGTTCTCATCCGCACCCAATGGCAGAAACAAAACCTGGGTGGCCGGCACACCGTATGCTGCCTGCAAACAGGTGGCGATCCTATCATCGGCCAGGTCGGGTTTTTCTAACAAACGAATGTCCCAAAGGAGGGGAGGCTTTAGCCGACAACTCGTCGGCTAAAGCCTCCCCTCCTATTTTTTAATTCTTTTTTACCGTTGCCCGCCACTGGCCCAAACTTTGCAGGTATTCGGTGGATTGGTGGCGGAAGTAGGTGTCGTATAGTTCGGCGTAATGGCCGCCTTGGGCCATCAGCCCTTCGTGGCTGCCCTGCTCGATGATGCGCCCTTTTTGCAGCACCACAATCCGGTCGGCAGCGCGCACGGTGGAGAGGCGGTGAGCGATGATGATGGAGGTGCGCTGGCCCATAATCAGGTGAAGCGCCTGCTGAATTTGGGACTCTGTGAAGGGGTCCACGCTGGCGGTGGCTTCGTCCAGGATGAAGATGCGTGGGTCTTGCAGCAGCACACGCGTCAGCGCCACCAACTGCCGCTGCCCCAACGAAAGGCGGCTGCCGCGCTCGCCCACGTCACTCAGCAGACCGTCGGGCAATGTTTCCAGCCATTCACCGTCGCCAATTTGCCGGGCTATGGCTTCTATGGCGGCGTCGCTGGCCTCCGGACGGCCGTAACGGATATTCTCCGCCACCGTGCCCGCAAACAAAAAGGGCACCTGGGAGACAATCCCCAACTGGCGGCGAAAATCGTGCAGGTTAAGGGTGCGGATGTCATGGCCGTCAATCAGAATCTCCCCTTCCTGAAATTCATAAAAACGGGCGGTCAGTTTGATAATGCTGGACTTGCCCGCCCCGGTATGCCCCACCAGGGCCACACTCTCGCCGGGGGCAATGGTCAGCGAAAAATCGTCCAACACCTGCTCCTGCGCCGAGTAGCGGAAGGAGACATTTTGGAAGGCGATCTCCCCGCGCAAAGGGGGGACGGGTTGATTATCGGTTTGGGTCACGGCCGTTTCCACATCCATCAGCGCAAACACCCGTTCCGTGGCCGACAGCCCCGCCTGGAACTGGCTCCAGAAGGCGGAGAGATTGGTCACGGGGAACCAGAAGCGGTCAACGGTGCTGATGAACAGATACCAGGCGGCGGCGCTAATGGCCCCGGCTACGGCTGCCAGACCACCAAAATAGATGATCACGGCCGTGCCCACTCCTGCCAGCGCGTTCAACACCGGGAAAATGTTGGCCAGCACAAAACCGCGCCGCACGTTAATGCCATACGCCTGTTGGTTAATCTCGCCAAACGCCTCATAAATTGCCTGCTCCTGGCGGAAATTTTTTGCCACGCGGATGCCCGTCACCGCTTCTTGGATGGATTTATTCACTTCCCCCATCGCCCGTGTACCCTGCCGCGTAGTACGCCGCGCCAGGCCACGAAAGCCCAACGCCACCAGGGTAACAAACGGGGCCATAATCAACACCGCCAGCGTCAATTTCCACTCGATGGTAAACAAAATGGCGATCAGAATAACGGCCACCGCCAGTTGATTGAGTACATCGGCGCTGAGCATCAGCACTTCGCCAAACTCCTGTGTATCGCTGGTGATGCGGCTGACCACCCGCCCCGAACTGAATTCGTCGTAAAACGACATATCCTGGCGGGCGGCGGCGGCAAAGGCATCCTGGCGCATAGCCAGCACCACATCTTGCACCACTTCCACCATCAATAGACGACGCACCCAGTTAAAGGCCCAAATGGCAATGCCCAGGGCAAGCACCGCGCCTACCAACAGCGGCCCCAGGCTGCTGCTATCGGCAGTGGTCATCAGGTTAACGGCCCAGGCCACCAGCAGTGGTACGGCCGCATTCGCGGCAGCAATCAGCGTCAGCGCAATCATGATGATGATGATCTTGCGTCGGTGAGGCCGGAAATAAGACCCCATCCGCCGCACCAACTCTTTATCGCTATACTGCCGGTCATACGCCTCGGCCTCAAGCCCTCTGGTGATTGCTGCCATACTTTACTCCGTAATCGGTAATTGGGTAATTGGGTAATTGGGTAATTGTTTACCCCCTCACCTGCTCACTCTCACCCGATAAACCACCAGCCCGGCCAGGCCGCCCAGCAGGGTGGAGGCCAGGCCGGCCCAGGCGCCCAGGTTGCTGAACACGGCCGTGCCCGGCAACCCCAACAATACATACAAATACAGTAACAGGCCGCCGACCATGCCCCACAACGGCCAACCAATCTGCTGCGCCGGTTCCATACGTAACCGACGGCTGCCAATAACGGCCGTGACGGCCACAAACATCAGCCCCACCGACATCGTCACCAGCGTCAGCAGTTCCGATAGTTCAATTTGAATGACCGGTTCCACCGTTTCTGGCGGCAGGGGCAATGAGGTGGGCGTCAGCGTCAACGTGGGCGATGGTGTCGGTGTGCTGGTGGGTGAGGGGGTAGCCGTTGGTGATGGGGTATTGGTGGGGGCCGGTGTGGGGTCAATGATGCGCACCTGGGCTTCACCCTGGGCATTATTGCTCACGGTAATATCCAACTCCTGCGAAATCAGGGCGTTCCCGGCCGTCACACCAATGCGGAATTTGCCTCCTTCCGTGCGTGTTTCCAACACATAATCCCACTGCGCCAGCCCGTTGCGCGTGGGCACTTCGGCCAATATGCTGCGCCCACCACCCACGCGGTCCCACTCAACAAAACGGACAATGGTATTGTCTGGCACCGGGTTGCCATTGCTGTCTACAATCACCCCGGCTTGCAGCCGCAGCGAGTCACCCACCGATACGGGTAGGGGGTCTGTTTCGGCTGAAGATTCAATAGCCTCATCACCGGCAATGTAGCGCAGCGGTATTATCTGGGTGGGGTCGGGCTGGGTGCGCGCGGCCACATTGTAACCAACGGCATCTATGTTCACCGGCGCGGCGCCGCGTGGTGGCAGCTCTTGATACAGGGCACGTACCGAGGCGTCTATGGCGGCGGTTGTTTTGCTAAAGAGACCATAATATGCGGAGAGTTGGGTGATTTCGGTAGTGTCCAGAAAATTGGGGGTGTTGTAGGCAAAAACGATGAGATGATGATTGCGCACCAGATCGGGCCGCTGTGCTAAAAAATCACTGAGTACCTGAGATTGGGCATCGTTGGACAACAAGGCAAAGATCACCCAATTGGCGGTGCGCAGGGATTCCTGTACTAGATAGCCAGGGGGCGGGGTGGCGGTGGGATAGGGCACGGCCGTACCTTCTTCTGTCGCCAGTTCTTCTTCCGGCAGGGTGGGGGACAGGGTTGGCGTGATTGGTACGGCGTTATACACAATCGGTGTTGATCCGGCAGCCAGGAATGCGTTTAGATCGGCAAACGAGTAGCTGGTGATTTGTTCCGGGCGCGCCTGCCCGCTGGCCTGCGGCCCATACAGCGCCAGAATCCGGTCTTGAATGGCTGTCAGGCCAATCAATGGCTGCGCCGGGCAGGTGGAACATTGCTGCCCCTGCCGTAAATCGGTGAAGATGACAATTTGCTCGTTGGGGCCAGGTGGTCGCAGCCGTTCGGCCAGTACATCGGCGCTGGGAGAGATGAGCGTGAGGCCGTTTTGGGTCACGTCCATCATGGCGGTGGTATGGGTGGTGGGTGGGGACACGGCCGTTTCCGCCAGCAGCACATTTTCCGGTGAAAAGTTTCCCCCATAGAGGCGAAGTTTTAGCTGCAAGATGCGCAGCACGGCCGTGTCTACCTGTGCCTGAAACGCCGTGTCCGTTTCATACCGTTCCTGGAACCAGCGCATGGCGTCTTGCATATTCGCCAGTTGGGTGGCATAGGGCGCACCGTTCAGGGCAAAATTGTGCAGATAGAGCAGGTCATTGCCCGCCAGAAACGCATCTTTGGCCACAACCCGGTGTGGAAATTCCTGGCCTGTATCATCATAAAAACGGACGATGGCCCGTGCGCCCAAGCTGTCAGACACCATCACCCCGCCATTTTGCCGCCAACTGCTGAAACTCGGCCGCTGCATCAATGCCGTCAATGCCTGGGGATCCAGGCTGACGGGGTTGGTGGCGGCGGTGATATTGCCTTGAAACCCCTGGTAACGAATATGGGTTGTCAGCAGCCCGTCTACGCTTTGCGCCGGTGTGCCGGCGCCGCCCGTGACTGCCGCAAAGGGAATCAATTCTCCCCTTTCTAACTCGGCCAACCCCTTTTGCACGGTGGGGATTTCTTCTTGCAGCGGGCGGTCACTGGCGCCAAAACCGGGGAAATGTTTGGCAATGACGGCGATACGGCCGTTGCTGCCCTCATGCACACCGGCGGTATAGGCCTGCCCCATCAGCCCCACCCAATAAGGATCACCGCCAAAAGAACGCACCCCCAGATCATTGCCGGTGGTGGCTGGCTTTTCCAGCACATCCAGCACCGGGCCAAGCAGCATATTCACCCCCACGCTGGCTAATTCTTGCCCCACCACCTGGCCCACTGTCTGGGCGCTGCCGGGCCGCCAGGTAGCGCCCACGGTCATATTGCTGGGGGTTTCCGTCAGCCCGTTAAAGAGGTGGGTAAAGGGATACCCGTCCCCTTCCTGGTTGAGGGCGATGAGCAGGGGGATACCGGCATGGTCTTCACTTTCGCCTAACAAACCGAGGTCAATGGTGGCTGTGTTGGTAAAAGCAGGCGTACCGCGTAGGGCCAACGATTGCAGTTGGTTGGTGAGGGTGGCAACCTGGGTGGGGGCGTCGGCGGGACGGCCGTAGCCGGTGATGTTATCGTTCTCCCGGTTTAATACCACGCCACCCACATGGTAGTTCAGGATCAAGTCGGCGATGGCGTCTTCTGGCAAGACCTGGTCGCCTGTAAATGTCACCAGAAAAAGCTGCCCCACCCGCTCGGCCACGCTCATTTGTGACCACAGGCGAATGGCTTCGGCGGGCAGGTCCGGGGGGGGTACAGGTGTGGCTTCCTGGCGGGCGGGCGTGGCGTGTGCCGGGATCGCTGGAGAGGCCATGAGGATAACGGCCGTGACCAATAGCAAAATAAACCAGAATCGTTTCATCAACAACCCAGCGCCAAAAGAAAGAAATGATAGGTTCGTAGTGGGCGATTTATCGCCCAGAGAAGGCGATAAATCGCCTACTACGAACGGTTTTTATACCAGACAGTCTGGGGCGAGCGGCGTTTTTCTGCCCGGTCTGGTCTCCCTGATATGAGTTTGATTATAGCGTAGATTGTCACACCGAACACCTGTGTTAAAATCGCCCGAATCTAATCTCAACCCTTTCTGGATAACCATATGTCCAACCGGATGAAAAATATATTAGCTCTCATGCTCCTGGTGTTGTTAGCTGCCAGCGCCTTTGTGGCCGGCTATTTCACCAATGACTTTGTGGAAATGCAGCGTGACGTGCCTGTGCTGGCCGCCCAAAATGACGACTTCCGGTTGTTTGGGGAAGCGTGGGGGTATGTGGAATCCAGCTTTTTAGGCGACCTGCCTTCGTCTCAGCAAGTGACGTATGCTGCCATTCGTGGGGCCATGGGGATGCTGAATGATCCCTACACCTTTTTTGTGGAGCCGGTGGCGCGGGAACAGGAGCGCCAATCGTTGCAAGGCACATACGGCGGCATTGGCGCTTCCCTGACGCGCCCGGAAGAAGGAGGCGACATTATCCTGGAGCCGATACCGGGCAACCCGGCGGAGATGGCGGGTATTGAAACGGGGGATGTGCTGCTGGCGGTAGACGGCCGTGCCATCACCCCAGACATGACCGTGCAAGAAGTAGCCGACCTGATTCGCGGCGAAAAAGGGACGGTGGTGGTACTCACGGTGCGGCATATTGGCACAACAGAACCAATTGATGTTCGCGTGGAGCGGGGCGACATTCTCATCCCCTCGGTCAGTTATCGGCTGCTGGCCGAAGATGACACCATCGGCTACATTCAACTAACCCGCTTTAGCGGTGAAAGTGAAAATGAGGTCACACAAGCCATTACTGCTTTGCAGGCGCAAGGGGCCGAAAAACTGATTTTGGATTTGCGCAGTAATGGCGGTGGGCTGCTAGATGCGGCTGTGGAATTGGCCGACCTGTTTCTGACCGAAGGCCCCATTTTGTATCAGCAAACACGCGGTGAAGGCGAAAAGGTCTATAATGCCACGGCCGATACCCTGGCGCCAGACATCCCGCTGGTAGTATTGGTGGATGGTGGCAGTGCCAGTTCTTCCGAGATTTTGGCCGGGGCGCTGCAAGACCGCGAACGGGCTATCCTGGTGGGCAGCAGCCCCACCTATGGCAAAGGCTCGGTGCAGTTGGTCTATGACCTGAGCGATGGTTCGTCGGTGCATGTGACCGCCTCGCGCTGGTTCACACCCAACCGTCACCAACTTGACCAACAGGGATTACAACCGGATGTGCTGGTGACGGTGACACAAGAAGATGTGGATAACGGCCGTGATGCCGTCCTCAACCAGGCCATTCAGGAATTACAAAAGTAGATTGATGTTAACCAAAGCGGAATTTGAAACCTTGCTGAAAGGGTTTGTGGACACTCTCCATGACTATGTAAGTACAGATGACGGTCAATGGCGTGTGAAAGGTTTTGTGGATGTTTTCAGAAATGTTTATACGATTTCATCAGATACTAAAATCGTTTCAAAGATTTTAGAGATCCATCTTCTTCCCAGAATTCTCGCTTTTGCCGACTCAAATGGGTTTGCAATTGTCCTGACTGACCACCAGAATTACTATCCAGACATCTCATTCCTTTCTAAAAGCAATGAATCGATCAAGTTTGCGGTGGATTTCAAGACAACCTATCGCCTGTCTGACAAGCCCTGGTTATGCAATGGGTTTACTCTCGGTTCCCATGGTAGATATTTTGAAGATCGCACAAGTGGCAAAAACGTTCAGTTCCCCTATGGTAGTTATGCCGGTCACTTTTGTTTGGGGGTCATCTACGACCGCGCCAGCAGCGGGAAATCTGGCGAGATTGCGCCGCGCCCAATTGAAGAACTCCATTCCATTGTCTCTGTGATTTCCAACATCCAGTTTTTTGTAGCCGAGAAATGGACAATTGCTGGCGATAAAAGTGGTTCTGGAAATACTGCTAACATTGGCAGTATCCAACGCATAGAAGATATCCTGTCAGGTAATGGCATGTTTGCCAGGTTGGGCGAAGAGTGGTTTGATGATTGTTGGATGAATTACGGCAAGATAACAGTCCGAAGTTCCGATGGGAAGACCAGAAAGATTACATCTCTTGTGGACTTTGTGAAATATCGTGGGGGCGATCCGTCGCTCATTGTGGGCAGGAATAATCGGCCATGAGCATGAATAGAACAGTTGTCCCCCCTATCAAATGTCAGGGGATTAAGACCAGGCTTGTTCCCTGGATAAAAGCAATTGTGCCCTCTGATTTTCACGGCCGTTGGCTTGAGCCATTTATGGGGTCAGGTGTTGTGGCCTTTAACGTGAGACCGCGTAAAGCGATCCTTGCCGACTCAAACCCGCATCTGATTAACTTCTATCAAGCTATTGCCTCAGGTAATATCACAGCAGCTAATACCAGGCGGTTTTTGGAGGAAGAAGGTACAAAATTACTCCATTCCGAGGGTGAGTATTACTACACTGTTCGTGACAGATTCAATCAGGAGGGAAACCCGTTAGATTTCCTTTTTCTGAGCCGGGCCTGTTTCAACGGCATGATCCGTTTTAACCAGAATGGCAAGTTTAATGTTCCTTTTTGTCACAAGCCTAATCGTTTTGCTCAGGCATATATCACAAAAATTAGCAATCAGGTTCAGGCTGTGGCTGATGCTTGTAAGGTGGGGGATTATGATTTTCGCTGCCAGGATTATGCCGTTACTATTGCTGAAGCAAGCGACTGCGATTTGCTGTATTGTGACCCGCCATATATTGGCCGTCACACCGATTATTTTAATGGCTGGGATGAAAAACAAGAAAGACGATTGGCCGAACTTCTTTCCGATACAAAAGCCAGATTCATTCTTTCTACCTGGCACAGTAATGAGTACAGGACAAATGAGTTTATTAGCATGATATGGGATAGATATAACATCTTGACCAGAGAGCATTTTTATTTTGTGGGGGCAAAGGAAGATAACCGTAACCCCATGCTTGAGGCGCTCATCACAAATTTTGGTGCTTTTTACGAGGAAAAGCAGCCTGTGGTTATGTCACAGCTAACCCTTTTTGATAAAGCTCCAGTTAATCATTGATGTGGCGTGGCCCTCATCACCCGGTTCACTAAACTTGAGGAACAAAGGATATGTCTACGGATTCAAACGAAAAACAAACAAACAAAACGCTCATCATCGTTCTGGTGGTGTTGGGGGTGGTACTGGCGTTGGGGTCGGCTGGTGGTGGGTATGTGGCCGGCCGTGCCTCCGCCACCCCGGAAACCATCACCCAAACCATTACAGAAACCGTCACGGAGACGATCACAGAAACAATTACTGAGACGGTGACAGAAACGGTGGAAGTGACCCGCGAAGTGGAAGTGACCCGCGAAGTGGTGGCGCCTGCCGATGGCATGGCCGGAGATACAACTGAGAGCAGCGCACCTGTGGCCGTGCCGCCCGGCAACCCTGACGACATTACCTTTGACGTGTTCTATGAAACGTGGCAGTTGGTGGAGCAGCAGTATGATGGGGACGTGCCGCCTAATGAGGATGTGCTGTACGCCGCCATCGAAGGCTCGCTGCGCACGTTGGGTGACGAATTTACCCGCTTCGTCCGGCCTGATGTGGCCGAGCGTATGCGCCAGGATGCTGCCGGCGCCGTCGAAGGCATTGGCGCGTTTGTGCGCGAAAATGAACAGGGACAGTTTGAGATTGTGCGCCCCATTCCTAACCAACCGGCCGAAAAAGCAGGCTTGCTGCCCGGCGACATTATCATTGGTGTGGATGGGCAGTCTATGGAAGGCGTCTCCTTTGATGAGGTAATTTTGCTGGTACGGGGGCCGCGGGGTACAGATGTTACCTTGTTAGTCCAGCGTGAAGGTGAAACTGAACCGTTGGAATTCACCATTACCCGCGTCCGTTTTGAAATTCCCACCGTCGAATACCGTATGTTGGAGAACGATATTGCCTACATCCACCTGCAAGAGTTTAACCAGACGGCCGTGCAAAAAACATTGGCCGCGCTGGAAGAACTGCTGGCCCAAAATCCCCAGGCGCTCATTTTTGACTTGCGTGATAATCCCGGTGGTTTTCTCAACCAGTCGGTGGCCGTGGCCGACCTCTTCTTGCCGGACAGCGTGGTATTGTTTGAACGCAACCGCAATGGCTTAGACCAGACCTTCCGCGCCGATAATGGCGATATTGCCGAGACGATTCCCTTGGTCGTCCTGGTCAATCCCGGCAGCGCCAGCGCATCGGAAATTGTAGCCGGGGCATTGCAGGATCACGGCCGTGCCATCCTCATTGGCGAAACCACCTTTGGCAAAGGTTCCGTGCAGCAGGTTCACGAACTGTCAGATGGCTCCGAACTGCGCGTGACCATTGCCCGCTGGTACACACCCGCTAACAACACCATTGACAAAGAAGGTGTCACCCCCGACATCGAAATCCCCATGGAGTTCGGCGCGGAAGAAGACATTCAGTTGCAGCGGGCGATTGAGTACATTTTGAATGGAGAATAGACCGTGATGCGTGATGCGTGAAATGGCGCATCACGCATCACGCATCACGTATCACGCCCATGAAGGTAGTTGGCAAAAAAATCGTCGCCCAAAACAAACGGGCCAACTTTGAATATGAACTCCTGACGAAGTACGAGGCCGGGCTGGTGCTGCTAGGGACGGAGATTAAATCCATTCGCAATAACCAGGTGAGTTTGCAGCGCAGTTACATCCAGGCGCGGGATGGCGAATTGTGGCTGGTGGAAGCGCATATTGCCGAATACAAACACGGCAACCGTGAAAACCATGACCCGGTACGGCCGCGTAAACTGCTGCTCAAACGGCGCGAAATCAGCCACATTTTGGACAGCTTACAGCAGAAGGGCCTCACCTGTGTACCCACCATGTTGTATCTGAAAGACGGCCGTGCCAAAATCGAAATTGCCCTGGCGCGCGGCAAAAAACTGCACGACAAACGCGACTCTCTCGCCAAACGAGACACCGAACGCCAGGTGGAACGTGCCCTGCGGGAGAAGTATCGGTAAAGGAATGGAGATTGGGAGATTAGGAGATTACCCAATCTCTCAGCCTCTCAATCTCCCAATCCCCAATGCCCCCTTCCCATGCCGCCCCGCTGACCATCATCGTGCCCACGCGCAATGAGGCGGCCAATATCGCGCCACTGCTGAACCGGTTGGCGGCGGCGTTGGGCGACGCCCCCTTTAGCGTCCTGTTTGTGGACGACAGCACCGATGAGACGGCGCAGATCATTGCGGCTACGGCCGTGACCTCCCCTTTCCCCATCCACCTTATTGCCCGCCCCCCGGCGCAGCATAACGGCTTGAGCGGGGCCGTAGTGGAAGGCTTTCGCGCCGCCCAGGGCGAATGGCTCTGTGTCATGGACGCCGATTTGCAGCACCCGCCGGAAATGATCCCGGTGCTGCTGGCACGGGCACAAGAAGCGGGCGCTGACGTAGTGGTGGGCAGCCGTAAAGCGGGGCGTTGGGGGCCGCTTGGCCTCAGCCGCAAACGGGCGCTAACCTCGCAGGCGCTCACCCTGCTGGCGCGTATGTGGTTCCCCCGCCTGCTCAAAAACGTCTCCGACCCGCTGACCGGGCTGTTTCTGGTGCGGCGGTCGGCCATAGATGTGGAGGCGCTGCGTCCCGATGGGTTCAAAATTTTGCTAGAAATTTTGATTCGCTGTCCGGGGCTGCGTGTCTCTGAATGTCATTTTGATTTTGCGCCGCGCCACGAAGGGGACAGCAAAGCCGATTTCCGCGAGGGGATGCGCTTTTTTCGCCACCTGGTGCGGCTGCGAGCTACTGCTAACCAATCCTTTCCCCGGCTGATCCTGGTGGCGGCGGGCAGTGTGGTGTTGGACACGGCCGTGTTCCTCTTCCTCACCTCCTTCACCCCCTACTGGCTGGCAGCCATTCTGGCTGCCGAACTGTTCATCTGGCTGCGTTTTGCCGTCACCGAAAAGTGGGTGTTGGGCGGCGGCCATCCCGTGGCCGGCTGGCCTTCCTGGCGGCGCTTCTGGCTGCGCAACCAGCTTTCACTGCTGTTGGTGCGGCTGCCGCTGCTGGCGCTGTTGGTGGGGGTGTGGCAATGGCCGTTGTGGGTGGCGGGGTTGACGGCCGTACTCATTGAAGGCGGCGCGCGCTATGTCGTCTCTGAACAGTGGGTCTTCTCGCGGGGCGGCCTGACGATGTGGCAGTCCGGCCTGTTCCGTTATGATCTGCATGGCCTGTTGCGCCTGGAATCGCAGGTGCGGCTGCCGGAACTGGCCTGGTTTGAAACGGCGCTGCCGCTGCCCCACGTGGATGTGGCCCTGCGTGTGGATCGGCTGGGTACGCCCAGCCCGCAGCCCGGCGCGATTACCTATGATGAGCGGCTGAGCCGTTTTGGTTTCGGCGTGGCCATCATGCCCGGCGACTATACCGAAATTGTCATTTCCCCGGCGCTGGCGCACGCCCCCTATGCCCTGTATAAATCGGTGCTGGAGCCAGTGCTGCGTTGGGCGCTGACCCGCCGGGAATGTGCCCTGGTGTATGGCAGTTGTGTGGCCGAAGCGGGGCAGGCGCAGTTGATTGTGCCCGCTGCCGAGCGGGGCAAGACAGAAATGGCGCTGCAAAAGGTGTTGGCGGGCAGCCATTTTCTGGCAGATGATTTTGTGATTCTGGCGGCCGACGGCCGTGTCTACGCCTTTCCCAAACCGGTGACGGTGACGCGAGAGGTACTGCGTGTATTGGGGCCTCACCTGGCGCTGTCACCGGGGCAGCGCGGGCGGCTGTGGCTGCAAAATCTGCTCTATTCCCAGGGCGGGCGGCAAACGGGCATCCAATTGAGCCAGCGCCGCTGGCCGGCGGCCACGTTCAACATTTATTTGCAGCGATTGCTGCCGCCGCCCAAAATTGCCATCACCCGCCTGCTGCCTCAGGTGGAAATTGACCCGTCGGCGCGGTTGACGGCCGTGTACGCCCTCGCCGCCGATGGGCAGACGCTCACCAGGCTGTCCGCCGCCGATGCCGCCAACTGGCTGCACAGCCGCGCGCAGGCCGCCCAGGGCTTCCCGCCCTACGCCCTGCTGACCGAACAGTTGTACCAATGGCACGGCATGGACGGCCGTGCCGCCGAGCAGCGGATTATTGAGGAGGCGTTATCCGTAATCCGTGACCTGTAATCCGACGGTTCACGCATCACGCATCACGAAAAATGGACTATCGCAAACCCGTTACCTTTGGCGAAAACTGGTCGCCCAGCCGGTATAAGGTGCTGCCTTATTTTGCTGTGGAAAAGGGGGTGATGCAGCGACCAACTTCGCAGTTGATTCTGGATTTGGGCTGCGCGGCGGGGTGGAATATGAGCCGGTTTGGGCAGTACGGCCGTCACCCCTTTGGTATTGACGTGGTTCCCGAACGGGTGGCGCTGGCGGCCCATCATGGCCCGGTCGCCATTGCTTCCGGGTTGGCGCTGCCCTTTGCCGCCGGGACGTTTGACGTCATCTATATCCAGCACGTGCTGCACCACATTGGCGACGTGGCCCAGGCCTTGCGCGAAGTACGCCGCTGCCTGAAGCCGGGCGGTACACTGTTTCTGGTGGAGACGGTAGAGGATAATCCGGTGATTCGCTACGGCCGTCGCCTCTACCCGCGCTGGTTAGGAGATGAGATCAACGCCCCGTTTTATTTCGCCGAACTGCAACAGCAGTTGGCCGACGAAGGTTTCCGTGTGGAAAAGGCGGAACAGTACAGCGTTCTTTTCTGGCTGTGGGAAGTTCTGCCCGACCACCTGCCGTTTATGGAAAAACTGACGCCGCTGGTGGCGCCGGTGGAGCAGGTATTGGCAAAACTGGCCCGCCGCTATGCCGCTCATGCCTATTACGTTGCTCTGCGTGATGTGTGATGCGTGAGACTTTTGATCACGTATCACGCCGCAGAATATGTACTAATTAGTTGCCGCCATTCTCTTATGGAAATGAATTTTCCACCAGCCAAATTTCAAATTACCATATTAGTTGCAGCAATTCAAAATTTGGCTTGCGGCGGCAGATAAATCTGCACCAACAAGAGGCAAAGTCGGCCTTCGCCGACTGGCATACAGCCCACGAAGGCGGGCTTTGCCGCTTGTAGCCGTGATTTTAATCGCCGGGTTCTGTCATATTTCGAATTGCTGTATTAGTTGCCAATTAGTTGCCCCTCATCTGGTTAGGACTATAATTTTGGCGGCAAATCTTGAATGATGACCTTACCCAGACTCTATGTGATGAGCCGAAAAAGGAACATGAACCAATCTTCTGAGCCTGGCAGTAGTCCCGAACCGCTGCCAGCCCTGTCAACTGAATAAACTCCCCTGGTTGGCAGGTTCCCTTTCGCCTCCAGGGAACGATTAACCTGGAGGTGACCCTTGTTGCAAACAACCCTTGACGATGTGTTGGTGCGGGTGCGCGACCAACTGGAGCAAGATGATCTCGCCGGCGCGGTGGCGCTCATCGAGTCGCTGCGGTCACCAGATCAAGCCGAACTGTTCGCCGAACTGGATGAAGCAGACCAGACGGCTTTGCTGCCGCAGATGTCTCCTGGCGACTCAGCCGACATTCTGGAGGAGCTAGAAGATGACGAGGCCGCCAGGCTGGTAGACAGCCTGACCCCGGATGCTCTGGCGCGCATTGTGGACGAAATGGAACCGCGGGTGCTGCTGGTGCGCTACGAGGATGATTGATCATACAGGGGGTCGGTATGTGGCAAAAAACGATTTTTGGTTCAACCTCTTCGCGCCGGGCGTTTGCGGCCGGCGACGTGCTGGCGTTGCTGCTGGTAGCGGCGCTGCTGTATCTGGGAACGCGGTTGGCGTTTAATGCGCCTGATGTGATCACCGGGCCAACCATCAGCCTGGCGCCACGGGCGCTGCCCTGGTATGCGGCGCTGTCTGTGGGGCGGATGACGGCCGCTTACACGCTCTCGTTGTTGTTTACGCTGGTGTACGGCCGTATTGCCGCCTATAACCGCCGCGCCGAACGAGTGATGATGCCCCTGTTGGATGTGCTGCAAAGTGTGCCCATCCTCTCTTTCTTGCCGGTGGTGCTGCTCAGCCTCAGCGCCTTCTTGCCGGAAAACGCCGCTGCCGAGATCGCCTCGGTGGTCCTTATCTTCACCAGCCAGGTATGGAATATGACCTTTGCCTGGTTCCAATCGTTGACCACCATTCCCAAAGAACTGCGTGAAGCCAGCAGCATCTTCCGCCTGAATAACTGGATGCAGTTTCGCACATTAGAACTGCCCTTTGCCGCCATCAGCCTGGTGTGGAATAGCATGATGAGCTGGGCGGGTGGCTGGTTTTTCCTCATGGCCGCCGAGAGTTTCACCGTTGGGCAGCGCGACTTTCGCCTGCCAGGGCTTGGCTCTTATTTGCACGAGGCGGCCAATCAGGAAAACTTTCAGGCCATTTTTTGGGGCGTCGCCACCTTAGTCCTGGTCATTGTCCTGCTCGACCAGTTTATCTGGCGGCCATTGTTGGCCTGGTCTGACCGTTTCAAGGTGGAGATGGTAGAAGACGCCGAACCGCCCACTTCCTGGTTTTACAATGCCTGGCGCAGTGGGCGGCTGGCCGATTTTGTCGGCCGCCGCCTGGTGAGGCCGCTCTTGGAAAGGGTAGATGGGGAGATGGTACGCCGCTTTCCGGTGCGGGGGACGGCCGTGTCCGGCGCCCAGCAGCGTTCCTGGCCCGGTATGGTGTTGACTATCCTGATTGGCGCGGTGCTGCTCATGGGTCTCTATCGCGCCGGGCTGGTGCTGCTCTCGCTGCCCCTGGCGCAGTGGCAAGGCATTGGCCTGGGGCTGTTGGCCACCCTGCTGCGGGTGCTGCTGGCGCTGGCCATTGCCCTGGCCTGGACGGTGCCGGTGGGGGTGGCCATTGGCACCAACCGGCGGCTGGCGACCGTTTTGCAGCCATTGGTGCAAGTTGCCGCCTCCATTCCGGCGACGGCGCTGTTCCCGGTGCTGCTGCTCTTTATCCTGAATTTGCCCGCGGGGCTGAATCTGGCAGCAGTGCTGCTGATGCTCTTGGGCACGCAGTGGTACCTGCTGTTTAACATTATTGCCGGGGCCAGCGCCATTCCCCAGGATTTGAAATACACCGCCTCCTTGCTGCATCTTTCGCGTTGGGATCGCTGGCGCACGCTGATTTTGCCGGCGCTGTTTCCCTTTCTGGTGACGGGGGCGATTACCGCCGGCGGCGGCGCCTGGAACGCCAGCATTGTGGCCGAGTATGTGGAATTTGGTGGGCAAACGTTGCACGTGGTTGGGATTGGGGCCATCATCGCTGAGGCGACAGCCAACGGCGATTATGCCCTGCTGCTGGCGGCGACGCTTAGCATGGTGCTGGCGGTGGTGTTGATTAACCGGCTGGTATGGCGGCGGTTATATGTGCTGGCCGAAGAAAAATATCGTATGGAGTGACAGGAGTCATGAACGAACAACCGATCTTATTGGAACTAAACGAGATTTCACAACAATATGGCAGTGGCGAGCGGCGCTTTACGGCCGTAGAAAAGATCAACCTGACCATGCGGGAAGGGGAGTTTGTGGCTTTGTTGGGGCCGTCTGGCTGTGGCAAAAGTACGCTGCTGCGCATCATCACCGGCCTGCAACCGGCCACAGCGGGCACGTTGTTGTATCGGAAACGGCCGTTGCCCGGCGTCAATCCCCATGCCACCATCGTCTTCCAGACCTTTGCCCTCTTCCCCTGGCTGACGGTGTTGGAGAATGTGACCGTAGCTCTGAAGGTGAAAGGACTTCCGTCTGATTTACGTACCACCCGCGCCATAGACGCTCTGGATCGGGTGGGGCTGGACGGCTTTGAAAACGCCTATCCCCGCGAACTGTCCGGCGGAATGCGCCAGAAAGTGGGCTTTGCCCGCGCCATGGTCACCGAACCGGAACTACTCTGCCTGGATGAACCCTTTTCCGCGCTGGATGTCCTCAGCGCCGAGGCGCTGCGCGGCGAATTGTTGGAATTGTGGACCGGCGGTCAGATTCCTACCAAAGCGATTTTGATGGTCAGCCACAACATTGAGGAAGCGGTATTTATGGCCGACCGCATTATTGTCATGGACAAAAATCCGGGCCGGATGGTGGCCGATTTGTCCGTCTCCTTGCCCCATCCACGCCAGCGTAAATCGGCCGAATTTCAGGCAGTGGTAGACCAGGTGTACGCCACACTGGCCGGGCAAACGCGGCCGGAACACGAAGAGTTGGGCACGGCCCCTGGCGAGCCGGGCATGACCCGCCGCCTGCCTTACGTGGTCATCACCGATCTGGCGGCGCTGCTGGAACATCTGGACGATCTGCCCCGCAACCAGGCGGACATTTACCGGCTGGCGGATGAACTGAACCTGGATTCCGACCATTTGCTCAGTCTGGTGGAAACGGCCGAGCTGCTGGGTTTTGCTACCATCGCCAAAGGAGACATCACGCTAACGGGGTTGGGCGAAACCTTCGCCGAAGCCAGCATTCTGGCCCGTAAGGAGATATTTGCCACGCGCATCCGCCGCCTGCCCATTTTTAAGTGGCTGCTGGCGATGCTGCGGGCCACGGAGCGCAAACAGTTGGACTGGAGTGTGGTGCAGACGGCGCTGGAACTGGAGTTCTCACCCCAGGAAGCGGCCCGGCAGATGGACATCCTGGTTGATTGGGGCCGCTACGCCGAAATCCTGGCCTATAACGATGACGATGAGGCGCTGTATTTAGAATCCTGATCCAGGTACCAGTTGATTTGTTACATTTCAAAAGGTAAGATTGCTTTATGTTCATTGATGACTTCATTTGACTCCAGATGTTCTGGATAAGCTTCTGGTTAAACATCATATTTCCCAGGATTATGAACGAAAATGAAAAGCAGTTGAGTAGCATTTCTAAGGCAGCCACACTAGAGGAGATTGGCGAATTTTGGGATTCACATAGTCTGGCCGATTACTGGGATCAAACCTATGAGGTGGAATTTGAGGTACGTGCCCAGCGCCGACGGCGGGTAACGCTTGATCCTGAAGTTTATGCGAAGTTGGAAGGACAGGCGCGTTCTCGTGGCCTGTTGCCGGAGACATTGGTTGATTTGTGGTTAGCTGAACGATTACAAGAGAATGTTTCGTAAGACAAGACATCGAAGTTATGACAGAAACAGCGCCAGCCAGAGGGAGAGGCTGTCCACGGACAGGGAGGTGGAAAGCAGCACGGCCGTAGCCAATGGCGCAATACACATCTCATATTTTGGGCAAACATATAGGCGTTGATGCCCTCCAGCATCCCCGCCGCTCAATCCAGATGATCTCCAAAATTTGCATGGCGGCGGATGATAACACGTGGTCCGTGATTCGTAACCCGTAAACCGTTGTCGGATTACGGTTTACGGGTTACGACTTACGCTTTTCTCATGGCACGGCCGTAAAACTCTGTTATACTTCTGTCCGTCCTCCGCAAGGAGGATGGTTTTATTATCAACATGGTTTGGAAATTACCAATTGGATGCCCGCCCAGGTTGGCCGGGCATTTTTTGTGGCAGCAGGATGGCTCTTACGTTTGGGACGGGCTGGCTGTGAGTCCGCAACTGGGTAGGACGATTTGCCAAATCGTCCTACAAGTAGGAGCAATATGACAACTGAATTTTTATCTTTAGGTCTGCATCCGCAGGTGGTGCAGGCTGTTGCCGAACTGGGGTTTACGGAGCCGACGCCGATTCAAACGGCCGTCATCCCCCTCATGCTCACCGGGCAAGACGTGATTGGCCAGGCGCAAACAGGCACCGGCAAAACGGCCGCCTTTGGCCTGCCCATCCTGCACAGGCTCACGCCGGGTCTGGGGCAGGTGCAGGCGCTCGTCGTCACACCTACCCGTGAACTGGCGTTGCAGGTGGCGGGGGCGTTGGAAGGTTACGGCCGTTATCGGGATGTGCATGTCCTGGCGATTTATGGCGGGCAGGCTTACGGCCGTCAGAAACGGCAGTTGCGCCAGGGTGAAGTAGACATTGTGGTAGGTACGCCCGGCCGTCTGCTCGACCTGATCCAGCAAAAAATCCTCGACCTCGGCCACGTGCAATTCCTGGTTTTGGACGAAGCGGATGAAATGCTCAGCATGGGTTTCATTGAAGATATAGAAGCCATCCTGGCTCAAACGCCGGAAACGCGGCAGACCGCTCTCTTCTCCGCTACCATGCCCGCCGAAATTCGCCGCCTGGCAGAAAAGTATTTGCAACAACCACAAACCGTCACCATGCAGCGGCAGCAGTTGACCGTAGCCGCCATTGAGCAGCGCTATTACCTGGTCAACGAAGCGGATAAATTGGCCGCGCTCACTCGTCTCTTTGAAGTGGAAGAGATGAGCAGCGTTCTCATCTTTGCCCGCACCCGGCAGGGCACGGGGGAACTGGCGAACGAACTGACGGTACGTGGGTTCCCCGCCGAGGCGCTGAACGGCGACTTGAGCCAGGATAACCGCGAGCAAGTGCTGAACCGTTTTCGCCAGAATCAGATTAAGGTGCTGGTGGCGACGGATGTGGCGGCGCGGGGGCTGGACATTGAAGACATTTCCCATGTGATCAACTTTGACCTGCCCACCGACCCGGAGATTTTTGTGCATCGCATTGGCCGCACCGGGCGGGCCGGGAAAACGGGCATTGCCATTTCGCTGGTGACGCCCAAAGAGCAGTTCCGCCGCCGCAAAATTGAGCGGTATACACGGCAGAACATGAGCCAACGGCCGTTGCCCACCATTGCCGAGATTCAGGCTTACCGGGAGGCGCAGTTGGTGGAAAACATGATGGTCTGGCTGCGGCGCGGGCGCTGCCGCCAGGAGAAAGAGATTGTGGAAAAGCTGGTGGCTGAGGGGCATGACGCGGTGGAAATTGCCGCCGCCGCCCTGAAACTGTCTCGCGCCGAAGAGAAACAGCGCCCCATTGCCCCGGTGAGAGAGGTGGTGGAAGAGCCAATGCGGGGGCACAACGGCCGTGACCATCAACGCGCCGCCAACAGTGACTTGGGGCACGGCCACTTCGGCAAGCTCAGTGCAGGCCGTGCCCACAAAACCCGCTCCCATGAAAAAGGGATGGTGCGCCTGAGCCTGAGCGCCGGCAAACAACACGGCATCCGCCCCAACGATGTGGTGGGCACGATTGCCTTCCACGCCGACATTCCGGGCCGGGCTATTGGCGCCATTCAGATTCAAGAGCAGCACACCCTGGTGGATGTGCCGGAGCAATTTGTGGCCCAAGTCTTAGCCAAAAACGGCAAATACCAGGTACGCAAACGGCCGTTGACGGTGGAAAGAGTGTAATTGGGTAATTACCCAATTACTCAATTACCCAATTACCCAATTACAAAATGGCCTCAAGAATCCCCTATTACCACGAACTGCTGGAAGCATTTGCCGAGCCGGGCTGCGCGGTGTGTCGCCTGTTGGCGGTGAGCGCGGATAAGCTGGTGGACAGCATTTTGTATGAGGCGGTGAATGATGTGCCCACCCGCGAGCAACTGAACGCGGCGCGGGGCTACTGCCAATCTCACGCCCAACTGCTCATCCGCGCCGGCGGGGCACTGGGCGTGACCATTATGATGGATGGGGTGCTGAAGGTACTCATGCGGGCGCTGGCGGCGAACCCGGTGGAGCAAATGGGCGCCTCATCGGTGCGTGGGCTGCTGCGGCGGGCGAATGTGAAGGTGAGCCACACGGCCGTACAAAAACTCGTTGCCGATCTCTCCCCCCAGGCAGAATGCCCGGTCTGTGTGAATGAAGCGGAAATGTTAGGGCATTACGGCCGTACCTTGCACCAACATCTGGCCCCTGACAACGAATTATTCCAGGTGTATGTGGCCTCTGATGGTCTTTGTCTGAACCACTTTCGCCAGGTGTTGGCCGACGGGCTGCCCGGCCCGGCGCTAACGGCGCTGGTGACGGCGCAGCAAACCATCTGGCAGCGGCTGCATGAACAGTCCGATGAGTTCATCCGCAAGAACGATCATCGTTTTCGCGGCGAGCCGTTTGGGGTGGAGGAGGATGTGTGGCAGCGGTCGTTAACGGCCGTGTCCGGCGCCCCCATTCGCACCTACGTCAAAAGCAAAGGGCTGACGCAGTAAATGAAGATGGCTTTGTAAGAACCCGGTTTCCTGTAATAATGACAAAAACTTCTGGTCAACTTATAATCGAAATGCGATGTATGCGATTGAATGGAAGCGGAAAGCATTGAAACAGCTCAAGCGCATTGAGTATGAACATCAGAAGCAAATTGTTCTTGCTGTTCGCAATTTACAGCAATGGCCCGATTGTAAAGATGTAAAGCCATTGGTTAATCGTTCTGGATACCGTTTACGAGTCGGACGTTACCGTATCCTGTTTGAGGTGGAGACCCAATTGCAAATTATTGCCATTGAAGAAGTGAAGAAACGAGATGACCGTACTTACTAATCATCAAATTATTGAAAAAGATGGAACTCCGCTTTTTGTCCTGGTACCGTATGAAGAGTATTTGGATGTTTGGACAAGAGAGAATGTCACTATTCCCCAAGAAGTGATAGAACGGCATATTTTAGACGGTTATAGCCCGGTGCGCGCCTGGCGGGAGTATAAGGGATTGTCTGAACAAGAAGTGGCTGCGCGAATGGGCATATCTCAATCTGCTTATTCACAAATGGAGCGTCCAGAGGCACGACTTCGCTCCACCACCATTCATAAACTTGCCAAAGTGCTGGAAATATCCCCTGAACAATTGGATGTTTGAAGTAAAAGAAACCGGGTCTTTCGCAAAAAACCCGGTTTCTTTTTTAAGCCAAAAACGTCTCAAACTGCCACACATCTTCATCAGCGGGGCGGGCACGGCCGTAGCGGGCATACAAATCCACCCGGTTTTTTAGCGGCGTCCAGTCTGTTTGCACCGAGGGGGAGGGGCCAAGATAAGGGTTGGCTACCGCCAGTACGTCCTCATGCGGCAAATCGTCGGGCACGTTTACGCCTTCGTTGGGGTGACGAATCATCCAGGCCACCGCACCCAAGACGGAAGCCGCCACTTGCAGCGTGGTCGCATTCTGGTGGGGAACCAGGCGGCGTGTCTCTTCAATATCCAGTTGTGACCCCACCCACCAGCCGTTGAGCGCATGACCCAGCAGCAAAACGCCCAATTCATCCATACCGCTGATGATTTCATCAGTCATAATGCGCTGTTTTTCCTGCATGGCAAAGTTGCGCATTTTCAGTTCGTGCAGGGAGGCGATGGCGGCGTCGGTGGGCAGGTAGGCGTAATGCACGGTGGGGCGGTAGACCGGTTTTGGGCCGTCCCATACCGTCAGATGGTCGCTGATGGTGAACGCTTCGCCGTGCCGCACCACCATCCCCAGAATTTCGCCATGCCGCGGCACCCAGGAGCGTACCCAGGTGTTGATGCCCATTTGCGCCAGGCAAATCTGGTTGCCGGGGCCGTATGTGTGCGTGTGTGCGCCGGGCGGCAGGCGGCGTTCGTGGGTGCCCCAACCCAT
>CAADGU010000582.1 GCA_900696625.1 uncultured Chloroflexota bacterium | reverse complement strand
TGCCCGGCCACGCTGTAGGTGGTGCGCTGGATGGTGCTAAGGCCGGTGACCATGTGCTGCAAGCCAAAGTTGCTATAAGTCAGATACCCGGCATCCAGGTTGGTGATGAGCATCAGGCGCATGGTGGTAGCTCCGGGATTGGCGTTGAAGGTTTGCTGCACCTGGGCTGTGCCGTTGAAGTTGGCCGGGTTGTCCAGAGCACGTCAACTCCGGCATCTCCCCCGGCCGCATTACTATACCTGGCTACTATTTGTCCACCCTGCCCAACGGGAGCCACCAGCGCTCCGGCTACCTGCCCATCGAACTGGTAGTCGTCTCCGGCCGTGACGGCAATGGGATCGCTCAATGCACGCAAGACCACACTGCTAAACGCGAGATACCCCTTGTCCAACACCACCTCTCTCCCCACCTGAAAACTGCTGACGCCGCTGGGCGTCGTAAAATTGCCGCTCACATTCTGGCTGCCATTGAAAACATCCTCATTTTGCCACACATCGTGGATCGTACCATTGCTGTATTGGACGAACAAACGGCCGTCACCCACGCTGTTCAACTGTCCACTCACCTGGGCAGCCAGTTTGTGGTACTGCTCTGGCCGTGCCGTAATCAGCGCGCTGAGGCTGGTGAGTTTGGTTTATGCCTTGCCTAATACAGCCGCGAGCAGAGCCATGCGAATGTACATGCCATTTTTCACCTGACGGAAATAGGCGGCGCGGGGGTCTTTGTCTACGTTGTAGTGAATTTCACCCACACGCGGCAGCGGGTGCATGACGATCATTTTTTGCTTTGCTTTCTCCATCAGGTCAGCCGTGATTTCATAGAAGTTTTTCAACTCCTCATACTGCGCCATGTCAGAGAAGCGTTCTTTTTGCACACGAGTCACATACAGCACATCGGCATTTTGAATCACATCGGCCACGTCATGGGTTTCGCGGGCATCCACACCGGCGTCAATGACCTGGTTCATCACCGTCAGCGGCAGGCGTAAGATTTCCGGGGAGACGAAGCGCAGGCTGATGTTATAGCCCAGCAATAGTTTGGTGAGGGAGTGAACGGTACGGCCGTAGCGCAAATCCCCGATCATCGCCACCTTCAAGCCATCAATTTGCCCTAACTCATCCTGAATGGTGAACAAATCCAGGAGCGCCTGGGTGGGATGTTCCCCCGGCCCATCCCCGGCATTGATGACGGGGATGGCGGCATAGTCGGCCGCCAGTTTGGCCGCGCCAATTTCCGGGTGGCGCAGCACAATCACATCCGAATACTGCTCCAACGTGCGAATGGTGTCCGCCAGCGTCTCCCCTTTGCTCACCGAGCTAAACTGGACCCCCTGCGTAATGGGAATGACGCTGCCCCCCAGCCGCTCCATGGCGGCAATGAAGGAAGAACTGGTGCGGGTGCTGGGTTCATAAAACAGGCAGCTTAATACCTGGCCTTTGAGCAAGTCCGTGCCGTGAACGCGCTGCACCATCTCCCGCATCTCACGGGCGCGGGCAAAGATGTAATCTATCTTCTCCTGATTAAATTGGGCCACGGACAGGATATCCATGCCCGTCAACCCATTGCCCATATCAGGCGTGGTCTGTATTTGATCAAAATTGAATAACGGTTTCAGTTGCATTTTATCTCTCCTCTAATAGTTATTTTGATATTGGGATATTGATCCAATATCCCAATTACTTACTTACTCAATTACCATCCCCGACCCCGGCTGTGCCAGAACCATGCCATCTTCAACCACCACCTGCCCCCGTAACACCACTCGTTTGACGCGCGCGGCAACGGCACGGCCGTGAAACGGCGTCCAGCCACATTTACTGTGCATCGCCTCATTGCGGATGGTGGTGGGTCTCATCTCCACTTCCACATGGGTGTCGGGCTGCGCTGGCAGGTGGTATAGGCGGCGGGGGTTGGTGTGCATCAGTTCGATCAGGCGGTTGAGGGTGAGGCGGTTTTCGGTCACGGCCGTGAGCATCAGCGCCAATGACGTTTCCAACCCGGCTACCCCTGGCGGCGGATTGTCTGATTGTTTCTCTGCCAGTGTATGGGGTGCATGGTCGGTGGCAATGCAGTCCACCGTGTCATGGAGGTGCGCCCACAGCGCAGCCACATCATCTGGCGTGCCCAATACCGGGCGCATATCGGCCAACATCCCCAGCCGCTCCCGATCCCGCACATCCAAAAACAGGTGATGGGGCGTCACCTCACACGTCACCGGCAGGCCGCGCATTTTGGCATCGGCAATCAGTTCAATCTCTTCGCGGCGGCTGATGTGGCAAAAATGTACCGGACGCTCATACGTCGCCGCCAGACCAATGCCCACGGCCACACTCTGCTTTTCGGCGTGCATGGCAATCAGCTTCTCACGCGGCCAGGTCTGGAAGCAGGCGCGCAGCGTGGGCACATCCTCCACCCGCAGCTTGCCAAAGGTATCGTTCAGGTAAATTTTCAGCGCCACCGCATAGGGAGCCAGGGCCGGCAATTGGTCAATCTGCTCCGGGCTGGCTCCGGCAAATAAACCCACATCACACCGCACGTCCCGCCGCGCCGCCGCCAGCGTGTCCGCCATCACTTCCGGCAGCGTGAGCGGCGGGGAGGTGTTGGGCATTGCCAGAATTTGGGTGATGCCGCCGGCTAAGGCTGCGGCCGTACCGGTAACAAAATCCTCTTTGTGTTCGCCGCCGGGTACCCGCAGATGTGTGTGGACATCTATCAGGCCAGGTAAGGTTATTGTGTCTGTCATCTCTGTTTCTCCGTGATGCGTGAGGCGTCACGTTTCACGCAACACGCGTCAGGTGGCAAAAAAAAAAGCCTGATCCCTAAAAGGATCAGGCTTTGATTTCCATTAAAAAGGGGTATACGCGCTGCTTTTTACCCCGACTATGCTTTTTTCCGGTCAACCAGGCCATCCTACCATACCTCTTCATGTGATGTGTGCCTTGAGTGCACCGGGGCATTATGGTATCACCCATTACAGTGCCAGGCAAGGGGCAGAACCAGTACGCCGGTGTCTGAGATACACAAACGCACTGAAAGTGCCTTGTGAGAGTTCCGGTTTGTCACCGCGCAGCCGTTCAGACCTGACAGGTTTTTTACCAGTTCAACTTGAAACTTTGCAGGCCAAAAACTTGTCAGGTCTCTCGAGGGATTGAACGCTTACGTCACCGTGCATTTTCTTCAGTGGGCTTAAGCGCACTTCTTATAGCAGCCAGGGAATTCCATTCCCAGGCTGGGAACCCCCCATTCCCAGGCAGCCGGCGGTAATTGATTTGCCACAACAAAAAATCCGCACACCCCTTAATTTCTGCCTTTCTTGACAGCGGCAAAAAAATTGACTATTATTATGTTACCGGTCACGTGACCGGTAACACAGCAGGAAGGAGAAGAAAATTGCCCCGCTCAGACGTGACCATCCGCGATGTGGCCCAACATGCCGGCGTCTCGCACCAGACCGTCTCTCGCGTCATCAATGACAGCGAACGGGTCAGCCCGGAGACGCGCGCCCGCGTAGAGGCGGCCATCGCCGCCCTTGATTATCGCCCCAACGCCATCGCCCGCTCCATGGCGCGGGGGCGCACCGCCACCCTGGCCTGCATCGCCCCCAACCTGACCGATTATACTTTTGCCAGCATCATTGACGCCGCGGCTACGGCCGTGCGCCAACACGGCTACTTTCTCCTTTCTGCCTCCGCCCCAGATGAAGAGACGTTTCAAGGTCTGATAGATGAATTGGTGACTGGCCACCGGGTGGAAGGGCTGTTGGTGATCAATCCGTTTGCCGACGGCCGTTACCAGTTCCTGCCGCCCACCTTCCCCACGGTTTTTGCCGGGGCGCGCCCCCGTGAAGAAGCGGCCAACTCGGTGGCACTGGATGATGTGGCTGCCGCATTTACCGCCACGCAGCATTTACTCGCGCTGGGACACACCCACATCGGCATGATCACCGGCCCCCTGGCCGAAGATTGTTCCCAAGACCGCAGCCTGGGTTTTGCTCAGGCTTTGCAAGCCGCCGGCATCACCCCGCAATCAGATTGGGTGCGGGAAGGAAACTGGCAGCCCGCTTCTGGCTATGAAGCCTTTATGTACTGGCAGCAACAAGGGCAGATACCAACGGCCGTGTTTGCCCAGAATGATCAGATGGCGCT
>CAADGU010000581.1 GCA_900696625.1 uncultured Chloroflexota bacterium | reverse complement strand
GAAGCCATCGTCCTCTTCAAAAACGAAAACGACATCCTGCCCATCAACAAGGAGAAAGTCCATGCCATCGCCGTCATTGGCGCGAACGCCCGCTGGACGCCCATCATGGGCGGCGGCAGTGCGCAAGTGGCCGCCCATTACGCCATCTCTCATCTGGAGGGGATCAAGGGCGCGGCAGGGGATCGCACGGCCGTACACTACGCCATCGGCACCCCCACCACCTTCAAACTGCTGCCCAAGCTGGACACCTCCTGGACGAACAACTGGACGGCCGATATTTTCAACAATTATGACCTGACCGACCAACCGGCCGTCACCCAACCGGCGCGCAAAGCGGAAATCTTCCCCATGAACGACATGCCCGCCCACGTCGGTGAGCAGTTTTCCATCCGCTACACCACCACCTTCACCCCGCCCGAAAGCGGCGTGTACACCTTCAGCCTGGTCAGCGGCGGGCTGACGCGCCTGTTGGTCAATGGCGAATTGCTCATTGACAACTGGACGCAGCAGACCAAGAGCGAACTGTACTTCCACCAGGCCAGCACCGAAGTGCGCGGCCAGGTAGAACTCAAAGAAGGGCAGCCGGCCGAAGTGGCGGTGGAATACAGCGCCCGCAACGCCGGGCTGCGCGTCTGGCGTGTGGGCTGCCTGCCGCCCGTGCCCGTCGACCCCATTGCCCAGGCGGCGCAGTTGGCTGCCACCTGCGACCTGGCCATCGTGTTTGCCGGGCTGTCCGGTGAATGGGAAAGCGAAAGTTACGACCGGCCACACATGGATTTGCCCGGTGAGCAGAATGAACTCATAGCCGCCGTCATTGCCGCCAACCCCAACACCATCGTCGTCCTCAACACCGGTTCCCCCGTCAGTATGCCCTGGGTGGCCGACGCGCCCGCCATTTTGCAAACCTGGTACGCCGGGCAGGAAGCGGGCAACGCCCTGGCCGATGTGCTGTTTGGCGAAAATGACCCCTCTGGCCGTCTGCCGCAAACCTTCCCCGTGCGTCTGCAAGACAACCCCACCTTCATCAACTACCCCGGCGAAAACGGCCACGTCCTCTATGGCGAAGGCATCTTTGTTGGCTACCGCTACTACGAAAAGAAAGACGTAGCCCCGCTTTTCCCCTTTGGGCATGGGCTATCTTACACCACGTTTGCATACAGCAATTTACGCCTAAACGGGAGCGAATTCAAACCAGGCGACCGCATCGAAGTGAGCGTGGATGTGAGCAACACGGGGGGCCGCGCCGGGCAGGAGGTGGTGCAGATGTATATGCGCGATGTGGCGGCGAAGCTGGCACGGCCGTACAAAGAACTCAAAGCCTTCACCAAAATCAGCCTGCTTCCCGGCCAGACGCAAACCGTCACCCTGGCGCTGGACGAATCCGCCCTGGCCTACTATGACCCGGCCAAACCCGGTTGGGTGGCCGAAGCGGGCGAATTTGAAATCCATGTCGGCCGTTCTGCGCAAGATATTCGCCTGACAACTTCTTTCAACTGGGCCGGCGAGGAGCGCGCCCTGGACCCGCTGGACAAATCTACCCGGCTGCATGTGGGCCTGACCCTGCGTACACTGTTAGCTGATGACATTGGCGCGCAGGTGTTGAACAAACACCTCAGCGGCATGGCCGATCATCCCCAGGCGCAAATGGCCATGGATTTGACGCTGGAGCAGATCGCCGGTCTTGTGCCCAACATCATCACCCACGAAAAACTGGTAGCCATCAACGCCGACCTGATGCGGCGCGGCGGATAATTATCGAATGACGTACCGTAGGGGCGGGATGGCGCGGTAATTCCATGGCCAAAGCCCAAAACATCCTCTCGCGCCATCTCGCCCCCGTGCGGTATTGGTGAACGGCAAAGCGGGGGCGAGACAGGCGGGAGGCCAGGTGTTGGTGAATGGACAAAGCCGCACCCGCCTGTCCCGCCCCTACAATAATGATGACATGAAACACAAAACACCCCCTCTCCATTTTTTGGTTCTTCTTCTGGTTTTGCCCGCCCTGGTACTGGTTGGTTGTGGGGCATTAACGCCAGAACCCACACCCACGCCAGAGCCAACACCCACGGCCACGCCGTTGCCCACACCCACCCCCGAATGGATGAAAGAAGGCTGGACACTGGTCTGGCAGGATGAGTTTGAGGGCACGGAGATCAATGCCGACTACTGGTCGCATGAAACGGGCGGCGGGGGTTGGGGCAATGCAGAATGGGAAAATTACACAGATCTGCCTACAAATTCATTCATTGAAGATGGCAAACTGGTTATTCAGGCATTGAAAGAGCTTTCTGGTGGACGGCCGTACAGTTCCGCCCGTCTGATTACCCGTGAGAAAGTGGAAGTGGAGTACGGCCGTGTGGAAGCCCGTATTCAACTCCCCTTTGGGCAGGGGATCTGGCCCGCCTTCTGGATGTTGGGCAACAATATCTTCCGCAAAGCGTGGCCGACGGCGGGTGAAATTGACATCATGGAACACATCGGCCGTGAACCGAACATCATCTATGGCACCGTTCACGGCCCTGGTTACTCCGGCGCCAATGGCATTGGCGACTCGATTGATTTGGGAAAACCGGTCGCTGCTGATTTTCATGTGTTTGCCATTGAATGGGAGCCGGCCGAAATCCGCTGGTACGTGGATGACGTGTTGTACCACACCGTTACCCCCGAAGATTTACCGGCCAATGCGGAGTGGGTATTTGACCATCCTTTTTACTTGCTGTTGAATGTGGCGGTGGGTGGCACTTGGCCCGGCTACCCGGACAATACCACCACCTTCCCGCAACAGATGTTAGTAGATTATGTGCGGGTGTATGCCCACGCCGAATAACATCTGCAAGAAAGCTAACCCCGCCCGGAGTTCTGGGCGTGGCCCATCTTCCGGGCAGGGCGCAAGTGGAAGCGCGTCAGCCATTTGCGGGCTGTAAAGAGCATCAACAACCCCGGTTTATTGAAAAGCAGGCGGCTGAGCCAGCCACGACGACCGGGGAAATGTTCGTACTCGATGTGTTCATGGACGTGGGTGGTGTGGTCGTTCACGGCCGTAAACCGGTGTGTGTGTTCCCAAAATTTGAGCGGGCCTTTTTCCTGGCGGTCGGTAAAACCTTGCGGGCCAACGTGGTGGTGGACGGCCGTCCAGCGCAGCGGCAGCGGCCCAAACCAGAGCGTAAATTCCGCCCGCGACCCTTCCGCCAACGGCTCAAAGGCATGAATCTGCACAAATAGGGGCGGTGGCGTCAGCTTTTTGAGAATGCGGGTATCGTGGTGAAAGGCATGAACGGCCGTAAGCGGCGCATTAACTGTGAAATAGAAGTCGAATTGAGGCATGATGAGATTGGGTAATTGGGTAATTGAGTAATTGACGCCCCCACTTACCCACTTACCCAATTACTTAATAACTTCATTACCGGTAATGTTCCAGATCAGGCGGCAGGGGCAGCGGTACAATTGCCGGGTAAATCTGGTGCAGGATATACAAAATCTGGTAAGCGGCGTCAGCTTCAAACGTATAAAACCCTTCATAATACCGTTCGCGGCCACTCAGCGACGGGATTTCCTGAGCCAACAGGGTCATGTGTACACCACCACCATAGGCCACTACAAACCAGTAATTAACCAACGGCGTGTCGGCCGTGTCAATGCTGAACACGCGCGGCATTTTCAACAAGGCATCTGCCTGAGCCGGATCACTGTCGGCCGCATAATAGAGCCACAAACCCTCTGCCGCCTGCGCCACCTCCTGGTAACGCGCCTGTTGGGGCACAATGCGAGACAGGTATTGAAACGAAGCATGAAGCACGGCCGTGCGCGGCGTGTGAATAACAGCATCTTCAATAATGTGGCTGATTTTGGTCATCGCATCCACCGAAAAGGTGTAACGAAACGCCAGGTCTTGCAGCACTGCCGGCTGGACACTGTCCAGAATACGCTCAGCCTACGGGGTAAACAGCGGCATCATGCGGTTATAAAAGGTTTGCAGGATATTGATACTCATTACCAGATTTCTCCAATTAGTCAGAATAACAGGTGGGCGATACAAATTACACCTTTGATATTATACAAATTGTGACAGTTTGTCAATATATTGTACACAATTATCATCAGACGGCTGGTGGGTAGTTGCTTGCACTAGCCCCCAGCACCATTTCTCTTCATCATGGTAGACAATCACCCCTAGAGTTCTCCGGGAAATTGCCCTTGTAAGGCAGAACAGTATAATAACTGCCATGCTCAAAGTCGTTGACACGCTCGCCCAGGCACTTGCCCAACAAATGGGCGACCAGCTAGAAGCCATTTACCTCTTTGGCAGCCTGGCGCAGGGGCATTACATTCCCGGTGAATCAGACATTAACCTGTTTGTTATTCTGCGTGACAGTGCCGACTTCCCGGCCTTGCAGCAAGCGTTTTATCCCCTCTGGCAGCAATACCGGCATGAACTGAAGCGCGCCCCGTTTATGGCTACAAAAGGGGCATTTTTGCGTCATTTGCGGCTGAACCCGCTGCTGGCCCAGCAGTTGGTGCGTGATGCGCAGCAGTTGATGGGCCCACCGGAATACCTGGACCGGCGGATAGCGACCATTGAACCACATGAAGCGTATGCCTATCTGGTGACAGAGGCGATGCAGGCATCGGCGGCGCTGGCGCCGGAACTGTTGGGGGAAGATACGGCCGTGACCACCCGCGCCCGTTTACGCCGTCTGGCGCGCCGTTTACGCCAGGAGCCGCTGCCCGCAGGGGAAACGGCCGTGCAAACCTTCGCCCGTATCCAACATTTCCTCAACCCCATCATCGCCTCCCTGCCCGCCACCCGCAAAATGGCCGGCGTGGTGCCTAAAAACAGCACATCCCCCCTGCTGCCCGGCTTACAAACCATTTACAACGAAACCGGCAAAACCATCCTCATTTTCACCGAGTTGTCGCCCCAGAAAATCATCCAGACTGATTGGAGCAAACTGGCCAGCCGCCTGCCTGCGCGTACCACCGGGCTGGAGATTACAACCCTGGAGCAAATCAGCCTCTCCATAATGTTCGACCGGCCGCTGGATTTGCGCTTCAAAAAGTTGCAGCACACCTGGGGGCCAAATTTCCTGGCGGCCTTCAACCCCACCACCCGCCAGATCATGCGCTACTCCGCCCGTGTGCCCTCACGCATCCTGATTGATGAACTGCCCAACGTATACCTCACCCAAGAACCCTCGGAAGAAGTGCAGCACAAAATCATCCACGACTTCCAAAACAAAATGCTCAATGTGCAGCTAGAGCATGAACTGCTGGTTCGTTATGGGCTGGTTGAGCGGTTCAAACCACCCACTCCCGTACCGGGCCGCGAAACACCCGCCCCCCAACGCATTGCCGCTCTCTTCCAACACCTGGAATGGTGGGCTGATTATTACACCCGCCAACTGTAACGGCCGTGTTCACACCACAATTTTTTAACGCAAAGGCACAAAGTGGCACACAAAGCGGCAAAAGAAGCAAAGTCGTAGAAGCAAAACAATATCTTCGCCTCCCTTCACGCCTTTCGCGTCCTTCGTGGATCATCATCGGCCTTCTGCTGCTGGTGCTGCTGCTCACCAGACCCCCTACCCCGGCCATCGTCAGCCTCGGTCCACCCCAAACCGTTTACAGTGAACACCCCATCGTTGGCGTCCACACCCGCCTCACCGACGAAGTGGAAGAGTGGAAAATCAAACGCAGCCTGCAAATGGTGCGGCAAATGGGCGCACCCTGGATCGTGGAATTTTTCCCCTGGGCTTATTACCACGCCGCCGATGGCGGTATTGCCTGGGGCCGGCCGGACATGATCATCGGCCACGCCCAGACGCAGGGGTTACGAGTCATCGCCCGCATTGGCCTGACGCCAGAGTGGGCGCGCCCACCGGACACCCCCCTCACCTACCTGGACGAAACTGCCTATGCCGATTTTGCTGACTTTGCCGCGCGATTTGCCGAACGGTATCACGGCCGTGTCACCCACATGATCATCGGCAATGAACCCAACCTCAGTTATGAGTGGGGGTATCGGCTGACAACTCCTGATGATTATGCGAATTTACTCAAAGTGGTCTACCCGGCCATCAAAGCCGCCAACCCGGACATGGTAGTATTGGCCGGGGCACTGGCCCCAACCCTGGAACCCGCCGGGTCTCCCTGGGGATTAAATGATCTGGAATATCTGGCACAGCTTTACGAGGCCGGCGCGGCCGATTATTTTGACGGGTTGGCCGTCCATGCCTATGGCCTCACCTTTCCCGCCACCGCCGACCCGGCCCCCGATATCCTCAACTTTCGCCGCGTAGAACTGGTACGCCAGGTGATGGAGGAGTATGGCGACGCGGATACCAAAATTTACATCACCGAAACAGGTTGGAACGATCATCCGCGCTGGACAATGGCCGTGCGCCCGGCGCAGCGCATCCAAAACACACTGGACGCCTTTGCCTACGCCGAAGAAAATTGGCCGTATGTGGAGATGATGGCGCTGTGGGTATTCCGCTTCCCCGCCCCCACCCGCAGCTTTATGGATTATTACACGCTGGTGACGCCGGAATTTGTGACGAAACCGATTTATACGGCCGTGCAGGAATACACGGGTAATTGAGGAGCGGGCGTGACGAGTGACGAGTGACGAGTGATTTCTTCACGTATCACTCGTCACTCGTCACCAACTTCGTTCGGGGATCGGATTCGGATCGGTCAGGCTGTATGATGGGTAAAAGCAGAACAGGTTTGTGGTTCATGGCTCTAGTGTGGGTGGCGCTGCTGTTGGCAGCCTGCCGGGGGCAAGAGGACGCCTGGCAGCGCGTCCAGGAAACGGGCGTCCTCAAGGTAGGGCTGGACCCCACCTACCCGCCATTTGAGGCGGCTGATGCAAATGGCGTGTTTGGGTTGGATGTTGACCTGGCAAACGCGCTGGCGGCTGATTCGGGTGTACAAACGGAGTTTGTTTTGTTCGGTTACGATGGGCTGTACGATGCCCTGGCAACGGGCCAGGTGGATGTGCTTATTTCGGCGCTGGTGGTTGCCCCGGAGCGCACGAAAGATTTCGCCTACAGCACCCCCTATTTCAACGCTGGTGAAATTTTGATTGTGCGCCAGGATGAGGAAAACATAGTGCGGATGGAAGATTTACACGGCCGTACCCTCGCCGTCGAATTAGGCGCACTCGGCCATGTGGAGGCCACCACCTGGGCCAAACGGCTGCCCAATCTGACGGTTGTGCCCTACCCGACGGCCGATGAGGCGCTGACGGCCGTCATCAACAACAAAGCCGACGCCGCCCTGGTAGATGCCATCAGCGGTCGTTTATTTTTGCAGCAAACGGGTGGGCTGAAGCGCACGGCCGTGCCCATCACCGTAGAACCATTCGCCATCGTCACCCGTATAGGCGACCGGCGTTTATTAAGCGAACTTAACAACAGCCTGGCACGGCTACAAACCAATGGCAAACTGGACGACATCATCAATCACTGGTTAGGTGAATAAGCGACATGCAACGACTTCTGGGAACAGCATTGATCATTGGTGGATTATTGGTTGGTGGCATTGTCATCTGGTTGATGTGGCTGTATGTGGGTGAAGGACTGTTGGCGGTGGGCACGGCCGTGGTCGGCGCTCTCCTCGGCCTGCTGCTGCTCACAGCGCCCCAACTGGCGCTCGGTGTTTATTTGCTCTACAGTTTTAGAGATTAGAGAATGGAGATTAGTGATTAAATCCCCCAATCTCCATTCTCTAATAAAGACAAAATTACAACAGGTATGTTATACTCATCCCTATCTGGATGACCATCAGATAGGCATTAAAATCCCACATAGGAGGACAACATGAAAGAAGGTCAGGTTCCCGATTTGTACGACAAAATTCAAGGTGAATCCACCGGCCTGGGTAAGTTGTTAGAAAAAATCCCCGGCCTCTCTGGTTATATGGAAAAAGGGCGGCGGCGCGAAGCCGACCAGTTGTTGCGTGAAACCATCTCCGCCCGCCTGGAACAATCCCGTGTGCAGTTGGGCAGCGTCCAGGCCGAACTGAGCCGCGACATCATCAAAGCCATGGATCACGCCGAACCGCTGGGGCGCGTAGACACCGGTTTGCGTGGTCTGGCGGGCAAGATCAAAGATGCCCCGCAAGGGTACGCCGGTTTCTTTGACGCCGTTAAGGTGAAAGAAGATGATCTGGCCCGCATTTACGCCTTTGATGAAAAGATGCTCAATGTGTCCGACGAGGTACAGGCCGGGGTTGACGCCCTGGCCAAAGCCGTGCGCGACAACGGCGACATCGGCGGCGCTATCCGTGAATTGGACAACACCATCCAGCAAGCCAACCGTGATTGGAGCAGCCGGGATGAAGTGATTATGGGGATCAGTTAAAAATGTAATTGGGGTAATTGAGTAATTGCCTAATTACTTAATTACCCAATTGCCTTCTTCAAGGAGAGAAATCATGGCAAAAGTATTTGACCGCGTAGCCATTGAATCATGGCTTATGGATGAAATTGTGCAGAAGTTTCCGCGGGGTGGCCTGGGTGATATTAAGTTAGGCTCGCCCTTGATTGTGAATCCGGGGGAAACGGCCGTGTTTGTCCGCCAGGGTGAACCATTGGGCACTTTCACGTCCGGCACACACATCCTCACCACTAACAACATCCCCTTCCTCACCAACATGCTGGAACGGGGCCTCTTCGGTGGCAAAAATGTCTTCACCGCCGACGTTTACTTCATCAAGACCACCGACATGACCATGAAATGGGGCACCTCTGCCCCCATTATCATCGAACATTTGCACCGGTCACCGGGGGCCAGCGCCATTGTGGGCAACGGCACCTACGTCGTCAAAGTTAAAGACCCCTGGCGCTTTCTCAACGCCTTCGACGCCTTCCGCGACAGTGTGCGTCAGGCCCAACTGAAAGACCGGCTTGATCCCATGATGGGCATCATGATGCAAGACAAAATCAGCGAACTGGCCGAAGCCAAAAACCTGGGCCCGGCCCAGTTACAATCCTTCAGCCAGGACATGAACAAATTGCTGGCCGGTCTTTTACAGCAAGATTTTGATGCGGTTGGCCTCTCCCTGGTAGATTTCAACATCCGCATGGGGCTGCATCCGAAATCGTTGGAAGTAGTCACCAACATGGGTTATGGCACCAGCTACACCCAAAAGCAGCAGGCCGACGCCTTTGTCGTCGCTGCCCAGAACCCGGCAGGAGGCAGCATGGGTGAAATTGGTATGGGCGCCATGGGTATGGCCGCCATGCAAAACCTGCAAAACCAACAGGCGATGCAGCAGCAGCAAGCCACGCAACAGCAAGCCCCACCACAGGCAGCGCCGGCTGCACCCGCCGGTGGCGCGTCTGATGTGATGACGCCGCAGCAGGTGGCCGACATTTTGAAGGTTTCGCCAGAGGATGTGATGGCCGCCATTGAAGCCGGCGACTTAAAAGCCCGCAAAATCGGCAGCGCCTACCGCATCAGCAAAGCGGCGCTGGATGAATTCCTGGCAGGGTAACCCACACCCGACAGGTCTTTGGAGACCTGTCAGGTGTAAAAAAACGCCCGAAGGGAAACCTTCGGGCGTTTTTTGTTGTCAATTCGGCGAATAAATTCGCGGCTACACAAGGCGAAGACCGCCTGCGCGGGCTGGCAATAGTCGGCGCACGCCGACTTTGCTCTCTGTAGCTACGGTTTTAACCGCCGGGTTTACTGCCGTCATAAAAAGCCCTCAATTCAAGTTGACAACGGGTAGGGTGCTGTAGGGCACGTTGGATGTCAGGTAACGGCCGCTCACCCACCCCTCTGTACCGTCAGCCCGGCGCACCTGAATCCAGATGCTAAACGGGTCACGGCCGAGCAGCGTCACCACTTCACCATGGGAGAGATAGGCGATGGCTTCATACTCCGTGCCGGGGCCAGAACGCAGGCTCAGGTAACGGGCGCCGGTCATCACGGCCGTGTTCCCACTCAATGCCGGTGTGGCTGGCGTTGTGCCGCTGGCCGGTTGGCCGCCCGTGCCAAACCATTCCAACCAGGCTTGCGCCAGCCCGTAGTCTTTGCGGAATTCCATTACCACCGGCACAGCGCCGCCGGGCAGGGTGATATTGGCTGCGCTTTCCACCACTTTATACTGCGGATTCCACTGGTCAATGAGCAACTGCCCATTCACCCAGAGGCGGCTGCCACCTTCCACCGTTGTTTTGAATGTGTAAGTACCAGGCGAAAAATTGAGCGTTTTGCTCCAGCGCACAGAGAAGTTATTGGCATTGACCAGATTGGGCTGGGGGGAACTGGAACCCCAGGTAAAACGGATTTGCGGGTCAATACGGGTCATGGCCGGGCTGCCGTCCAGAGAGAAGTTGTTGTAGTAGGCGGCGTCCCAGTTAACGGCGGCGGGCATGGTAGGCGTGGTAGGAGGTGCGACGGTGGACACGGCCGTCCAACTCAATTTAGCCGTCGCATTTTCCCGCGCATCGTAATACTCCATGCGCATGGGTACCGCGCCGGAAAGGGTAAAGTCAGCCGTTTTGGTTGTTATCGTCTGGTCTACCCAGTTGTCAATAACCAGTTGGTTATTCACCCACAGCCGCACACCATCATCCGTTGTCGCCGTAAAACGATACGTGCCCGGCGCAAACTGCACCGTGCGCGTCCAACGTACCGAAAAATCGTCCGGCGGCACGATGCCGGGCGCCGGTGAACCGGTTCCCCATTCAAAGTTGATATTGGCGTCATCCCGCACCAACACCGGCTGGTTGCTCAGGGAACGGTTGTTGAAATACTCCCCTTTCCAGGCGTTGATAGTCGTCGCCAGAGACCAGCTAAATTGGGCAATCGCGCCACCGCCCGCTTCGTAATACTCTACCCGCACCGGATAACTACCGGCCGCCAGGTAAATGTCCGTGGTAACGGTATGTACCTGACTGTCATACCACACGTCAATGATGGGGCTGTTGTTGATAAACACCCGCATCCCATCGTCGGTGGTAGCCACAAAACGCCAGACGCCACCCTGGTTGAGCGTGATGGTGCCATTCCAGCGGGCAGAGAAATCATCTACATTCACCACCGGATTGGGCGACCCTTGACCCCAATCGTGAAAAATCCGGTCTTCAAACCGGCTGAACACCGGCGAACCGGAGAGATTGCGGTTGTTGAAGTATTCGGCATGCCAGCTTGTGGTTTGTGCCTGGGCCGGTCGCTCCGTTAGCGCCAATGTCAGCAAAATCAGGGAAAGTAAGCCGAGTAACGGCCGTAAGTGTGTAAAACGTAATCGTGTAAACATGGTTAACCTCCATTTTGTAGATCATGTTCGCAGACACGGCCGTAGTGTACCATATGCTACCTGTGCTAACTTGCCGGTTAGCCAACGAGTTAAGAAGTGATTAGAATTGTCTCATTTGCAGAATGCAATTGGGTAATTGAGTAATTGTGCAATTACCCAGTTACCCAATTACCCAATTACCCTTATGATCAAGTCAACCGATACCTACGTCATTGGACACATCAACCCAGACACCGACGCCATTGCTTCGGCAATGGGGTATGCCTGGCTGCTGCGCGAGCGGGATAATGCCAGCGTCATTGCCGCCCGCGCCGGACACCTGAACCCACAAACCACCTGGGTTCTGGAGCAGCTAGAAATGGAACCGCCGCAATACTTGCCAGACGCTTCTCCCCGTTTCGCCGAGATTGCCCACCGCTATGACACAGCCACGCCGGATGCACCCTTGCGCGATGTATGGGCCATTGCCAGCATTACCGGCGGTGTAGCGCCTGTGGTCAACCCGGACGGTACACCATACGGCCTGATCACCGTCATCAGCCTCTTCAACTTTTTGAAGGAAAAAGTCGGCGCTCATACCCGCAATGAAGAAACGCGCATCAAGGACATTATGGATATTCCTTGCGCAGAGGCGTGTGACACGGCCGTGCCCCAATTCCAGGCCAAAACGCGCATCCGCGATGTGCTATCACGCATCCTTTATGAAGAGCGGTCGGAGTTTTGGGTGGTGGATGAGGACGGCCGTTACCAGGGCGTCTGCCGCCAGCGAGATGCTCTCAATCCACCCCGCCTGAACATTATCATGGTAGACCATAACGAACCGGCCCAGGCATTAGGCGCGCTCAATGAAGCCAACCTCATTGAAATCCTTGACCATCACCGGCTGGGCAATCCGCCCACCAACGCGCCCATTCGTTTCACCGTTGACATTGTGGGCAGCACCTGCACCCTGGTCTGTGAACACATCGCCGAAGCCGGGTTAAGCGCGCCGCCGCCGCTGGCCGGGCTGCTGCTGGCCGGGCTGCTCTCTGATACGCTCATCCTCACCTCACCCACCACCACCCCCCGCGACCACAAAGCAGCCGAACGGCTGCGGCGCTGGGCTTTTGTAGGTGGCGCGCCCCTGGCCGGGGAGACCGTTCAATCCTTCGGTGAAAAACTGCTGCAAGCGGGCGCTGGACTTTCTTCCCGCACCCCGGACGAAATTGTGAGCGCCGATGTCAAATTGTATGAAGCCGGTGGATTAAAGTTTGGCGTTGGCCAGGTGGAAGTGACCTCGCTCAACGAACTGGCCGAACATCAGCAGGCGCTCATGCAAGGGTTAATTCATTTGCGTGATAGTAAAGGGCTGGATTTTATGGTGCTAATGGTGACGGATGTGGTGCGCAAAACCAGCCGTCTGCTGCTCACCGACCGGCTGCCCCAGCTTGACCAGCTTCCCTACCCGCCGCTGGAAGACGGCACACTGCGCGCCGAAGGAGTGGTATCACGCAAAAAGCAACTGCTACCCACCATCCTGGGCGCGCTTTCGGGGTAACCTGACAGCCCCCAGGGCTGTCAGGCTTTCACTACTTATGATAGCTCTCGCCGGCGATGATGGTGCCGGCGCGGTAAAGCTGCTCTATTAACAGGAGACGCGCAATCTCGTGGGGAAAGGTGAGGCGGGAGAGGGAGAGGGTGTCCTGGCAGGTTTGCAGCACTTCTAGGGACAACCCTAACGGGCCACCTATGAGGAAGGCCATACGGCCGTACACCCCAATTTGATTGCGCACAAATTCTGCCAATTCCAGGCTGTCTACCTGCCGTCCTGTAGACACCAACGCAATCCGGCGGTTTACCCCTTCCGTCGCCTTTAGCAGCGCCTCCCCTTCTTTCTGCATTGCCACTTCATCTGGGTGACCTTTGCCCACCATATCCTTCACTTCCACCAACTGCACGTCGGTATACCGGCCCAGCCGTTTCAAGTAATCGTCTTGAATGAAGCGGAATTGAAGCGATCTGAGCTTGCCCACAGCGGCAATGGTGATGTGTCCGGCGAGTCGTTCCATAGAAGGCCATCCGGTATTGGGATATTGATCACTAGATAATATCCCAATATCTCAATATCTCAATTCTCCCGGTACCGCAGCAGCCGCATCCCGTTCAACGAGACCAGGACGGTGCCGCCTTCATGCCCCAACACAGCTACGGGCAGTGGCAGTTCGCGGAAGATGATGAATAACAGCATGATGACGATGGCGGAGATAGCAAAGGTCAGGTTGACTACCAGGGTGCGCCGGGTTTGTTTGCTCAGGCCGATGACATAGGGGATGTTTTTCAAATCATCACCCATCAGCACGATGTCGGCCGTTTCTAGAGCTACATCGGTCCCGGCTGCACCCATCGCCATACCAATATCGGCCATTACCAGAGCGGGGGCATCATTCACGCCATCACCGACCATGATGGTGGGGCCATATTTTTCCTGGACGCGCTTCACGGCCGTGACCTTATCTTCTGGCAACAAGTCGGCATAGAGTTCATCCACGCCGGCCAACTCGGCAATGTGTCGCGCTACCCGTTCATGGTCGCCGGTGACCATAACGATGCGTTCAATACCCCGCCGCCGCAGATCGGCAATGACCTGGGGCGCGTCCGGTCGAATAACATCGGCGTAAGCTATCACCCCTAACACATGACCCACAGCCGTTGCGTGGTCACTGCGCGCCACCACCACGCTTGTTTTGCCCTCATTCTGATATTGCGCCACGACCGATTGCACTTCCTCAAAACCGACTAAATGTTGATCGGCAAACAAACGCAGGCTGCCAATTTGTACTTGAAAGCCGTCTACCTCGGCTCGAACTCCCATTCCGGTGATAGACTTAAAAGAACGCACTTCGGGCACAAGCAATTCCCGGCTGTTAGCTGCCTGGATGGTAGCCTGGGCTAACGGGTGTTCGGATTTGGATTCAACGGCCGTGGCCAATGCCAGCAATTCATCTTCAGTCACATCCGCCAGCGGGTGAATGTCCGTCACCTGCGGTTTGCCCACCGTCAACGTGCCCGTCTTGTCAAAGGCAATGACGCGGATCGTGGCTGCATTTTCCACATAGATGCCGCCCTTAAACAGCACCCCGCGCCGCGCCCCATTGCCAATGGCCGAGAGCACCGTCGCCGGCGTGCTGATCACAATAGCACACGGCGACGCCGCCACCAGAATCGTCATCGCCTTATAAAAAGCATCATCAAAGGGCACGTTCAACAAAGTGGGGGGAATGACAATAAACAACGCGGTCAGCACAATGACGCCGAGGGCGTAATACTGCTCGGCCCGGTCAATAAAACGCTGCGTCTCCGCTTTTTCACTGCGGGCTTCCTCCACCATCTGAATCAGGCGGGCAATGGTGGAATCCTTCGCCAGTTTGGTCACGCGCACATCCAGACTGCCTGTCTGGTTGATGGCCCCGGCAAAAATCAGGTCGCCCTGTTGTTTGGCAACGGGAATAGACTCACCGGTAATGGCCGATTGATCCATGCTGCTTTCGCCTGCTACTACCAACCCATCCAGGGCAATGCGGTCGCCTGGTTTGATAATCATCAGGTCACCAATGTTTACTTGTTCAATGGGCAATTCTATTTCGCGGTCGCCACGCTGGATACGGGCAGTAGACGGCCGTAGCTGCATCAATGCCCGAATCGCATTCCGGGTGCGATCCATGGCAAAATCTTGCAACACATTGGAGAGTGAAAAGAGGAAGAGCAGCATGGCCCCCTCAAAAAATTCGCCTACCAACGCCGCCCCAATCGCCGCCAGCACCATCAACAAATCCACGTCAATGGTGCGCTGCCGCAGCGACTCGATGCCCCCCTTTAGCCCATAATACCCACCAAAGATGTAAGCCGCGCCATACAAACCGGCAATCAGCCAGGCGGCTGATGTCCGGTTGCTCAAAATTAAAGCGGCAAACATGCTGACAAAGGTAATGATGGTAAAAATGGCTTCCGTGTTATAACGGAACCACTCCCACATCTGGCGGCGGTCGGAGGGGAGGGCAATGGCGGCGGGCACGGCCGTTTCCATTTCCACCGCCGCTGACGGTTTCACCACCACCCCCATTTGCGTGATATGGCGGGTAATATCCTGGGAACTGGTCTGCGCCCCATCAAAGGCAATCGAAAGCGTGCCCCCCATATAACTGGCAGCCACGCGCTGCACACCGGGCAGTTGCCCCACCCGCCGTTCCAACCCCACAGCGCACGATTCACAGGCGCGCCCCCCCTGCCGCCCCAAGCGCAAGGTACACTTCTGCCATCGCTGGCTCAACAAAGGCGACATGGCCTGCGACAATTCTTCCACCCGCACCGGGTCAATTTGGGCGGGATCATAATCAATACTCAATTCATGCTCGGCCGGGTTCAAGTTAACCTGCACAATGCCCGGCGCATCCTCCACCAGGTGGTTGATGACCTCTGCGCAATTTTCTTCGGTTTGTTCAATCGTTTCGTTCATCTTCTGCCATCCCATGAACTATGGGTATATTTTAATTTAACCTCGGTTAATTATACCAAAAATGGTTTGCGGCGGCAGATAAATCTGCATCTACAGAAAGCAAAGTCGGCCTTCGCCGACTCCTTCCAGCCGACGCAGGTCGGCTTCGCCTTTTGTTGCCGCGATTTTAATCGCCCGGTTTTGTCATATTTCGAATTGTTGCCAGGCAAGGGGCAGAACCGTTTAAATTAACCAATACCGTACAGCCCCTTGCCTGGCACTGCCCACATCATCCATAATCGTCACCATGCAAGTGACCGTCCATCTGTACACCATTTTGCAGCGGCAAACGCCGGATGGCCCCCAACGCCAACTGGAAGTCACACTACCCCCCGGCAGCACCATTGCTGATTTAATCAAGTCGCTGGAGATTACACTGCCGGAGGAGGCGCTGCTGGTGGTGATGCACGGCCGTCACACCACCACCACCACCACGCTCCAACCCCACGACCACGTCCACCTGATGCCCGCCATGTCAGGCGGTTAATGCGCCATTAACCGCCTGACATTACAAATCCAAGATGTGCCGGGCAATCACCAATCGCTGGATTTCGCTGGTGCCTTCGCCAATGGTCATCAGGCGGGTGTCACGGTACAGTCGCTCCACTTCAAATTCAGCGCTGTAGCCATAGCCGCCATGCACCTGAATGGCATTGCGGCAGACGCGCTCGCTGACCTCGGTGGCAAACAATTTAGCCATGGCCGCCTCTTTGGTATACGGCTTGCCCAACCCCTTCAACCAGGCCGCCCAATAGACCATCAACCGCGCGGCCTGCAATTCGGTGGCGGCGTCGGCCAACATCCACTGCACCGCCTGATGCTGTTTGATCGGTTGGCCGAACGTCTCCCGTTCGTGGGCATATTTGATGGCCGCTTCATATGCCGCCTGCCCCAGGCCTACTGCCAGCGCGCCAATACCTACCCGGCCACTGTCCAACGTGGCTAAGGTCTGCTGCAAACCGCGCCCTTCCGTGCCCAACAGGTTGGACAGCGGCACACGCACTTCGTCAAAAGTAACGGCATGGGTGGGCGACCCTTTCAGCCCCATCTTCTTTTCGGCGGGGGCAACGGTAATGCCAGGGGTGTTGGTGGGTACCAGGATGTGGCTGAGCGAGCGGCTGCCGCCGCCGGGATCAGTACGCACCAGGACGACCATCAGGTCAGATATGGAGGCATTGGTCATCCACATTTTTTGGCCGTCAATGATCCAGGAATCGCCTTCTTTCACGGCCGTTGTCCTTACTCCCCCCTGCAAATCCGACCCCGCCCCCGGTTCCGTCAGCGACAGGCAGCCCAGTTTGCCCTTGCCAGCGGCCAGAGGCGGGAGCCATTCTTGCTTTTGCGCTTCAGTACCATATTTGACAATCGGCCCCAACGCCAGCCCATTGTGCGCCGAAATCGCCAGCGCCGTGGAGCCACAGCCCCAGCCCAACTCTTCAATAGCAATAGCCGCGCTGAGGGCGTCTACGGCCGCGCCGCCATACGCCTCCGGCACTTCCAGCCCTAACAAACCGAGCGGCCCCATTTTTTTCACGGCCGTCCAGTTAAACTCCCCGCTCTCATCCGTATGCCGCGCCAGCGGTTTTAGCTCCTTCGCCACAAACTCATGTACCACATGCCGAAACTCGCGCTGTTCTTCCGTCAGTTGAAAATCCATGTCAAATCACTCTCCAAGTTCAGTGGGTTTTGGCTCAATTATAGGCATGGATTCTGATTAAACCAATCTGGAAAAGCTTTATTCGTTATCCCCACCCGCTCAGAAACTCAATCTGGTTCCTCATCTCTGCTGATGATTTCTGCTCCAGCAAAATCTGAATACGACGTACATATTCACCCACCGAAAACTGTTGCTGTCTCACCAAAATTATCCCTGCATGGTCTTTACCACTGTTCATGTATTCCACATGAATGCGATGAAAATCCCGGATATTAAAACTGCAAGGCGCCCTGTTGTTTGCGGTGGCAAAATCGAGTTGCTCCTCGTCACTATGCCCCAACATATTGGCTTCCAGAGCGGAGATGGCATCTACGCCTTTTGCGCGTAGGGCATTGATTCGCCGCCGATCTGTTGAGTCTTCATCCAGGTAGAGAGAAAACATAAGTTAAGTGCCTTAAAAGATTTGACAATAGGGTAACGATGCGGTAACTTTATGTAAATTCTTAGGGATTGTACTTTTCTAAGGGAAAAATGCAAACTACTTTGTTTAGCAGGACATTATGACAGGAACTGCGGTATCAGATATTGGATCATTAATATCCATTGCGCCCCATAAGGTAACAATTTCAGGAACTGGGGTAACTGTGAACCGAGTCATTCGGTGGTACAAACTTGGGCGTAGCCCCGAAGAGATCATGGAGACATTCGGGCACCTGAATCTGGCACAAATCTACGCAGCTCTAGCTTATTACTATGCCAACCAGCTAGAGATTGACGCCCAAATAGAAGAGGAAGAAGAAGAAGAACAACAAATCGAACACAACTGGCTAAAAGCAAAACATTCGTAGGCAAAATATAAACCGGCTCATTAGGCCGGTTTTTTTATTTCAGTAACCTGTGGCTACCAATGTCAGCAGCAAAAGCTGCCCCAGGCCATTGGGCAGGTGGTGGGGGTCGAGGTATTCGTCCAGGCGGTGGGCATGATGGGATTCGGCCAGGCCGATGCATACGGCCGTATACCCCTCACTGAGCGGCACGTTGGCGTCGGTGCTGCTGGCAATCAGGCGCGGATGGGCGCAGCCGACGGCTTGCAGCGCCGCTACCGCCGACTGCACCAGGGGTGCGTCTGCCGGCAGCAGGCCCGCCGGTCGGTTGCCAATCAGTTCCATGCGCACCTGCACATCTTTGCGCTTGTTGGCCTGTTCGATAATCTGGCTCACGGCCGTGACCAAACTCTCCAACTCCGCCGGTGACTCCGAACGCAAATCCAGCAGTCCGCTGGCCGATTGGGCCACCGTGTTGATCGAGGTACCTCCTTCAATCACGCCCACGTTATAGGTCGTTTTCGGGGTCTGCGGCACGGTCAACCGGTCTATGGCCACGATGAGGCGCGCCAGTTCATGCACGGCGCTGCGCGCACCAAAGTTACCCCATGAGTGCCCACCAGACGTTTGCACCGTTAGCCGGAATCGCCTGACGCCAATGCCCTGGTGCGAAACCTGCCCATACAGGCCGCCCTCAACGACAATGTAGGTGGCGCGCGCACCAAATCGGTCTACCACCGCCCGCATACCACGCAAATCGCCCAGCCCTTCCTCACCCACATTAGACACAAACCAGAGATCAGCAGGCAGGTTCAAAGCCGCGTCTTGTAAAACCTTTGCCAGGGTGATGATACCGGCCACGCCGGTGGAATTGTCGGCGATACCGGGACCATAGACGTAACGGCCGTCGCGCCGCACCGTCAGGTCTGTTTCGATGGGGAACACCGTATCGCTGTGGGCCGAAATGATGACAGGGGGATGGGTGGGGTTGGCGGCAGGCAGACGGCCGTATACGTTATGCAGTTCATCCTGGGACACATCTTGCAGGGGTACGGCCGTGAACTGCTGCGCAATAAAAGCGGCCCGCGCTGCCTCCGCAAAGGTAGGCGCCGGGATTTGCTGGATGGCAACGGCCAGGTCAATTACCTGGTCACTCATCTGATGAAAGGCAGCTAAAAGAGTTTTAATGGGTGAGTATCCGGTCAGTGTGGGAATAGAATTCATGAAACCTGGAGGTTGAGAGATTGGGAGATTGAATCTCTTAATCTCCCAATCTCCAAAAAACGTGATAACAATTTACCCCCTATCCCAGCGGGCGAATCAACAAGATGCCGATCAAACTGATAATTAAACCAATATGCAAGAACAAATTACTTTCCACAATCCAAAAACCCTGGAAAAACTGCAACACCAGGTTCAAAATGATGAGAGCCAGCCCAATCAACGGCAGCAAACCCGGATACTTCGCCAGAAACGCGCTCAATGTGTCCAGTAGTTTGTTCATTACCACCCCTGAAAGAATGTAATTGGGTAATTCAGTAATTACGCAATTACCCAATTACCCAATTACTCAATTACTCAATTACTCATTTACCTAAACTTGATACGGTTCAAAATATGGTATCAGGCGATGGGGCAAACGTCCATAAACTCGCACCCCATCCTGTCCATGCTCCTCACTGTCCACCTGACCGCGTTCATACATCATAGACAACAAATCGCCCCGTTGATACGGCAGCAGCACCGAGATGGGCGTCAAAAGCGCCACCATCGCCGCTTCGATGGCTAACAGCAGCGCCTCTATCCCCTCGCCGGTAAGAGCGGAAATGCGTACAGTGGGCACGGTTAAATCCAGAATCGTCTCAATGTCACTGTCAGCCGGAAGCTGGTCTATTTTGTTCAGGGCTACCACCATAGGCAGATGGTCTACCTCCAGTTCGGCCAGGGTATCTTCCACCGATTCTACCTGCGCCACCACATGGGGATGGGTGGCGTCCACTACATGCAGCAGCAAATCGGCGTCCCGAATCTCCTCAAGAGTAGCACGGAAAGCGGCCACAATCTGGGTGGGCAGCTTTTGGATGAACCCAACGGTGTCAGTGAAGAGAACTTCACGGCCGTTGGGCATGATCACCTTGCGCGTCGTTGGGTCAAGCGTGGCAAACAACATGTCCGCCGATAACACGTCCGCATTGCTGAGTTTGTTCAGCAGCGTAGATTTCCCGGCGTTGGTGTAGCCCACAATGGCAACCACCGTCAATTCGGTTTGCTGGCGTTTCGTGCGGGCGGCGTCACGCCGGGCGCGCACCGTCTCCAAATCCTCTTTAATGGCGCTGATGCGGCGGCGAATTTCACGGCGGTCTACTTCAAGCTGGGTTTCACCAGGACCGCGCACACCCACGCCACCACTCACGCCACCGCCGGCCCGCCCACCGGCTTGCCGCGCCAGGTGTGTCCACATGCGCGTCAGACGGGGCGCGCGGTATTCAAGCTGCGCCAGTTCCACTTGCAGCTTGCCTTCGCGGGTATGGGCGTGCTGGGCAAAGATGTCCAGAATGAGGGCGGTGCGGTCAATAACCTTTACGTCCTCGCCAAAAATCTCTTCCAGTTCGCGCTGGTGGCGCGGTTCCAATTCATCATCAAAAATAACGACGTTGGCGTCCAATTCTCCTACCATCGCTTTGACTTCTTCGACTTTGCCGGCGCCTATGTAGGTGGCGCTGTCCGGTTTATCCAGCCGCTGGCTGGTTTGGCCGACCACATCCAGCCCGGCGGTGTCGGTCAGGCGCGCCAGTTCTTCCAGGCTGTCATGCAAGTTGAGCAACGGCCGTATCCTCTTAAACTCCACGCCCACTAAAAAAGCGCGTTCACGTGGTTCGTTGGTTGGGTATGTTTTGTGTGTAATAGTTACCTCCAGTCCAGTAAACAGTGAGCAGTAAGCAGTAGGCAGTAGTGGAAACTGCTCACTGTTTACTGCTCACTGCTTACTCATTCCAGTAAGCCAGTAATCCGCAATGCCGGGGGGTGTTCCACCACAAATTCGTAAACGATGGTTTGTTTGGCCCCGGCGGGTAAGGTTAGCTGCCATTCCAGTTCATTCAAATCAGACTGTTCGGTGGGTGTGGGGCGGGCATTTTCCAGCCGGACTTTAATTTGTTCGTTGCGGGAGACAGGGATGTGGTCATGCAGTTCAACGGTCACGGCCGTGCCCAACAAATTCTCCAGCTCCATCTCATAGCCAAACCGGGTGCGGCGCACGTCGCGCAGCATCTTTTTGTCCACTTCCCGTTTCTTCAATTCCCGCTCGACGGTAATGCGCTCTTCCACGCCCAACAGCAGTTCCAATTCACCGCCGGTGGGGGTATATGCCAGATTGGTACGGCCGATGAACTCATCCCCCACAAACAGGCTGGCCGAACCGGCCAATAAGGGGCCGCTGCCACTGTTGGTAATCGTCGCCCGGCGGTAGACTGCGTCCGTATGTTTGGGCATACAAAGATAATCGAGTTTGGGATCAAGCTGTAGCTGCTGCAAGGTGGTTTTGTGCGGCGAGCCATCGCTGGGGATGTCGGCGGGGTTAGGCACCTGGAAGGTCACGGCCGTGCCCTCGCTGCTGACAGACGCCGTGGTAATCTCCGCTTCCGCCACTTGAAAGCTGGCTTCTTCCATAACAAACGCCTCGGCCGCAGCCATAGCCGGCGCGGCCATGACGGCTCTATCCGCCATTTTGGCGCGGGCCTGGGGCGCTGGCGGTGGTGGGGGCATGTACACATCCAGATACCAGGGGTAGAGTTCGGGCAACTGCTGGTTGAGCGCCGGCCGGGCGGTGGAGACGCTGAGCTGCACGGCCGTCCAATCCTGCCCCGTCTGCTGCGTAATCTGGGCAATATAGCTCAGTTCCACCGTCTGCCCCGCGTCCGTTTGCCGCAGCCGGGCATCATACAACGGCTGCCAGCCCGCGTTGTGTACCACATAGGTCACTTCGGGCCGGAACGAACCGGCCGTTAACACCTCGATCTCCACCACCGCCCGGTATCGTTCACGGGGACGGGCGGAACGCTGTTGGTTCAGCTCATTTTGCAACTTTTGCAGGCGGCGTTTCAGGTCGCGCTCCTGTTTTTTCAGTTCACGCACGGCCGTGCGCATCTGCACATCCTGGTCACGCAAAAAGTCCAGCAAATTGACCTGGTCGGTGACGGTGGTGCGGCCACGAGACAACCCTTTGGCAAACTCCACCGTCGCCGCTCGTAACCCGTCCAGATATTTACCATGCTCCTGCCAACGGGCCATCTCGTCGGCCAACACCTGCATCTCGTCCTGCGTTTGCTCAATTTGCAGTTCCAGGTCACGCGCCTGGGCGGCCGGCGTTTCCGTGTAAAAATGGCGGTTCACATCCACACTCTGGATGCGCACCCGCGCCGTGCCCTGCCCGGACACCCGCACCGATTCCGGTTCTAACACCAGCGGTAATTCATCCACCAGCAGCCGGTGAATGCCCGTTTCCAGTTCACAATCGGCTACGGCCGTGACCCGCGCCCGGTCTGGATACACCACCACCCGTTCTACTGTTGCTTCCAATGTCACATCCATGTTCTTTCACCTGGTAATTGGGTAATTGAGTAATTGGGTAATTGGAGCATCAATTACTTAATTACCCAATTACTCAATTACCCCTCTTTACATCCCCCACATCGGTTCTTTCAACCACAGCGGCAATTCAATATGAAAGGTACTGCCGGGGCAGGTTTCTTCGTCATACCCGGCGCTTTGCGCCCAAATCCGGCCGCCGTGGGCTTCAATGATGCCCCTGGCAATGGGCAGCCCCAGGCCGGGGCCACCGCCTTTGAACTTGGTTTTACTGGATGAGTGCAGGCTGGCGTCAGCGGCCGTGCCAAACTTGTTGAAAATGAGTTCCAGGTCGGTGGCGGCAATACCAATGCCAGTATCCGTCACCTGAATATCCAAAAAGCCGCCCATCTCATCGGACGATTCATCCTGGCGGGTGGTCACGGCCGTGACCGTCACCCGGCCCCCATCTGGCGTATACTTCAGCCCATTCATCAGCACTTTGGTCAGCGCCTTCTTCAACTTCTCCTCATCACCATACGTGCTGGAAGGCACGCCAAAGGGCAGGATCACCAAATCCACCTGACGTTCGGCAAAATATCTTTTCAAGCTGTCCGCCGTCAGCAGCACGGCCCGTTCCAGGTTAATTTCCCGGTACTTGATCTCAAACGACTTCAAATCAAGCAGGGAAACATCAATCAAGTCGCCGATCACTTCCCGCATCCGGCGAAAGCCATTGTTAAAACCATCCAGATAAACATTCAGGCGTGGTTCATTTTTTAATTCTGCCCGCAAAATATTGGCATATCCTTCAATAATGGTCAACGGTGTCTTCAATTCATGGGCCGCCACAGCAATAAACTTGGTCTTTGTCTCTTCCAGCCGGTCTTCCTGGCGGCGCAGTTGCACCATATGTTCAATCAGGTCGGCGCGCTGCATATCAGTGGCTAACTGCGAGGCTTCGATGACGGCGTAAGTGAGAATATCGTCCAACTGGCGCATGGCGCGCAGCGTTTCCTGCGGCGGGAACTGCCTTTCCAGACGAGCAATAATCTCTTGTTTCAGTACGCGCAGCACCACCAGCCAATCATACGCCCCCCGCGCATCATGCCCAATACTCGTCAACGCCCAGGATTGCACATTGGCTAACTGCATTTCCGGCAGCGCGGTGACGCTGTCCGCCAGCAGCGCCAGGAACTCAAAAAGATCATCTTCGTCCACCAGCATGTTCGGTGCGCGGCGCAGCGTGGCGCTGCACAACACGGCCGCATTCTGGCGTAACCACAGATTCAAACCTTCAGCCACAAGGCGTCTCCTACGAAATTATGAATTATGAATTTCATCCCTGGTAGTCAACCGTCGCTGACGCAAAGGCCGCTTCCCTGTCATAGCGGATGGCGTTGGCGCGGGCAAAACGGCGCAGGGCGGTCAGGGCGCGTTCGCTGTACCAGCGGTACCGTTCTGACTTGGGTAAATCATGCTGCGGCGGCGGCAGCAGGCCAAAATTGGCCTTCATCGGCTGGAAATGGCCGGCTTCGGCATGGGTCACATAATGGCAAAGCGCGCCCAGCATGGTAGTAGGCGGCAGGATGACGGGCAGTTGTCCCTTCAGGAGCCGGGCCGCGTTCACGCCCGCCAGCCAGCCGGTAGCGGCATTGCCCATATACCCCTCGACGCCGGTGATTTGCCCGGCAAAAAAGAGGTCGGCGCGGCCCCGATATTGCAGCGAGGGGTGCAACAACTGCGGCGCGTTGATATAGGTGTTGCGGTGCATCATGCCGTAGCGCATAAATTCGGCGTTTTGCAGGCCGGGGATCAGGCGCAGCACCCGTTTTTGTTCGCCCCAACGCAGGTTAGTCTGGAAACCGACGATGTTATACAGCGAGCCAATCAGGTTATCCTGGCGCAGTTGCACAACGGCATACGGCCGTACCCCCGTGCGTGGATCCACCAGCCCCACCGGGCGCATGGGGCCAAAGGCCAGCGCCTTCTCGCCGCGCCGGGCGATTTGCTCAATGGGCATACAGCCTTCAAAAAAATGGGGGTCTTCCTGCTCAAACTGTTTCAAAGTGATGGTTTCGGCGGCCAATAACGCTTCCTGAAATGCAAAATAGTCGTCCTTGTTTAGCGGGCAGTTGATGTAATCTCCTTCTTCCTGTTCGCCACGATCATAACGAGAATCGCGGAAGGCGATGGACATATCAATACTGTCTGCCTGCACAATGGGGGAAAGGGCGTCATAAAAGTAGAGGTGCTGCTGCCCGGTCAGTTCGCTGAGGCTGGCAGCCAGGGCAGACGAGGTGAGGGGGCCGCTGGCGATGATGGTGGGGGTAGGGGGCACGGCCGTGACCTCCTCCCGTACCAGTTCAATTAGGGGATGGCTCTCAATCTTTTCCGTCACACGTTGGGCAAAGAGGTCACGATCCACAGCCAGAGAAGAACCAGCGGGCACGGCCGTTTCCTGGGCACAGGCCAATATCAACGACCCCAGGCCGCGCAGCTCCGCCTTGAGCAGTCCGGGCGCTTTGTCCGGCAGAAAGGAGCCAAGCGAATTGCTGCATACCAGTTCGGCCAGAAAGGGGGTGGTATGGGCAGGCGTTTCTTGCCGGGGACGCATCTCATACAGACGCACGGGCACGCCCAACTCAGCAGCCTGCCAGGCCGCTTCAGCCCCCGCCAGGCCGCCACCAATAATGATCAACGCTGTGTGCATGGGCGGGATTTTATCACATCTGCAAGCGATGATGTATCCGCGAAAATCTGCCAGATGCGCGGCATGTCCTTCCTATTCAGACATGCCCACCTGTGGCCGATGCCCAAACTGCACCGGTGGCCGATCAACCGGCGCCGCCCAACGCACGGCATTGCCAATCACCCGCAGCACCTCATTCTGGTAATAAATGGGGTAGGTCTCGTGGCCGGGACGGAAGTAGAAAATTTTGCCTTGCCCGCGCTGGTAACAGCAGCCGCTGCGAAACACCTCACCCCCGGCAAACCAACTGACAAAGACCAGCGTCTCCGGCTGCGGGATGTCAAAAAATTCACCGTACATCTCCGCCTGGGGAATCTCGAAGTATTCACCCAACCCTGCGGTGATGGGATGGCCGGGCGCGACCACCCACAGCCGTTCCAGTTCGCCCGCTTCGCGCCATTTCAGGTTGCAGGTGGTACCCATGAGCCGCTGGAAGATTTTGGAGAAGTGGCCGGAGTGCAGCACAATCAGCCCCATGCCCGCCAATACCCGCGCCTGCACCCGGTCAACGATCTCATCGCTGACTTCGCCGTGCGCCAGGTGGCCCCACCAGGTAAG
>CAADGU010000580.1 GCA_900696625.1 uncultured Chloroflexota bacterium | reverse complement strand
TTAACATTTGCCCGCGAAACCGGTTTTCCGGTGGTGGTGGCCCGGCCCGCCTGGGTTTACGGCCCACGCTGCCCCCGTACCGCCAGGCTGCTGCGCACCATCAAAAAGGGGCGATTTATTATGTTTGGCAACGGCCGTACCCTGCGCCATCCCATCTACATCAGCGATGCCATTCGCGGGCTGGAACTGTGCGCCAGCGCCACCCAGTCCGCCGGGCAGATTTACTTTATCGCCGGCCCCGCCCCCGTGACCATTGCCGAACTGGTCCGCCTGATGGCCGAAGTGCAAGATGTACCCCCACCCCGGCTGCGCCTGCCCTTGTGGCTGGGAAATGCTGCCGGAACCGCCGCCCAAATCATCTTCAAACCCCTGCGCCGGCCACCGCCCATTTCCCGGCGCACATTGGATTTTTTTCTGAAAGATAACGCCTATATCATTGACAAAGCCCGCCGCGACCTGGGTTTTGACCCCCAGGTCAATCTACACGACGGGCTGGAATTGACATTGAGCGGTGACGCAATTTGATAAATTGCGTTACGGCAAAAGAGGTAATCGTAATGGATCAAGATTTAACACAAACAGTACAGGCCGTACACGACTATTGGAACAGCCACACCCTGGGCTTCCAATACGTCACCGACAAAAGTATTGAACCAGGCACGCCGGAATTTTACGCCCACATACGGCCGTGGATGAACCCGTATAAATTCCCCTGGATCATGGAACGCATTGATCGTGAAGCCGCTCTGCTGAAAGGCAAACATTTGCTGGAAATCGGCTGCGGCATGGGCTATGACAGCCTGGAATTCTTGAAGCGGGGCGTGCGCGTCACCGCCACCGACCTGACGCCCAATGCCGTGGCTATGACCATCCGCCACTTCGAGGTAGAAGGGGTGCAGGCCGAAGCCGTGCATACCGCCAACGCCCTCGACCTGCCCTTTGACGACAACTCCTTCGATGCAGTCTGGTCAAACGGCGTCTTACATGCTACTGGCAACACCGAACGCGCCATTCAAGAAGCGCGGCGGGTAACTAAACCGGGTGGGCGGATTATGATCTCCCACTTCTACCGCAAACCGTCCTGGATGTACCTGATGCACCACGTCGGCCGTGAAAACATCGAGTACAAAGAGGAAGACCCGCCGGTAAACACCTTTTACACCGAGGCCGAAATCCTGGCGATGTTCAAAGGGTGTGACATCATCGAAGCCGTGCCGGAGCATTACCGCGCCTTGCCAGTTCGCCGTGATGGCGTCAAGGCGGCGCTGTACAAATACGGTTTCCGCCCTATGTATAACCTGCTGCCGGAATCATTGGCCAAACGGTATGCTTATAAGCTGTCCGTCACGGCCGTGAAAATCTAATGTGTGGTATCTGTGGTCTGATTGACCCCGCCGGCGCGCAGGCCGCCGACTGCCGCCCCATGCTGGCGGCCATTGCCCACCGCGGGCCGGATGATGAGGGGGTGTGGGTGAACGGCCGTGTTGCCCTGGGCAGCCGCCGTCTCAGCATCATTGACCTGCCCGGCGGCCACCAGCCCATTGCCAACGAAGACGAGACCATATGGATCACCTTCAACGGCGAGATTTACAATCATCCACCGCTGCGCCAGGAACTACTGCAAAAGGGGCACATCTTCCGCACCGCCAGCGACACCGAAGTCATCCTGCACCTGTATGAGGAAATGGGCGAACGCTGCGTGGAACGGCTAAACGGCATGTTTGCCTTTGCGATTTGGGACACACGGCAGCAAAAGCTGGTGCTGGCCCGTGATCGCATCGGCCAGAAACCCCTCTTTTACGCCTGGGATGGCGATAGATTCCTCTTCGCCTCCGAGATCAAGGCTATCCTGGCCGCCAGCCGCCAGCCGCGCCAGATGAATCTGGAAGCCATGCACCATTATCTGTCGCTGCGCTTCATCCCGTCGCCCCAAACGATGCTGCATGGCGTTTACAAATTACCACCGGCACACGCCCTCGTTTTGCAGAATGGGCAGATGACCACATCACGCTACTGGGATCTTTCCTTCCGTGAAAAACTGACTCTGTCGGAAAGTGAATTCCTGGATGGGCTGCGCCACAAACTGGCGCAAACCGTCGCCGATCACATGATCAGCGATGTGCCCGTGGGCGCGTTCCTCAGCGGCGGCATGGATTCCAGCATGGTGGTGGCCGTCATGGCCCAGGATTGCCATGCTTCATTCCAGACCTTTGCCATTGGCGTTACCGAGCAGGACTTCAACGAACTGCCTTATGCGCGGGCGGTAGCCGCATACCATGAAACGCAGCATGTGGAGGCCACCGTTCACTCTGACCTGATTGCCTCCCTACCCCATCTCATCTGGAATCTGGATGAGCCGTCTGACCCCATTGCCGCCTGCCAGTATCAGGCGGCGGCATTGGCGGCGCAGCATGTGAAGGTGGTGCTGGGCGGCGACGGCGGCGATGAGCTATTTGCCGGTTTTGACAGGTATCTGGGGTTAAATTATGTTAATGCCTACGCGAAATTGCCCGGCTTCCTGCGCCGGGGTGTCGTTGGCCCGGCGCTGCGGCATTGGCCGGACAGTTTTGCCTATAAAAGCGTAACGCAGAAGGCGCGTTGGCTGCATCAGCTTTCGCTGCTGCCGGATACGGCCATGCGCTACGCCGAAGCCACCTGCTTTTTCCGCTTTAGCCATGCCGACAAACAG
>CAADGU010000579.1 GCA_900696625.1 uncultured Chloroflexota bacterium | reverse complement strand
TACCAACGGCCGTCCGGCCCCGGTGTGCGTGTGGATGATGGCATTGAATCGGGCACGGCCGTAACCCCGTATTATGACCCGATGCTGGCAAAAGTAATTACCTGGGGAGCTGACCGTGCCGAAGCGATTGCCAAGATGGAACGGGCGCTGCGGGAAACGGCCGTGTTGGGCATCACCACCAATATCCCCTACCTGCTGGCAATTTTGCAGGAACCCCATTTTCGCGCCGGGCGCACCAGCACCGGCTATCTGGCAGAGCATATGGCCGATTGGTCGCCAGCCGCCGAAATATCAGCGGCGGAATGGGTGGGCACGGTCGTGTTTGAACTGCTGCATGGCGCGGGCAAGGGAAAAGTGGGCACGGCCGTAGCCGCCGATGTTGCCACCCAACCGGACCCCTGGCAGGCAGCCCCCGCCTGGCGAAATGTGAAATCGTGAAATCCCCCGCTCGGCTTGTAAACCAATCCACCGCCGCTTTCCCGTAAACTGGCTGCACAAACTGACGACGCTTCTGGTAAGGTTTGCCCGGCTTTAAACCAGATTGTGCCAAAAGCTGGCGCATGGTTTCCAACTCTTCTTTTGAATTGGCGGTCAACCGCACTTCATAACCCTTTTTGTATTTCTGCCCCAACTTCTCTCTTCGCTCCTCGTCTACCAATCGAACACAGCCATTTCTTCGAAAGAAGGCAATTAACATTTCTTCGGCTTGATGATGTGAAAGAGATTTGTTGTTCATATAAAACTTGACCAGCTGTGGCCGGCCTCTAGACCGTGCCACCCACCTTTATCCATCAAACGAAATCGGAAGCAAACTGCTCCGCAAATGGCTCAGCACATCAGTACCACTCCTCGCTGAGGGTGGGCACAAAGACCGGCGCCGGCGAAAGGGTACGGGCGGGGATGTCGGCGGCGGGCAGCACGGCCGTAGCCGCCTGCCAGATGCGCTCAAAGGTCAAACGGCGCGGTTCCCCGGCATTTTGGCTGGCTTTAACGGCCGTAAAAACCGTTTCGTACAGCGCATCCATCGCCGGGTCCGGGTGCGCCCAGGGATAGACCAGCGCCGCTTCGTCAAACGGCCGTACCAACCCCCGCACTGCCGCCAATTCCAATAACTTCGACCCCGCCGGAATCAGCAGCCGGATGGCGAACTGAATGGGCGACACCAGGTCAACCAGCCCCAACGCCTCCACATCCGCCAGGAAAGCGGCATAACCTTGCGCCGTCGTCCAGGGCGTAAAGGCCACAAACGTAGGCACAAGCGGCAAATCCGCCGCCCGGCACAAAGCCAATGCCTGCAAAAAATCGGCGCGCGTGTGCTGTTTGTCAAAAATCTGCAAGACATCATCATCCAGCGACTCTACCGCGCTGGTGATAAACAGGCAGCCCGTTTGCCGCAGCAGCGGCAGCAAATCGGCATGGTGCAGCACATGTTCAATCTTAATCACCACATCATACGTCAGCTGCGGAAATTCGCGGTGTAGCGCCGCCACCACACGCCGGGCATGGGCCGGGCCATTGAAAAAGTCAGGGTCGCCAAAGGTAATATGCTGCGCCCCTGCCGCCACCTGCTGCCGAATGTCCGCCAGGACAATTTCTGGCTGAATGATGCGGAAACGGCCGTTATACACCGGCACAACGGGACAATGGCGGCACACATGTTTGCAGCCGCGTGACGCCTCCGTGTACCCCACTACCTTCTGCCCCGCCCCATTCACCTGCAAATGGGCATAACGCTCCAAACCGGGCAGCCCGGCGCGCACGGGCAGACGAAACTGCTGCCGGGCCAACGAAACCGGCGGCAGTGCAATCGGCCGCGCCTCGGCCAACGCCGCCACTAAATCCACCAATCCCTGCTCAAACTCCCCGCCCAAAATCGTCTGCACGCCTAGTTGGCGCAGGTACGGCTCATTCATGGGCGCATAGAGGCCATAGGCGCAGAGATGGGCGGTGGGGTTTAACCGTCGCAGACGGGGCAGCAGCGCCGCCGCCAGCCGGGTGGCGGTGTGCATGGGCACATACAGGGCAATGAGTTGGGCAGATTTCAGGGCAGGTATGGCTTCGGCCACTGGTTGCACGGCCACATCCACACACGTCACCGCCGCCCCCATCGCCGCCAGCCATGCCGCCGGCGACGCCAACCCAAACGGCTGATGGCCCAGGTCATATGTGGAAAGCAGGACGACGTTCATGGGGGGGAGTATATCTTGACTGGTGTCAGGTGTCAGGCAGACACCTGACATCTAGCCAAACTCCCGATTCAGCGGAATATCTTGCCACGACACCGGGTCTTCCAATGGCTCCAGGTGGGTGATGATGGTGATGGGGGCCAGACGGCCGTACAGCGCCCCTTCGATCTCTTCCATAAGCGCATGGCCTTGCTGCACGCTCCACTCCCCCGGCACTTGAATGTGAACCGAAGCAAAACGCTGCGCCGCGCTCTGCCGGGTGCGCAGCGCATGGTATTGGATGCCCCGCTCCAGAAAACCGTCCAGCACGGCCGTGATCTCCGCCACTTCCTCATCCGGCAAGGCCACGTCCATCAGCCCATTTACCGCTTCGCGCAGCAGGCCAAACCCGGTATAGGTGATTTGCGCCGCCACCGCCAGGGCAATGATCGCATCCAGCCGCAGCCAGCCGGTGAGGTACACCACCGCCAGCCCGACCAACACCCCACCCGTCGTCCACACATCGGTCAACAGGTGACGGCCGTCCGCCGTCAACGTCAAAGAGCGATACTGGCGGCCTGCCCGCAGCAAAATAAACGCCGTCAGCCCATTGGCCGCCGCCGCCACCACAGAAACGACCAGGCCCAACCCTAACTGCTCTATCGGCTGTGGGTTAATGAGGCGGGGCACGGCCGTGACCGCAATGATCAACGCCGCCGCCATAATCAGCCCCCCTTCCACACCCCCGGCAAAATACTCTGCCTTACTGTGGCCGTAGGCGTGTTCCTCATCCGGCGGGCGGGCGGCTATGGTGAGGATGAAAAGGGCGAACACGGCCGTCACCAGATTCACCCCTGACTCCAGTGCATCGCTCATCAAGCCGACTGACCCGGTAAGCCAGTAAGCGGTCACCTTGAGTGTGATCGTGAAGACGGCCGTGACAATCGAAAGCCAGGCATAGCGCGTTAACTTTTGTCGTTCTTCCATGCGCCTATTATCTGGCAGCCCGCTGTAAAAATCCACACAACCCATTCACATTTGCCTTAGCCCTCGCTAAACCACTCACCTGGCACAACAAACACCACATTTTTATACTTCTAAATGCAACTCTCCTCGTGCCAACGGTCTCCGTTGGCACGCAGTGCTGGACGCGCCGCGTCCAAAGTCAGCGACGCGGCGCGTGGAACCAGGGCGATTGCATACTCCCGGAAAAGGCAGATAAATCTGCACCTACAAAAGGCAAAGTCGGCCTTCGCCGACTAAAACCCAGTGAATACCAGCCCACGAAGGTGGGCTTTGCTGTTTGTAGCCGCGATTTCAATCGCCGG
>CAADGU010000578.1 GCA_900696625.1 uncultured Chloroflexota bacterium | reverse complement strand
TGCCCTACGTCTACCAAAACCTGCTGCCGCCCAACGGCATGGCCCGGCAATTGAAACGCAAGCGGTACTCCTGCTCGGTCATCAGCTTCTTTTGGGGCATAGACAAAACTTACCCGGAACTGCCACCACATACCCTGTTTCTGGCGGACGATTACCGGGGCAACTTCGACAGCATTATCAACGACCTGGCGCTGCCGCAAACGCCCAGTCTGTACATTCACGCCCCGGCCCGGCTGGACGGCGCCATGGCCCCACCGGGGGAAGATACCATCACCGCCATTGTGCCCGTCGGCCATCTGGACGAGACGGGCGAGCAGGATTGGCCGGCCATGCGCGCCCAGGCGCGGCAGGTGGTCTTTGACCGCCTGGCCAGCCTGGGCATAAGCGATTTGCCCGCCCATATCAAGTTTGAGGTGAATTACACGCCGCTTTCCTGGCGCAAACGGTATAACCTGGTGAAGGGGGCCACACATGGCCTGGGCCATAATTTGATGCAGTTGGGGTATCTGCGACCCCATAACCGGGACGCCCATTACCGCAACCTCTACTTCGTGGGGGCCAGCACCCACCCCGGTACAGGTGTGCCCACGGCCCTGGTATCGGCGCGGCATACGGCCGTGCGGTTGTGGGAAGAATTAGAGATTTGAGATTGGAAATCCACCAATCTCATTCTCCGAGATACCAGGTCTCTTCGCTCTCAAAAAGCCAGAGGTGGGCAGAACTGGGCGCCGGAGCCAGGCGCAGTGGCCCCGGCCAACGGACGGATTGCCACCCATCTTCCGTTAAGACCAGTGGTTGAAATTCCTCGTTGGTCAGCCGCACAACACGCGGCAGCACAATCACCTCATCTGGTAGTGGTTCGGCCTGCCGCAAATGGGGGGGACTATCGGCTGCCTGCACCGCGCCCAGGTAACAGGCAAAAATCGCTTCCAGCTTTAGCTCGGTGGTGGCATCTACAAAGCCCACATACTGGGTAGGCAAGTCTTCAATGGAAAAGGGGGTGAAAGGGCCAACCAGGTTTCGTGGCGCCCGCCCTTGCCAGGCTTCAAAGCGAATACTCCAATCCATGTAAATGCCCAGGGCAACACCCACCACATCTTCTGACCGCACATCACCTGATACCAGATAATAGGCTGAGTAACCTGTCAATCCATCACGCACGGCCTGGGAGATGGCGATGATGCCACCGCCATTCTGCGCTGCCATTTCCACATCGGCCAACACCTGGGCCGGGTGGCCTGCGGCAAAGTGGGAGGTATCAAACCAGCCATAGCTTTCAGTATAGAGATAACGTGCATCCGGCAGCGGTGAAACCAGGCGTAATTCCTGACTGTTGTCTGCGGGGCAATCAATGAAGTAGGTTTGGGAGCGGACTGCCCGGCTGCCGGCTGCCGGGGCATGGTGTGCATCGCGGGCGCTAATTCGCCGGGTAACTAGCAGTAAACTGACCAGTAAGCTAATTGTAAAACTTGCTGCTAATAGGACTTTCCCCCAACGCAATAGACGTTTTCGTTTTTGGCTCATGCCCCTATTTTACATGAAAATCACCCTTTGTGCCGATTTTTTTTCATGGTTCAGACAGGTCACAGGTAAGCGTTGGGAAATTACTTATTGCCTGGTAAACAAAACGGCCGTACTCCAGGCACGGCCGTTTCCCTTTTTGGTAAGCGTTCAGTCCCTCTGGAGACCTGACAGGTTTTTGGCCTGCAAAGTTTCAAGTTGGACTGGTAAAAAACCTGTCAGGTCTGAACAGTTACCCCTTTTGAACAATGATGGTGGATTAAACTGTGGCGGCTGTTAGCTCTGTTCTGTCGCCCGCAGCGCCTCGCCGATGCAGCCCAGGACACAACCGGCCATAAAACCGAGAAAAGCCAACGGGCCACCACCCACAAGACCACCAACCATGCTGCCGGCTATGGCGCCGATTAAACTCCCGATTCTCGCCTGGCTCATCGCTAATTTTCTGTCCATGATTTCATTTCCTTAAAAAATATATCACTCATTAAATCACCTCTTATTTTGGCGGAAACCGGTGGCAAAATAAATGGGAACTGCTGCTCAGTACGGCCGTCCTACCCCGTTATCCATTAACCCAGAACCGATACCAGGGTTACGACAAAGTGAACACCCGGAGGGGAGGCTTTAGCCGACAGGCGTATCGGCTAAAGCCTCCCCTCCATCTAAAAATCATTCGCCTTACGAGGTTAAGGTTAGGGTTGGCTCCGGATCAATATTCGGTGTAGGTATCGGTGTATCGGTAGGCGGGGCTGGCGTACTTGTCGGTGGCTCTGGTGTGTTGGTAGGTGCTTCTGGCGTATTGGTGGGTGGGGGTGGTGTATTGGTTGGCCCTGGTGTGTTGGTGGGGCCAGGGTAGGGGGTATTGGTGTGGGTAGGGACAGGCGTGGGCAAGGTCGTTGGGCGCGGTGTAGCGGTGGCAGCCGGGCGCGGTGTGGCTGTATTGGCCGGTGGTGGTGGGTTGGTGGCGGTGGGTATCGGCGTATTGGTGGGCCGCGCGGGCGTCAGCGGCGGGATGGTAGCAGCGATGGGCAGCGTGATCGCCAGGGTAGGGTCTACCCACTCGGCCACATCCAGCGACAACCAACCGGCACGGCCGTCGGCCAGCGATATATTCAGCCACTCCCCGGTGTTATCTCTGGCCAACACCGTCACCACATCGCCACGCTGCAAGGTAGTCAGGATGAGATAGGCCGTGCCCGGCCCCTGACGCACGTTGGCATTGCTGGTCAGGCGGAGTTGGGGCAGGCTGGCGGCTACGGCCGTAGCCGCAGGCCAGACCACATCAGGCGGCCACTTTTCGCCGCTCACTTCCGCCTCGGTCAATAGATAAATCCCAATCGCTTCCCCGGTGGCGCAATCGCCCGTTTCCGTGCAGGCCAGCCGGCCGGTGACGCCATCAAACCCGGCCGTATCACCCACCGCCTGGCGCAATGCCTGGCGCGGTATCCACACCGTGCCATCATCGGCCACAATGGCTACCTTTTCAATCGCCGCCAAAAGAATGTTGGTGGCGTCATAAGCGTGGGCATGGAAAACGCTGGGCGGCGAGCCGCCATATTTAGCCGCCCACCGCGCTAACAAGGCCTCATACACCGTGCCGCTGACGTAAGGGCCGGAGAGGTACATGCCCTCCGCCGCCGCGCCGGTATTGGCCGGGAAACTTTGGGTCATCATCGCGTCTGCGCCAAACAGGATACTGGTTTGCAAACCGGGAATCTCTCTGGCCTGGGCCGCAATCAAGTTCCCTTCCGGCTCAAAAACCGGAAAATAGAGGACGTCGGGCGCGCCCTCCCCGGCATCGGTGAGGACGAGGCGCATATCCGTTTCCCCCGCATCCACAGCGCCCTGAAAGATGACCGTACCACCCAATTCGCGGAAGCGGTCGGCGAAAACAGCCTGCAAGCCATCGGCATAGGGACTGCCATCGTGCAGGGTAACGGCCGTGCGCGCCCCCAACTGGTTATAGGCATAATCGGCCGCCACGCGCCCCTGGAACAGGTCATTGTGAGCCGTGCGGTAAAAACCGGGCTGCCAGTAACCCTCCCTTTCCGTCAACCGGGGCGCTGTGCTGGAGGGAGAGATCATCAACAGGCCGGCTGCGCTGATGATGGGCAAAGCGGCAATGGCTTCGTTGGAACAACTGGTACCGATGACGCCCACAATCTGGGTATCGGCCACAATTTTTTGCGCCGCCGATTGGCCGCCGTCGGCGCTGCACCGGGAATCTTCGCCAACCAGTTCAATATCGTGGCCCAGCAGCTGGCCGCCGCGATCATCAACGGCAATTTCAATGCCGCCGCGGGCATCTATGCCCAGAAAAGCGGTCGCGCCAGAGGTGGTAAGCATATAAGCCAGGCGAATGGGGGCGCCGGGCGCAATTGCCACACAGCCGATGTCATCTTCACAGACCGGCGCTGCGGTCGGTGTGGCAGGCACGGCCGTGTTGGTGGGCACGGCCGTCATGGTAGCTGTATTTGTGGCGGCGACGATTTCAGGCACGGCCGTTGGCGTTTCCACCACCACTTCATCACCCCGGCCGCGCAGAAAAAGGCCCGCCAATAACAAGATGAGCAACACTGCCGCAGCCGGTATGGCCCACTTCCACCAGGCAGGGCGGGCAGCGCCGGCCAATATGGACGGCGGTGGTTCCGGCAGCCGGGGGCCGCCGGCGCCGGGTTTAATCGGTGTCCCCGGCAGGTGGGTTGATGCGGGGGCGGAAGGTAGCGGCGGGGTGGGCGTGGCTGGGTGCGGCAGGGGAGAGGTGATGGTGGGCGGTGGCGGCGCAGCGGCTGCCGGCGTCACCGGGAAAAGGGAGGCCATGGCGGTACGGCCGTCGGCCACCGCCTCCACATCGGCCACCAACGCCATGACCTGTTGGTACCGCTCCATCTTGTCCCGCGCCAATGCCTTTTGGACGACCCAATCCCAGCCTTCCGGCAGGGCGGCGTTAAAGTCTCGTGGGTAGGGGGGCGGGTAGAGGATGCGGGCCGTGGCCTGTTCCAGGGGGGTGTCGCCGGCAAACGGCCGTTGCCCCGTCAGCATCTCAAACAAAATCACCCCCAGGCCATAGATGTCGCTGCGGTAATCCACCTCTTTGGGGCCACGCACCTGCTCTGGACTCATATAGGCCGGTGTGCCCATCATGGCGTCCGTGGCCGTCATCGTCGCTTCCAACAGCCGGGCAATGCCAAAGTCAGACAGGTAGGCCCGGTTGGTGTGGTCAAACAAAATGTTGCCCGGCTTCAAATCCCGGTGAATGATATTCTGGCCGTGGGCCTCCGCCAGCGCCGCCCCCACCCGCTGCATGATGGGCACTATCTCCGCCACCGGCATCCCCCCTTCCTTTATGCGCGCAGCCAGTGTGCCCCCCTGCATATAGCGCATGACCAGATAGAGACTCTCTTCTTCTTCGCCAAAATCATACAGGGGGACAATGGCCGGATGCTCCAGAGTGGCAATTGTTTCTGCCTCACGTTTGAACCGCTCACGGATTTGCGGGTCTTGGGCCAGGTGTTCATACAACACCTTCACGGCCACCTGCCGCCCTACGCGCGGGTCACGCGCCAGGTAAACGACAGCCATGCCCCCACCTGCAATTTTTGACAGGATCTCGTAACGGCCTATTTTTGCGGGAATTGCCATGTTGTCCTCCAAAAGGAACCGGCGCTTGCACTAACGCCTATTATGCCGCGTGTAGGAGGTAGGGACAAATGATTCATCGGATGGTTACATCCCATTGCCATACCCGCCACGCCTCTGTACAATGCCCACCTATCAAACCGACAAGGATGGTTCCATGCCTGAAGAAATATATATTCCCCCCGGCGGGCCGCCTCGTGTGCCGCCGCTCAGCCCGGAAATTTACGGCCGTATGGGGGAAGCCAATATCGTCCTGATGATCGCCGACTTTTATAACGAATTGGAACAGTCGGCCATTCGCGGTATGTTCCCGGCCGATATGGCCGCTTCGGCCGAGAGGTCAGCCGCCTTTTTTGTGGGGCTGCTCGGTGGGCCGCCGCTCTACCACAGGCGCTATGGCAATCCCATGATGCGCGCCCGCCACATGCCCTTTCCCATTGATGAAGATGCCCGCCAGGAATGGCTGGCCTGCTTTCACCGCACCCTGGATCGCGCCATCGTCCAATACGACTTCCCCGCCGAACACCTGCCGGACTTCCGCGCTTTCCTGGAAGGGTTTTCGGGCTGGATGGTGAATAAGAGGTAATTGAGTAATTGAGTAATTGGGTAATTACGCAATTACCCAATTACCCAATTACCTAATTACAGATTCCCCATGAACGAAACATTACCCATTGCCCTCATTTTGCCACACGGTGGGCTGGCGATTCCGCCGGCGTTACACGGCCGTGTGGCCCTCACCCCCGCCCAAATTTTCAACGAAGCGGATGTTTACGTAGACGACATTTTTGACTTTCGGGAGCGGGTGCTGGCCTATGAAACATTTGGCTACGGCCGTGCCCTGCTGGATATGAACCGCCCCGCCGATTCCCAGTTGCACCACCGGAACGGGGACGGCGTGGTCAAACGATTCACCAGCTACGGTGCGCCGGTTTACCATCCCCGCCTGCAACCAGACCCCGAATTGGAGCACTATCTCATCCACCACTACTGGCAGCCCTGGCATAACCGCCTGACGGAAATTGAACACGACCCACGCATTAAACTGGTCATTGACTGCCACAGCATGGCCGCCGTTGGCCCCACCACCTATGATGATCCGGCCCAATTACGGCCGCGCCTACAAACAGCCAACCTGGGTGATTATCGCGGCGAGTTGTACCCACCACGTGGCCGACTTTCCGCGCCGCCGGACGTCACCCGTTTTTTGGCGGAAACATTGGGCAACCTGCTGGCGGATGTGCCGGTATTGGCGGAAGTGGGGGCGGACACGGCCGTGAACCAACCCTTCTGGGGCGGCTGGAACCTGTGGGCGCACGGCCACGCGCAGCAGCCCTGGATCATGATCGAACTGAACCGCGCCCTCTACATTGGCTACCAACAGGGCGACACCCCCCTTGTGCCGCCCGACCCGGCCCGGATTGGATTGTTGC
>CAADGU010000577.1 GCA_900696625.1 uncultured Chloroflexota bacterium | reverse complement strand
TCGTTTTGATTTCATTCGTCAAATACTTCAGTTGGGCATCATCCAGGCCCAGACCCAACTGCTCCGCCCGCCCCTTCACCGCGTTCCAGCCCGTCAGCCGGTGCGCCACGTGAATATAGCGTGTCAGGCCAAAATCCTCCGGCCGCAAAATCTCATACGTCGCCGGATTATTCAGCACCGCTTTGGCATGAATGCCCGCCTTGTGCGTAAAGCTGGCAAAACCGGTGATGTAATTGTTGAAGGGAATATCCACCCGCACCAGCCGCGCCACCAGGCCGTCCAGATTGCGAATCAGCGGCAGGTGATACTTCTGCACCAGCGCCGGGTCGGTGGCATACAACCGGGCAATCAAACCGCCCAACGGCGTAATGCCGTTGCGCTCGCCAATGCCCAACACGCTGGTATCAATGTGCGTCGCCCCCGCTTCCAGCGCCGCATACGCATTGGCAATGGCGCAGCCGGCATCATTGTGCCCATGAAACTCAATATCACAGGTCAACTCCCGGCGCAGACAGGCCACCAGGTCATAAATCTGGCGGGGGGTGCCCACGCCCACCGTGTCGGCAATGCCCACCCGATGCACACCCAACTCACACACCGCCCGGTAAACGCGCACAATGTCAGCCACGTCACTGCGCAGGCTGTCTTCGGTGCTGAAGCGTGTCTCCACGCCCTGGCTAAGCAAATAGGCCACCACTTCCTGGGCTATATCGAGAATCTGGTCAATGGTACGGCCGTGACTAAACTCCCGCAGATACGACGACGTGCCAATGACCACATCCACACCCGCCACGCCCGTATCTACCGCTTTTTTGGCGTCTTCCAGATTACAGCGCGTGTGTGTCAGGATTTTGGCATTCAGCCCCAACCGGGCGATGGTCACACAGTCGTTGTAGCTCTCCGGCGAGGCCAGCGGCGAGGTCAGTTCCAGATACTCTACGCCAAAGGCATCCAACAGCGTGGCAATCTGAATCTTCTCGGCCGTGCTGAAAAAGGCATTCACAAACTGCTCCCCCTCCCGCAGCGTAGACTCAATAATGGCAAACTTTTCCAGACTCATCGCATCTCCTTGGGGCAAATATCTTCCTAAAATAGAGCTACACACCAAATCCTTAATTCGCTATACTCTTGATATGCAGGAGTTTGAATGGGACAAGAAAAAGGCAAAATCAAATGCCCAAAAACATGGAATTTCATTTGATGAAGCCATCACCGTTTTCAAAGATCCTTTTTCCATTACCATTCTCGATCCGGATCATTCTGATGACGAAACTCGTTTCATTGACATCGGCTTTTCAGATCAGGGACGCCTGTTGGTCGTGATTTATACTGAGCGTAATGACTATATTCGGATAATTAGCAGCCGTGTTGCCAACAAGGCTGAACAAGAAACCTATGAACGAGATGAATAACGATTCGATAGACATTCAACCAGAATATGATTTTTCCGGTGGCATTCGCGGTAAACATTTTCGAGAAATGCGACGTGGCTATCGCGTCACTATTCATAATGAAGATGGCTCCACGACCATTAAAGAATATGAGCCGGACGAGGGCTGGATTGCTCTCGATCCCGATGTGCGCCGGTATTTTCCAGACTCCGAATCTGTCAACCGTACCTTACGTTCGCTCATTGCCTTGATACCTGACCACACAGCCTAAAAACAGAATGCCCTTATCCTCCTCTATCACCGATCTCGCCACATTTTCTATGGCAGCTGCGTTTGGTCTCATTTTCTTTGGGACCATCATCTGGTTAATGATTTATCGGCCGCAAGCGGCCTCCAGTCTATTTGAGAATTTGAAAGAAAATCCATTGGTCTTTTGGGCAAAATCGGAAGGCGCGTACGGAATGTGGGTATTGATGATTTTGTCCTTTTTCTTGCCTTCCTATGTATGTCATGTTTTGCCATTTACAATTGGATGCTGCTGCTCTCGTCATAACTGCGGCTTTTCCTGATGGTATGGTTGTTTGAGAACTAATCCCCTCTGCCTTCCACTAACACACCAATAATTGCTTCCACTATCTGGTCAATCTCCTCTTTCGTAATCACCAGCGGCGGCGTCAGGCGCAGCACCGTTGAGCCGGCCGTCAGCGCCAGCACCCCCCGCGCCAGCAGACCTCGCACCACCTCCATCGCCCGAATTTTCAACTCCACACCCACCAGCAGCCCCAGGCCGCGCACCTCCCGGATGAGAGGCGACGGGATGGTTTGCAGTTGCTCCCGCAAATACGCACCCAACTCGGCCGCACGGCCGTACAACCCCTCTTGCTCCACCACGTCCAACACCGCATTCGCCGCCGCGCAAACCAGCGGATTGCCACCAAAAGTAGAGCCATGCACTCCTGGCGTCAGCTTTTGCACCTGCGCGCCAATGCCCACCGCGCCCATCGGTAGACCCCCGGCCATCGCTTTGCCCAGGCAAATCAGATCAGGCACAATGCCTACCTGCTCGCAGGCAAACAGCGTCCCGGTACGGCCGTAGCCCGTCTGCACCTCATCCACAATCAGCAACGCCCCTCGCTCGTCACACAGCCGCCGCGCTGCCTGGAAATAGGCCGGGTCCGCCAGCCGCACCCCCCCTTCCCCCTGCACAACTTCCAGGATGACGGCCGCCGTTTGTTCCGTCACGGCCGTTTCCAACCGGGCCACATTGCCAAAGGGCACATGGCAAAAGCCGGGCACGAGCGGTTGGAACGGCTCGCGGTATTCCGGTTTGTGCGTGGCGGAAAGGGAACCGAAGGTACGGCCGTGAAAGCCGCGCATCATCGCCACCACCTCCGCCCGCCCCGTACTCAGCCGGGCAAATTTCAACGCCGCTTCCACTGCCTCCGTACCCGAATTGCACAGAAAGACACGGTTCAAATCACCAGGCAAAACGGCCGCCAGCCGCGCCATAAACCGCGCCCGCTCGTCGTTGTAAAACATTTCCTGGCAGGTAATGAGCGTCTGCGCCTGCCGGGTGATGGCCGCCACGACTGCCGGATGGCAATGCCCCACGTTGGCTACGGCCGTCCCCGCCGCACAATCAATATAGGCACGGCCGTCCCCGTCCCACACCGTCGCCCCCCGCCCCCGCACAAGGGCGATCTCCCGTTTACCATACACGCCGCTGGTGAATTCGTTTTCAAGTGTAATTGTGTCCATTTTCTGTTTAGTAAGCAGTGGGCAGTAAGCAGTAAGCACCACTCACTGCTCACCGCTCACTGCTCACTGCTCACTGATCACCGTCCCCACCCCATCCAACGCCCGTAACACCGGCCGTTCGCCCCGCGCATCACCCAGGATGACGCGGCGGACGCCACCTTGCAGCGCCTCTTGCGCGCCCAGCAGTTTGATGCGCATCCGCCCCTGGGCACAAGTTTGGGAAACATGTTCAAGTTCATCCGCCGCCAGATGCCGGATGAGCGAACTTTCGTCGGGGAAGTGGCGCAGCAGACCGGGCACGTTGGAGAGGATGAGCAGTTCGGCCGCGCCCAGGGCCACGGCCGTGGCCGCCGCCGCCCGGTCGCCATCCACATTCATCGCCTCGCCGTCATAGCTGATGGCCGGGGGGGTGAGCACGGGCACAAAGCCGCTGTGCAGCAGCCCGTTCAGCAGCGCCGTATTCACCTGCTCCACCCGCCCCGTCAGGTTATCGCGGATGAGGCGGGTACGGCCGTTTTCCACCACTTTGATCACCGATTTGCGTGTGCCCTGCCAGAGACGGCCGTCCAGCCCACTCAGCCCCACTGCATTCACCCCCCGCCGCTGCAACCGCTCCACGATGTTTTTGTTCACCTGCCCGCAGTACACCATCTCAAAAATCTCCAGCGTCGCCCGGTCGGTCAGGCGGCTGGTGTAGCCGGACGGCGAGGTGACAAACTGCGGCGGATGGCCCAGCGCCAGCGCCACCTGATTCGTCAGGTGCGAGCCGCCATGCACCAGCACCACCCGCTGCCCCTCTCGCACCAACTGCGCCACATCCCCACATACCGCCTCATAATCAATCCCCTCGCTGCCGCCAATTTTAATCACAATCATCTCTCATCCTCCCACTTCATAATTCATAATTCCTAATTCCTAATTCCTAATTCAAACCGGGTGTAACCCGGTAAACTCCAGCCCCATCCGCTCCGGCCAATCCATCATCACATTCAGGCATTGCACGGCCGTGCCCGCCGCCCCCTTCATCAAATTATCCAGCGCGCTGATGACCACCAGCCGCCGGCTCTGTTCATCGCGGGCAAAACCAATATCGCACCAATTCGTGCCCGCCAGGATTTTCGGTTCCGGGTAGCGGTAAATGCCCTTGCGCTCATTCACCAGCCGGATAAATGGCTCCGCGCCATAGGCCGCCCGGTATAGCTGCCAGACCGCTTTTTCGTCCGCGTCCCGGTTCAAAAAGACGTGCGCCGTGCACAACACGCCGCGCACCAGTTCTACGGCCGTGACTGAAAAATGCAGTTCCATCGCCCCCAACGCCTGCAACACTTCCGCCTGATGCCGGTGCCCGGTAGGGGCAAAGGAGCGCACCGCCCCGCTCCGCTCCGGGTGATGGCTGGCGGCGCTGAAACTGTTCCCCCCCTCCGACGACCCCACTTTCAGGTCAACCACCGCCCGCTCAATCCAACCCGCCTGGGCCAGGGGAGCCAGCGCCAGATTCACGGCCGTGGCGTTACACCCCACCCCGCTCACATACCGCGCCCCGCGCAGCCGCTCCCGGTGCAGTTCCGGCAGCCCATACACAAAATCCGCCAGCCAGCCCGGATTGGGATGTGGCTGCCCATACCATTGCTCATACACGGCCGTATCCCGCAGCCGAAAATCGGCCGAGAGGTCAATGACCCGTTCGGCCAGG
>CAADGU010000576.1 GCA_900696625.1 uncultured Chloroflexota bacterium | reverse complement strand
GGTGGAGGATGTGCCCGTCATGGAGCCACTCGATCTGGCGCTGACGGCCGTTGACCTGTTAGTTTTAGACCGGGCCGGGGATGTATATCGTTATGATCTGGCGTCCGGGACGTGGTCGCTGGCGCGGTATGACCGGCCCATTGGCGCTACGTCCAGCCACTATTATGTGGCGCTGGACGATGGGGTGGTGGTGGAGCCAAGTTATAACTTTGCCATGCAGTTTGGCCCTAACCGGCCCGACCGCTTCTGGGCGCTGCCCGATGGGATGCGCCCGGTGGATGTGAGCGCCTGGCTGACACAAACGGCCGTACTCCTCCAAGACGCTGCCACCCTGACGGCTACCGTGCGGTTGTATGCCGATGCCACCCATGTTGAGACCTTCCAACCAACGGTGGAGATGCGCCAGCCGCGCCAGGTGGTGATGACGGATACGGCCGTGTATGTGTTGGATGGGGCCGGACGCCGCTTGCTGACCCTGCACCCCGACACAGGCGCATTGTTGGCCGTCACCCAACTGCCGTCGGTCAGCACGTTTGCGGTGGATGGCAAACGGCTCATTCTGGCCGGGCAGAACCGACTTTATTTTGTGGATGTACCGGAGCGGTGGACGGGCATTGCCGGCGGGCCGGTTTTTGCGGGAATAGCGACGCATGACACGGCCGTGTGGTCAGCCCTCGGCCCGTTTCTCATCCCCGTGCAGGGCAGCCAGGCCGGCCTGCGCGATTTGCAGTTGCCGGGTGCGCCGCGCCATTACCGGCTGGGGGTGCATGAGGGAGTGGATTTTTATTGGGCGGCAGGCACACCGGTGCTGGCGGCGGCCGATGGCGTGGTGATTCGGGCCACGCATGACTATGAACAGCCGGATGAAACCGTTTTTGGCCGCTGGTGGCAGAAGATACGGGAGGAAGGCGCTTCGACGGCCGAAGCGCTGGACTTTTACCGGGGGATGCAGGTGTGGATTGAACACGCCGATGGTACGGTGGCCCGGTATGTTCATTTGAGTGGAATTGAAGAAGAGGTGGTGGTGGGTACGGCCGTGACCGCCGGGCAGCGTATTGGTCTGGTGGGCAACACCGGCTCCCCCCTCTCCGTATCCAGCGCCACCGAAGACGCCCATCTCCACTTTGAACTCTGGCTAAACGGCCACTACCTGGGGCAGTTTTTACGCCCGGTTGAGGTGCGGGAGTTGGTCGCGGCGTTGTTTCGTAATCCGTGATGCGTGACGAGTGACGAGTGATTTCACTCGTCACGCATCACGCATCATCGCCCCAACGCATGATATTCCCGATTCGGCAGCATCCCCGTGGCCGAGGCCAGGCGGTTGGTGAAGTTGTACATGGCGGTGATTTCAGCGATGTCGAAGATGGCCTCGTCGGAGAAGCCGACCCGGCGTAGATGCTCAATGTCGGCTTCGCTGCACTCCACCGGGTTGTTGGTGATTTTGACGGCATAATCGAGCATCGCCAGGTTCTTGGTGTCCAATCCGGCGCGGCGATAGTCGAAGGTGATGCGGTCGCCGAGAATGGGGTCTTCCAGAGCGGCGCGCAGGTCGGCGCCGTGGCTGACCAGGCAGTAGAGGCAGTGGTTCTGTGACGAGACGACGACGCTGATCATCTCTCGCTGTGCCGGGGAAAGGTCCGATGGCCCCTGCATCAGTTCGCGGAAGTGGCTGAACCAGGGGCGGAAATGGGTGGGGCGCATGGTATAAGCCACAAACACGTTGGGCACAAAGCCAATCCTTTCCCGCGCTTTGGCAAATAACTTTTGCAAATCCTCGTCCAGGTCAGCCTCGTCGGGAATGGCAAACCAGCAAATACGCTCTTGTTCGATAATCTCACTCATGTATCAGCCTCCAAATCAGTGGGTGTATGTGGCTGGCTTTATAACGCAAAGCGGCAAGGAAGCCAATAATCTCGACAAGTCAACTCAGCGCCAGGGCGATTGCTTGCTCGGTAGTCATCGTTGCGCCTTTCGACCAGGCCAATTCAAACGCCACATCCCCAAGCTGAGCGCGTGCGCTGGCCAATACGGCCGTGACGTGCTTCTGCGCAACTTGTTCAAGTGGCGCGCCAATGCGAACCCGCAAGGTTTCGGATGCCGCCAGGAGTTGAACCGCCTGTTCGTAGCGCCCTTCACTTTCGTTGAACTGGGCAAGCAGTTCAAATGAGTAGGGATAGCCTCGTGGCAGGCCCAAATGGCGGCGAATACGCAGCGATTCGCGGATTAATTCCCGGGCATTCGCGTACTCCCCCATCTTATGAGCGGTTTCTCCCAGGTTATGCATGGCCAGGGAGACGCCGCGCTGGTAGCCCAGCGATTGGTATATGTCACGGCATTCCTCGAATGCCTGTCTCGCTGCTGCGTATTCACCGATTTCCAACAAGGTTACACCAAGATTAATAAGCGTAGTTGCAAGTTCAAACGGGTTCTCCAGTTCGCGCCAAAGGGCGACATTGGGAAGATGATGTTGAATTGCTGATTCAGGCATATCGGCATCGTAAGCAATGGATCCCAGTACCCGCCTGGCCATTGCTATCCCAAAAGTATAGGAGAGCTGTTCAGCCATCCGCAGCGCTTCTTCAGCCTGCGCCTGTATATTCGTGACTTTGCCAGCGAGCGCGGCCAGATTGCAATACTTCAACCGGGCGTCGATCTCC
>CAADGU010000575.1 GCA_900696625.1 uncultured Chloroflexota bacterium | reverse complement strand
TGATCGCGCCGTCGGCTACGGCCGTGTCCCCCGACGACACCCCGGCCAACCCGCCCACGCCTGAAAAGGTCTCGCCGACGGCCGTGCCGGTGACTGAACCGGCGCCGGTTGACCCATCGCCTGTGCCTACGGATGCTGCTGCGCCCACCAGCACGGCCGTGCCCACCACGGCGCCCACCGCCAGCCCATCGCCAACAGCCACACCCCAGGCGACGGCCACGGCGCCCATCGCCCCAACCGATACGCCATCGCCCACCCCCGATAATATCGCCACTGCCTTGTTAAACTCCTCCCTTTACCGGCAGCCAGACGCTGCCAGCGGGGAAGTTACGTTTGTTAATGCCGGTGATCCTGTTACCGTTTTAGGGCGCTCCGCCAATGGTAACTGGCTCTATGTGCGCGTGGCCGAAGGGCAGGAGGGGTTCATTTTTGGCGAACGGCTGCAATGGGGCGGCGACAGCGATACGCTGACGGTGATCGGCAGTGGCAGCACCGCGCCGCCACCGGTGAGTGGCCCATTGGCCCTAGACCTGTATTTGCTGCCGGATCGGGGGCGCTGTGAAGGCCAGACATGGTGGCAAACAGTGTATATGCGCGGGCAGGGCGGTAATGGCGTGTATACTTATTATTGGAACGGCGAGCAGGTGGCGGCCAATGTGGTCAATGATGGTCTGACCTTTGAGGTGAGTTTTACTGGCGGCGCGCAGGCCGGCGTGGGCGAAGTTGTTTCCGGCGGTGTGGCCGTTTCCAAAACATTGTTTATTCCGCCGCCGACGTGTAATTGAGAAGGGACCGCAATTGCCGGGGCACGGCCGTTTTGATACACTTCACATAATTATGGAAACTCATTTAACCCTTCAAGATGCGTATATTGTTTTGGTGGAAGATGATCCCAATGCCCAGCTGATCACGCTAGATTTGCTGCGGTTGGGTGGCGCTAACCGGTGTTATGCCCGCAAAAGCGCCGACTCTGCTATTTCTTTTGCGGAGCGGCTGCCCAAAGTGGATTTGTTTCTGGTGGATATTAACATGCCGGGCAAAAGTGGGTATGAACTGCTGGCAGAGATTCGGGAACACGAGATGTTGAAATCGGCCCGTGTGGTGGCTGTTTCCGCCGGAACGCTCATGGCGGAAATGGAACGAGCGCGCCAGTTGGGGTTTGATGGGTTTATTAGCAAACCATTGAAGCCGGCCGAATTTTCCGGTCAGGTGCAGCGTATCCTCAACGGCGAAACGATTTGGGATAGAAGCTAATGTTAGCGAGGCAGACCTGACAGGTTTCAGAAAACCTGTCAGGTCTAGTGTTTGAGATGAAACGGCCGTATGCAAACCACAAATTCCCTGTTTACCTGCTTTTTTGGTTGGGCACGGCCGTGACGCTGAGCGCCTGTTTTGGTGGCGGCGGTGAAGAACAGCCGGCAGCCGCCGGCCAAACGGTGCTTACCTGTAGTGAGGTGTGCGCGCAGCAAGGGCAGTGTGGGCAGGGCGTAGACGGCCGTCCGCTCATTCTAGGCCGCCACGACCGCCCAGAAACTCGTGAGCATACCATTGTGTTTAATGTAGACCTGCCCGTTACCGTGCTGGAAACAAGAGATCAAACGATCCAATCGGTGGATGGGCAATTCGCCATGCAGCCATTCTCTTTAGTCATCTTGAACGATAATGGGCAACAGGGATGGGTGGCTAACTGGTGCCTGGCAGCGGCCCCATAAATTGAGAATAGTGGCTGGTGGCTGGTACAAGCCACTATTATTAGAGGAGACAACAACATGCGTCTGGAAAAGAAAAAAAAGGAACAATTGTCAAAACGCAAAGGGCTATCTGTTCGTACCCTCATCTTTGTTGTCTGGCTGGCCATCTCCTTTGCCGTTGCTTACTTTTTGGTTGAATATCTCTTTGATACGGGCTATCTCTCTGAGAGATTCTATTACACCGATCTGGCCCTGCCCCGAAACTGGTCCATCACCCTCTTGAAAGGGGCAACCATGTTTATCATCGTCATGTTGATGCAGATCATTTTGACATTGGGTTTTATGATAGGCAGCCCAGAAGGGCGACGCCGTACCGGCGACCCCAGCATGTATTCGCGTAATAAAGACCCGTTTGATGACGGCCGTTACTAGAGTCGGTAATCGGTAATCGGTGATCGGTAAGAGGTGGACATGAGATCAAAGCTGGTTTGGATTTTGGTGGTGGTTGTGGGGCTGCTCCTGCTGGTTTATGTAGGGGGGAGCTGGTATTTTGGCGATTTACTCATTAACCGGCCTACGTCCACGCTGGCTGATTCCCAGACCGCAATGGCCGAGTTGGGACTGCCCGTTTTGCCAACCCCGGAAGTGGTGACCATTCAAAATGGCGATGTGTCCCTGGCCGGGTTTTTCTATGACAATGAAAAAGTTGGCGACTGCGCTGTTGTCCTGCTGCATGGGTACACTGGCACCCGCTACAGCGCCCTGCAATATGCCCCCCTCTTTTGGGAGCGTGGCTGTGACCTGCTGGCCTATGATGCCCGCGGCCATGGGGAAAGCAGCCCGGCCTTTCACACCTACGGGTATTATGAAAAACAAGACGCCCAGGCGGCCTATGTCTGGCTTCTGGCGCGCACCGGCCTGCAACCGGAACAGGTGGCCTTAACCGGCGTTTCCTATGGCGCCGCCACTTCCTTACAAGCTGCCCCGCTGCTGCCCGAAGCGGCCTTTATCATTGCCGATTCCCCCTATGAAAGTTTGGGAACTATTGTTGGCTGGCAGGCGGTGGCGCAATTTGGCTCATGGGTAAAGCTTTTTGTCCCGGCAGCCTTTGCCATAGCTGAGATGCGGGCCGATTTTGAGGCGCGTGACGTGGCTCCCAAAGAGGCAGTGGCGGACACGGCCGTGCCCATTCTGCTCATCCACTCCCGCACCGATGCCTTCACGCCCTACACCCACTCCGAAGCCATTTACGCCAACAGCAACCCGGCGACGACCGTCCTGCACATTACCGACTGGGGGTCTGCACACGGCCGTGATGTTTTCACCGATTTTGACGCTTATAAGCAGATGGTGGATGAATTTCTGGCCCAATACGCGCCGGATTTTGGCATCAGCGACGGCCGTT
>CAADGU010000574.1 GCA_900696625.1 uncultured Chloroflexota bacterium | reverse complement strand
CAGAGCTTACAAAGCGTCCTGATGAAAAGAGGAGAGTGAATTATGGCCATGTCAACCTATGATCAGGTAGTGAAAATGACAAAGCGTCTCAATCTACCCGAACAGCTGCAATTGCTGGAAACCTTATCACGGATGGTTCGCGCTCAGGTCACGGAGACTAAGCCACATAGTATCATGGAATTGGAAGGGTTAGGGGCTGAGATCTGGCAAGGTGTTGATGCGCAGGCATATGTTGATCAGGAGCGTGCATCGTGGGAGTCATAGAAGATTTAAGGGGCCATGTCGTTGGGCTGGATACAACACCATTGATTTACTTTATTGAGAAAAACGCAACTTACCATCCGTTGGTACGGCCGTTCTTTGTGGCGCTGTCCAGTGGACAATTTACAGTTGTGACCTCAACCATCACGTTGGTAGAAACCCTGGTTCACCCAATTCGTAACCATCACCCAGAATTAGCCAGACGTTACCGAGAAATATTGTTGAATACGCCCCGGCTAACCACGTTTGATGTCTCGCCCGACATTGCCCAAAAAGCGGCTGAAATCCGCGCCAATTACCAAATTCGCACCCCAGATGCCATTCAACTAGCGGCTGCATGGCACGGAGGCGCGACATATTTTCTAACCAACGACCGTAACCTAAAGAAATTCCCCCAAATGAACGTTATCGTTGTTGATGATTTAGCCTGATTCTCCCCTCCGACTATACCTGAGCAGCACAGAAAGCCGTCCGAAAGGGCGGCTTTTTCGTTTCCTGGAGTTTTCCATGTTTCATAATCTGGTCACCTATCATGTCCACAAACGAGATCCTCTGCCGGCCAATAATGCCCTGGCTTACCAATACATTCTGGCCGGAAACGGCCTGTTTATCCGGACTGAAACAGGCTTTTTTGAGGCGATTTTGCCCATTGCGGCCTGCACCGTGCGCGGCCTGGAGCCGCTGCGCCACAGCTTCCGGCTGAAAGTGGCCCGAATACCGGCGCGCCTGCTGGACACCATCTTGACCGATGCCCGCCGCGCCCGGCGGCCAGATAGTGGCTTGAATGAGGTTCTCTACCAGTTCCATCACCATGGACAGACGGTGCAGGTGAAGAAACCCGCCCAGCACACCACGTCCGTCGCTGTCCTGGCGACTGGCGCGGCCGATCAGCGCATCCTGTGTGACCTGCACTCTCATGGCAATATACACGCCTTTTTCAGCCGGACGGATGATGCAGATGAACAGGCGACGAGGGTGTATGCCGTCATCGGCAAATTGGATACAGCGCCGGAGATACGGCTGCGGGTGGGCGTTTATGGCTATTGGCTGTCGCTGCAGGTAACGGCCGTTTTCACGGGCTGTGGCGCTTTTCAAGACCTCTACCTCAAGGAGAAACAATCATGAGTACCAATCCCTACGCCCATGGCCATGGACACACTTCGACCCTGCTCAGTACAAGCCTGGTTGAAGCGGATATTCATACCGGATTTGTATACGAGTTGGAAGAGCAGGTGCAAATCAAGGGGTTTTCCGTCACCTATGACCGCAAGTTTAACCTGGGTAATTTTGAGTTGCTGGCGCCGGCCATCACCATCTGGGTGAAGAGCCGTGTGCCTGAGGGCGCCGCCCTGGATTTACACCATGCCAAAGAACGTATTCGCCGCATGGCGCGTGAAAACGTGCGTGCCCAATTTCAGCGGGTGCGGGGCAACGATGAGGTTGTGTTTTTGGGTTTACAACCACCGGCCGGTGGCGGCGAAGACCCCATTTTCATTCGCACCCTCAGCGTCACGCTGCTTTACCGGGCCAATCTGGGCGATGACCAGAGCATCATGCCGGGCTACACCGACTGGGCGGACGTCCAGCATGTGGCGCACAGCCCCGGCGAATTGCACATCGCCCTGGCACGCATGTGGCAATCGTTGTGGGCAAATGTCAAGGATGAAATTTCTCGCGCCCGGGGCAATAGTTCAACCGGTGCATTTTTCGGCCTGCCCTCTGTAGAAGTAGAAGACCTGACGGCCGCACTACAACCAAACGGCCACTTTGCCAGGCGCAACGCCGCTGAGCCGCTCAGTACAGGCCGGGCGTCCGCCGCCAATAATGGGAGCCGGTAACCATGCAGCCGCTCAACATTGAGAAAACTTACCGGGTGCTGTTGGGTAACGTAGACCACTTCCGCATCCTGCTGGTGGGCTGTGGCGGCACCGGCTCGGCGCTGGCACTGGCGCTGGCCGGGCTGGTCTACCATGCCGGGCAGAAAGGGATAACGGTTGACCTGGCGCTGGTTGACCCGGATGTCATTGAAGAACGCAACGTCGGCCGGCAGCAGTTTGGCGTCGCCAGCGCCGTGATTGGCGACGTGCCCAAGGCGGCCGACCTGGCGCTGCGCCTCAATGCCGCTTACGGCCTGGCCATCACCGCCTGGCCCAGGTCGTATGAGATGGGTATGGCGCGTGACTGGTTTCAGTGCGGCGTCGGGAGTGGCCAGCGGGCGTATCTGCTCATTGGCTGCGTGGATAACCATCTGGCGCGGCAGGAATTGGCAAAAACGATGGCCGCTTTTGACGGCCGTGTCTGGGCCATAGACAGCGGCAATGAGCAGCATTCCGGGCAGGTACTCATCGGCAACCTGACAGATGTAAGCCGGATCAGGTTGGACCGGCTGGGGCTGTGCAGTGGTCTGCCCTCCCCCTACGTCCAGGAGCCAGATTTGTTAGCGCCAGACCCGCAAGCACAAAACCAATCCTGTGCGGTAATGGCTCTGGCCGAGACACAAAGCCTCATGGTCAACCGGATGGTGGCCGCCATTGCCGCCCATTACTGTTTCAACTTCATTTTACGTCGTCAGGTAGAGCAGATGGCGACCTACTTTAATCTCGAACCCACACTGATGTCCCCCAGACTCATCACCAAACAGCAGATTGAGGCCATGCAAACGGCCGTCAGAGCAGCGACTGCCCTGTAAAAAGCGCCTACGTCTCATACAATCATATACCCTGATTTCTTTAATCAAGGGGCACTCTTGTTAGAAGTGCCGAACATTCTCATCTCCTTTGAGCCGCCAAGTCATTGTAGCTCAATTCCGGTAATGTGACGGTGTTTTCCATCATCCATACGACAACATTTGTGCCACCGGTCGTGGCTACAAAGCAACGCAATCTGATGCTTTTTGCTTTGTTGTTGCCATGTAGGCAACAACGGCCGTTTACCTTGCTCACAAATCTCAGACAACAAGGAGTTTTGTCATGGCAAGGAAATCAAATAAGGAAAATCTGGATGATCTGCGTGATGCCATTATGGAATGTCCTGAACAGAAAGCCGGCTGGCTGGCCCGACTTCTGGGCCGAGACAATAAGTCGGTATTGCGCGACCTGCCCCAACTAGAAGCGCGTGGCGATTTGCTGATGGAAGACGACGACGGCCGTTTGCAATGGTACGGCCGTCGCCAATAACCATTTTCAGGTTGGCAACGAAGCTGGGAAAAAGTGGCGTTATTCGGCAACAACTTATGGTATCATGTTGCTGCCAAATCCAATAACAGCAACAAACAACCAAAAATCCGATGGCTGACAAACAAACGAAGGAGCAATGATGACGAGCAATAACCGTAACCGGCACGCACTGGTACAGGATATGATCCAATTATACCTGGATCGCGCCTGGGCTGACGCAGAAATGGCACGACTGGCTGAAACAAGCCACGTCAACTGAAAAAGAAGAGCTAACCCATGTGTACAGCGACGGCCGTCAACTATGGGCTACGGATGGCTACAGTCTGCACGCCCGGCCGATTGCTCTGGGCAGACAAGGCAGCGTATCAGTGGGTAAAGATGGGTTATTGGCCGTCAATGAAACCCACAATCGTTTACCCAACTTTGCCGACGCTGTACCTCAGGAGCAGCCATTGGCAGTTGTTGTGGTGGAACGGGACAGGTTGCAGCAGGCGTTAGCGGGGCAAGACCGGTATGTGCAATTGGCTGTTTATGCCAGGGGGCGGGGCATGGCGGAACTGTCCAGCACCGGCGCTTACGCGCTGATCATGTCTGTCGTTGGGCTGGAAGAAGAGGATTTCTGGCGACCAGATGTTTCTGGTCTGTAATGTAAGTCCGGTACATGGTGGTAACGGCAACAAGCTGAAACCGAGGGGAAAGTTATATGAATGACGAATCCGGGAAAGAACTTGTTTCTATCGGTGAAGTGACCATTCCATTTTATGAGGACACCTTGATTGTTCAACTGGGTGAGGATGGTGAGATTTACGTGGCTTTACGTCCCATTGTGGCGGCGCTTGGTCTTGATTGGTCTGGTCAGTTACAGAGAATTAAGCGAGATCCCGTCCTGAGTGAGGAAATAAAAACTATTTCTGTGGTTATAACACCCACGCAAATGCTGCGGGAAAGAGGGGAGGGTGCAAAGTATTATGTTTGTCTACGCAAGCAGTATCTCTCTGGTTTTCTGTTTGGGATTAATGCCAATCGAGTTCGGGAAGAGCTAAGAGAGTCTGTGATCCGCTGGCAGCGCGAGGCCCACTTATTTCTTGATGCGGCATTCACTGGCAGTGCTGAATCGGCAAT
>CAADGU010000573.1 GCA_900696625.1 uncultured Chloroflexota bacterium | reverse complement strand
GGAATGGTGCGGGCGCTGATGAGATGATGGGTTTCGGGGGTCAGGGGCATGTGCAGGGTGATGATGTCGCACTGGCGGGCTAATTCCACGGGGTCGTCTATGTAGCGGGCCAGCTTTTCCGCTTCAGGGTTACGGTACAGGTCATAGGCCAGCAAGTTGGCGCCAAAGCCGGAGAGATTTTGCAGCACGGCCGTGCCAATCCGCCCCGTACCAAAAACGCCAATCGTCTTGCCATGAATCTCAAACCCCTGCAACCCATCCAGTTCAAAGTTGTTGTCCCGCACCCGGTTATAGGCGCGGTGAATTTGCCGCCCCAGGGTGAGGATGAGGCCGACGGTGAATTCAGAAATGGCGTTGGGGGAGTAGGCGGGCACACGTACTACGCTGATGCCCATTTCTTCCGCCGCCTGCAAATCAATCTGGTTATACCCCGCCGAGCGGGTGGCGATAATCCTCGTGCCCCCGGCGGCCAGTTGCGTGATCGTTTCCCGATTCACCTGGTCATTCACAAAGACGCACACTGCTTCATAACCGGCGGCGAGTACGGCCGTAGCCGGCGTCAACTTCGGTTCATAAAAGGCCAGATCATGCCCAAAACGGGCATTTGCCTGTAGAAACGACTCCCGGTCATACCCCTTGGTGGCAAACACAGCTACTTTCATCGGTCTCGTTTACTTCCTTTTTTGGGTTTTTGCTATTGGTCAAACACCAACGTCAAATTTAGCACACTTCTGCCGATATGGGTGATACAGATGCAGATGGCAAGTACTTCCCCTATCAGCCTGGGGATTCCATTCCCAGGTGACTATTATTGACCACTCTAAATGGTACGGATTATCATTGAGCGGTATGACGATACCCATTTTAGCCACCAGGCTGTATATCCCCCCGCCCCGACCGGCAATCGTGCGTCGTGCCCGCCTGGGTGAACGGCTCAACGACGGGCTGCGGCACAATCAAGGGTTTGGGCGTAAACTCACGCTCATATCTGCCGCCGCCGGGTTTGGCAAAACCACTCTGGTCAGCGAATGGGTGTCCGGCTGTGGGCTGCCGGTTGGCTGGCTGTCGCTGGACGAGGGAGACAGCGACCCTGCCCGTTTCCTGATGTACCTGGTGGCGGCGATGCAAACCATCGCCCCAGAGATGGGCAAAGGGGTGCTGGCGGCGCTGCAATCGCCGCACTGAAGCGATTACCCGCGCCCGCTGTGCCGGATGATGATGGCGAAACGGTGTTAACCGGTGCGGCGGCCGATCAGGCGGCATTGCACGGCCTGCTGCGAAAAGTGCGTGACTGTGGGTTAACTTTGCTTGCGGTTAATTGTGTGGAACCAGATAAGGAGAACTAGATGAAAGCAATCGTACAAAACAATTATGGCGCCCCATCCGTGCTACAACTCAAGGAGATGAACAAGCCGGTGATGAAAGATGACGAGGTGTTGGTGCGGGTAAACGCCGCGTCGCTGAACGCGGGTGATTACTTCACAATGAAAGGCAGTCCCTGGCTAGTGCGTCTTACGGTAGGCTTTCCCCGGCCAAAGGATTATGTGTTGGGCTGGGATATGGCCGGCCATGTGGAAGCGGTGGGCAGCCAGGTGACGCAGTTCCAGCCGGGGGATGCTGTGTATGGGGCTGTTGGTCATGCCTTTGCCGAGTATGTGGTGGCCTCTGCCGACCTTTTGGCGCTGAAACCGGCGAACCTGACATTTGAACAGGCGGCGGCCGTACCCACGGCGGCACTCACGGCGCTCCAGGGATTACGTGACGCCGGAAAGGTGCAGCCGGGGCACAAGGTGTTGATCAATGGCGCGGCGGGCGGCGTGGGCACGTTTGCGGTGCAGATTGGCAAGGCGTTGGGGGCGGAGGTCACGGCCGTGTGCAGCGGCCGTAACGTGGAGATGGTGCGGGCCATTGGCGCGGACCACGTGGTGGATTACACCAGAGAAGATTTCACGCGGGGTGAGCGGCGCTACGATCTCATCCTGGACAATGTGGGCAACCGCGCCTTCGCTGACCTGCGGCGGGTGCTGACGCTGCACGGCCTGATTGTGCCGAACAGTGGGCATGGGGGTATGAGCTATGTGTTCAAAGCGTTTCTCCTGACCCCCTTCATGCGCCAGCAAGGGCAACCGCTGATGACCAAAAACAACGCCAGGGATCTGATCTATTTGAAGGGGCTAATCGAAGCAGGCCAGGTGACGCCGGTCATTGACCGCACATATCCGTTGCCGGAAACGCCGGTGGCGCTTGGTTACGCCGCTGAGGGCCACGTCAGGGGCAAGGTGGTGATCACGGTGGTGTAACGCGATTTGGAAAATCGCGTCACGGCCGTTGCCTGCAACGGCCTCTTTTTTTGCCATTTGATGTAAAAGATACTTGACATCTAGTAAAAGATATATTACTATTTGTCCATCATACATTACTTTGTGTAAAGAAAACAAGACCTGACAGGTTTTTTCAAACCTGTCAGGTCTATATAAGGAGAACACAATGTCTTACAAAGAAAAGAATGTGGCCGTATCACTGGTAACATTCACCCTTATTTTGGGATTCTATCTGAAACAGATAACACACATGTGGCGGGGCGGCGGTCTGACAGACGACGTTTTTGGCTTGTGGGCGACCGTCGTTGTGATGGGCATCATTGCCACCATTATCCTCACCATCATCGCCCACATCGGGTTTGCCATTTTCGAGGTCATCAGGACGGGTGATGATGACCCCAAGATTGATGATTCTGAAGATGAGCGTGATAGGCTGATTGATTTACGAGGCACACAGGTGGCTTATCTTGTCTCCTCCATCGGCACGCTGCTGGCAATGCTCACCTTTGCCCTGGGCCGGTCGCCGTATGTGATGTTCAGCTTACTGATTCTCTCTGGGCTGGTAGCCCAGGTGATGGGCGATATTTTCCGCTTAGTGCTTTATCGCAGGGGGTTCTGAGATGGGTTCTAAAATAGGCAAGAGTCGCATTAGCAACAACATTCGCAAACTGCGTTTTTACCACAACGAGATGACTCAGGAGCAGTTAGCGGAAAAAGTGGGCGTCACCCGGCAAACCATCAACGCCATCGAAAGCGCCAAATACTCCCCTTCGCTGGAACTCGCTTTTCGCATCGCCTTCGTCCTGGACTCGCCGTTAGAAGAAGTCTTCATCTACGAGCCAAAAGACGATCCTATCTAGGAGATTGTCGGAGAACTCAGGATCGGTACACGGATTAGACGGATTCTCACGGATAAATCAGTAGAAAATCAGTGTAAATCTGTTAAATCCGTGTCATCCGTGTATCTATTTCTACTTTGCCGACAGCCTGCTAGTAGCCAACCATTTGAGTTTGAGGAGTTCGCACGCCCACGCGCGAACGAGCAGCACGAGGGCGTGCTGCCCTCCTCACCCCATCAAATTAGTTTGTTGAAGTAATAATGGAGATTCAACTTGAACACGAACAGAAAGAAAATAAACAGAACGGAGTGGCTTGTGCCCATAGGTCTAATTTTACTCAGCCTTGTGCCGGTATTGGCCGGCGCGGCTCGTATCGCCGAGTTGTCGGGCGGGGCGGAAATCACGCCAGACAACGCCCGCTTCTTCGCTTCGCCGTTGCCGGTGGTGGTACACATCTTGAGTGTGACGATCTATGCCCTCTTAGGTGCATTTCAGTTTGCTCCCACGTTTCGCCGCCGGAAACCAAAATGGCACCGCACGGCCGGCCGCATCCTGGTTCCGGCCGGTCTGGCGGCGGCGTTATCTGGTCTGTGGATGACGCTGTTTTATGCGTTGCCTGAGAGTGATGGTGCGCTCTTGAATATGATGCGGCTTGTGTTTGGCTCGGCCATGCTGCTGTCCATTATTCTCGGTGTGACGGCCGTGCGGCAGCGCGACTTCCCCCGGCACGGCGACTGGATGATGCGTGGCTATGCCATTGGGCTGGGGGCAGGTACACAGGTTTTGACCCACCTGCCCTGGTTTCTGTTGTTTGGCGTACCGGACGAGTTTACCAAAGCCATGCTGATGGGCGCGGGATGGGTGATCAACCTGGCTGTGGCTGAATGGGTCATCCGCAAGCGTCGTGCCCGATACGGCCGTTCCCGGCGCGCGCCCACAGTGTCTTTATAACTCCATGTGCCATTGTTTTGCACCTGAGGAGCGGGGCGCACCCTCGTGCCCGTGTGGGACGTGGGCGTCCCACACCCCTCGATTAAATTGATTGAAGGATTTTATGAAAGCAGCAATTTACACAGAATATGGACCGCCGGCGGTGTTGCACTTGCAAGAAATACCCAAACCGACGCCGAGAGAGAATGAGATATTGGTGCGCGTGGCGGCTACGGCCGTGAACTATGGCGACCTTGTTGCCCGCAACTTCAAAAACATCTCCCATGCCGAATTTAATATGCCCACGATTTTTATGTTGCCAGCCCGTTTCTCCTTTGGCTGGCGCAAACCGAAAAACCCCATCCTGGGCAGTGAATTCTCCGGCGTTGTGGAGGGGGTCGGCAGCAAAGTCACCCTCTTCAAACCCGGCGATCCGGTCTTTGGCTATCGGGGTATGAACATGGGCGCTAATGCCGAATATCTTTGTATGCCAGAGACGGGCACCGTCGCTATCAAACCGGCCAATTTGAGCCATGCGGAAACGGCCGTTATCCCCTATGGCGCACTCATGGCCCTCAATATCCTGAAAAAAGTAGACATCCGGCCCGGCCAAAAAGTGTTGATCAACGGGGTCAGCGGGTCTATTGGCTCGGCGGCGCTGCAACTGGCAAAGGCACAGGGGGCACACGTTACCGGCGTCTGCGGTACGCCCCGGCTGGCCTTTGTGCAGGCATTGGGCGCTGATGCCGTAATTGATTACACCAAGGAAGATTTCACCCAAAACGGCAAAACCTACGACCTGATTCTGGATGTTTTGGGCAAAAGCTCCTTTGCCCGCTGCAAAAATTCCCTCAAACCGGGCGGTATTTACCTGTTAGCCAGTTTTAAGATGAAGGCGGTTTTTCAAATGCTGTGGACTTCCATAGTTGGCGATAAAAAAGTGATTTGCGCCCTGGTCGGGGATAGCGCCGCCGATCTGGCGGTGATTCAAGAGATGGCCAAGGCGGGCCAGATAAAAGGGCTGGTAGACCGCTGTTTCCCCCTGGAGCAGGCAGCCGAGGCACACCGCTATGTGGAAGCGGGACACAAAAGGGGCAACGTGGTGATAATCATGGGCGGAGACTCCGCCTGAAAGCGGCCGTCATCAATCCCCCTCAAACGACAACTCTTTGATTATGGAGAATATGATGAAATTCAATAAGAACTCTTTGTTTGTTGGTAATCCTGAGCGTTATGCTGGCGTCCCGCCCATCAATGTTTACATCATGCGGGCCACCTTTTTGCTGATGGCCACCCTGCTGGCTAAAGATGTTTGGACCTACATTTTTACCCACACCGGCTCTTGGGATACCATGGAAGCGGTGGCCTGGAGTGTCTGGGCGGCCTTTGCGACGTTGGCCATATTGGGGGTCTTCCGCACAGTCGAGATGATACCCCTGCTGCTTCTGGAGATTCTGTATAAATTGATCTGGCTGGCCCTGGTCGCGTTGCCTTTGGCTCAAAGCGGTACACAGCCAGATACCCAGACGGCAACCGTACTCTTTTCGTTTGTGCTGGTCATTTTACCCATCATCGGCGTACCCTGGCCCTGGGTGATCCGCACCTACATTCTGGGACGCAAGCCAATAACGAACTCTTGGGGTAAACACCGCACCTCAACAAGCTAATGGAGGGGCAATAGACCTGACAGGTTTCAGAAATCCTGTCAGGTCTGCCTGGCTACACATGAAAGCGATTGTCTGGACAAAATACGGCCCGCCGGACGGGCTGCAACTGCAAGAGGTGGAGACGCCGACGCCAAAGGAGAGTGAAATTCTGATCAAAATCCAGGCTACCACCGTCACCGCCGGGGATTGTGAACTACGTGACCTCACCCTGGCGCCCCTGTTCCGGCTGCCTTTTCGCCTCTATTTTGGCTGGCGTAAACCGCGCCGCGTCATGGTGTTGGGACAGGAGTTGGCCGGGGATGTGGTAGCCGTTGGTAAGAAGGTGACCCAATTTCAGGTTGGCGACCCGGTGTTTGCCGCCACCGGGCTGAGGCTTGGCGCGTATGCCGAATTCACCTGTCTGCCTGTGCAATCCGCCATGACCCTGGTATGGCCCAAGCCGGTGAATATGAGTTATGAAGAAGCAGCCACCATTCCCACCGGTGGTATGAATGCCATCCATTTCCTTAGAAAAGCAAAGGTGCAGCCGGGGGAGAAGGTGCTGATCAACGGGGCAGGCGGCAGCATCGGCACATATGGGGTGCAGATTGCGAAGGCGTGGGGGGCGGAGGTCACGGCCGTAGACGGCGCCAGTAAGTTGGAGATGCTGCGCACGGTCGGCGCCGATCATGTCATTGATTACACCCAGGAAGATTTCACACGACGGGGTGAGCGGTATGACGTGGTGATTGATGTGGTGGGCGGAAGCAAAAGTTCATTTGGGCGCACGGTGCGATGTTTGCGGGCGAACGGCCGTTACATCTTGGGCAATCCCTCACTGAGCGGCATGTTCCGGGGGGCGTGGCTTACGGCCGTTAGCGACAAACAAATCATCTGGGAAGCCGCCAGCTATCAGCCGGAAGACGTCCGCTTGCTTATGGCGTTAATCGAGGCAGGGCGGATCAAAGTCGTAATTGATCGGCGGTATCCGTTGGCGGACACGGCCGTGGCCCACCGCTATGTAGAAGCCGGGCATAAACAGGGGCATGTGGTCATCACGGTGGCCCAAGATAGGGAAATCTGACGAAACATGGGGTGGGGTACGGCCGTTGCACTTCCCTATATGCCTCTCCTCTACCCCACTTGCTCGACCGCTTGACTACATGCAAAACCTCTCTATACTGCCATCATTAAACGGAAAGTTAACTCATGCACACCACACCCCTTCCTGACCAGCGGGCCTATAACGAACAGGTGTGGCATCTGGTTCGCCAGGTTCCATATGGCAAGGTTGTCACCTATGGGCAGATCGCGCAAATGCTCCCGCCGCCCGTGGGCGTTGATCCTGATGAATACAAAACCTTCGGCGCACGTTGGGTAGGCGAGGCCATGGCTGCCTGCCCGGCTGACGTGCCCTGGCAGCGGGTCATCAATGCGCAGGGAAAAATTAGCCCCAGACCCGGCGCGCAGCGGCAACGACAACTACTGGAAGAAGAGGGCATACTGTTTGTGAAAGACAAGATTGACTTGAAGGTGTACCAATGGCCCGGCCCAGGCCATGAGGATGAACCCCGGCAGGCTAAACTGTTCTAGCTTGAAGGTGCTGTCTTTTCTCAGAATTTTTGTGTGGCAAACGTATGTTATACTTTGTCGGATAAATCAGGTGGCCACAAGTCAATGCAAATTCTTGTTAGCCGTGGTGATATGCAGGAGTTCAAAATGCCTAGCCCATTCCCTGGTATGGATCCTTATCTTGAAGAGCGGTCACGTTGGCCTGACGTTCACCAGCGGTTGATTGCCTACATGTCAGAAATCCTACAACCGCTCATCCGGCCGAAATACGTATCCCGTATCACTGAGCGGATACAACTAATGGATCACAGTTACGTGCCCGATGTTCTTCTCGTCCGCCGTCTGCATGAGCCAGCCCCTACACTGGCTATTGCCGGGATGGTGGAAGCTGACGAACCACAAACGATTATGGCCTTTGATGAAGAACGCCATGTTCCCTATCTTGAAATTATTTACCGGGAAACGGGCGAAGTCGTGACGGTGATTGAAGTTCTCAGCCCGGCAAATAAGGTGGGCGACGGCCGTGAGCAATACTTGCAAAAACAAGCTGAACTGCTTAACACAAAAGCGAATCTTGTGGAAATTGACCTGCTGGGTTATGGGCAGCCTACTGTTTTAGCCCGTAACGCCATCATCACGGAACCGGCCGATTGGCGTTACCTGATCAACATCAGCCGTGCCGGGCGACGCCACGAACTGGAATTTTATGCCGTGCCCCTGCGAGAAAGATTGCCACGCTGCCGTATTCCTTTGCGCCCGCCAGACCCGGATGCAGTCCTGGATTTACCGGCGGTGTTCACCCGCTGTTATGATGCTGGTGGCTACGATCTGCTCATTGATTACAGTCAACCACCGTCCAGCCCCCTGCGCGAAACCGAAACCGCCTGGCTAAACGACCTTCTCCAAGAGAAGAGGGTATAGACAGAAACGCTTAATCGTCGCTGTGCGTCTCTTCCCCTGTTCACTACGATTTCCCACCCAACAGCGCATACTCCATACTATCCGTCAAGGCTTGCCAGCTGGCTTCGATGATGTTGGTGCTGGCCCCCACCGTTGACCAGGTTTTGTTGCCCAGACGGGTGTCAATCAGAACACGGGTGGTGGCGGCCGTCGCGTTCTCCCCGTCCAAAATGCGTACTTTGTAATCCGCCAGCTTTACGCCGCTGAGGGTGGGATACACATCCACCAATGCTTTGCGCAGGGCGGCGTCCAGAGCATTCACCGGGCCGTTGCCCTCGGCGACGGTGTGCATTCGTTTGGGGCCGACGCGCACTTTGACGATGGCTTCCGCGTTCAGGCCACGCCCGCGCCGCTGCTGCACATCCACCCGGTAATCAATCACCTCAAACGGGGGCACGTAGGCGGGATGGGTGCGGCGTAGCATCAGTTCTACCGACGCTTCCGCCCCTTCAAAGGTGAAGCCGCCCGCTTCCAATTGTTTGATCTGCTCCAACACGCCGCGTAAATCCAGCCCCTCGGTGCTGATACCAAATTGGGCCGCCTTGTCCACCAGATTGCCCCGCCCGGACAGTTCGGAGACGACGCTGCGCTGCTGGTTGCCCACCAGCGTCGGTTCGATGTGCTGGTAACTGAGTGGGTTTTTGAGCATGGCGGCGACGTGGATGCCGCCTTTGTGGGCGAAAGCGCTCTTGCCCACGAAAGGTTGGTGGTCGTCCAGTTCCAGGTTGGCAACTTCGGCTACATAGCGGGAGAGTTCGGTCAGCCGCCGCAACTGGTCGTCACTGACACAGTCGTAGCCCATTTTGAGCTGCAAATCGGGGATGATGCTGCACAGGTTGGCGTTGGCCACGCGCTCGCCATAGCCGTTGATGGTGCCCTGGACTTGGGTGGCGCCCAGGCGCACGGCCGTGAGCGTATTCGCCACCGCACACTCCCCATCATCATGTGTATGAATGCCAATCGCTACTTTTGGCCCCAACTCTTCACGCACGTTGCGGATGATCTCCTCAACTTCCCAGGGCAGCGCGCCGCCGTTGGTGTCACACAAGACCACGCTGTCCGCACCACTGATGGCTGCGGCCTTCAACGTGGCGGTGGCATATTCCGGGTTCGCTTTGTAGCCATCGAAGAAATGCTCGGCGTCATAGATCACTTCTTTGTCATGGCTTTTGCAGTAGGCCACACTCTCGCCGATCATCGCCAGGTTTTCTTCCAGGCTGACTTCTAAAACGTCGGTGACGTGCAAATCCCAACTCTTGCCCACCAGAGTAATCACCGGCGTATTGGCTTCAATCAGCAGGCGCAGGTTGGCATCTTCGGCAGGGGTGACGCCCTTGCGCCGGGTGCTGCCAAAAGCGGCAATTTTGGCGTGTTGCCATTCCATCGTGGCCGCTCGTTGGAAAAATTCAATATCCTTCGGATTCGACCCCGGCCAACCGCCCTCGATGTAATCAATGCCAAATTCATCCAGCTTTTTGGCGATTTTCAGCTTGTCATCCAATGAAAGGGAGATGCCCTCCCGCTGTGTCCCGTCCCGCAGTGTCGTGTCATAAAGGTAAATTTTGGTCATTGTTGCCCTTATAAATGTGTCATTCTGAGAGCCTGTGCTGAGGCTGCCGAAGTATCTTCCGAGGAATCTCTACACGGTTTGTTGTAAGGGATTCCTCACTCCGAAGACTTCGTTCGGAATGACAAGAGTCTGTGGATTTAGGAAATCTCCGATCTCAGCAATGTCTTTAGTTTTTCGCCATGACTACAGCGGATAGAGAATTGAACGGATACTCCGCTGGAAATTTATCCGCTTATTCCTCCATCCGTTGTAGTCTAATAGGAGTGGCGAAAACTTCGTGACACTACCCGATCTCCAATCTCTAATCTCCAACCGTATTCACACGCGCCGGATACGCCGCCTCATACTCAGCGATGCGTTCTTCTTGTTTGAGCAGATAGCCCAGTTGATCCAGCCCTTCGAGCAGACAGGTTTTGCTGAAAGCATCTATGGGGAAGGGAACGGCACGGCCGTCCGGCAATACCACCTGCTGTTCGGCCAAATCAATCGTCACCTGTGTGGTCGGGTCTTCTTCTACCAGACTGAGAAGCTGGCGGTGGGTGGCTTCGTCTACAATGACCGGCAGCAGGCCGTTTTTGAGCGAATTGTTGCGGAAAATGTCGGCGAAACTGGTGCTGATCACGGCCGTGAAGCCATAATCCATCAACGACCAGGGTGCATGTTCCCGGCTGGAACCGCAGCCAAAATTGTCCCCCGCCAGCAAAATGTTGGCCCCCTGCGCTTCTGGCTGGTTCAAAGCAAAGTCCGGGTTGGGCGAACCATCTTCGCGGTAACGCCAGTGGTAAAACAGATTTTGCCCCAATCCTACCTTGCTGATTGTCTTCAAAAATTGCGCCGGAATAATCTGATCCGTATCAATGTTCTCTATCGGAAGCGCCACCAGGTGGCTGGTTAATGTGGTAAATGCTTGCATGTGTTCCTCAATAAATTTGACGCAAAGGCGCAAAGTGGCAAAAGACGCAAAGAAGATGTTGCAAAGAAGAATCCGCGTTCATCTGCCTTATCCGCGTTCATCCGCGTCCTATGATGATTGTTGGCTGTCTTGCCGAAAAGGGGATGCAGGCCGACGGCCGTGCCATTGCCACTTTGATCACCCCATCCTCTTCCAACGATTGCAGGAACTCCAGTTGAAACCAGTCGGTCAGCCAGGCGCCGTCCTGAAAAAAGTTGGGGGCGTGGCAAAGGAGACGGCCGTACCGCTCCACCTGCACCTCCCGCACCAATGTGCGCAGCCCCACATGGGCCAGCCCTTCCTTTTTCAGGTGATATTTGTTCAGGCCGAGCAGCGGGATATGGACACGGCCGTAGCTGGCGCGATACACCTCATCCGCCACCGCAATCTCCTCCCGCGTCACGCCCAACAACGCGCCCACGCGGAACCGGGACAGGTCGCCGATCAACACCAGCCCCGCCGCCTCATCCACCTGCGACAAAAGCTGCCGGAGGAACTCCACTGAGTATTTTATTTCCAGGTGATAAGCGGCGTTTTCCATAAAACCTCACTGCTCACTGCCTACTGCTCACTGCCTACTGCTCACTGCCTACTGATCACTGCTCACTGAATCGTCCGCACATCCGTCACACGCCCGGTCACGGCCGTGGCCGCCGCCGTGAGCGGGCTGGCTAAAAAGGTACGGCCGCCTTTGCCCTGCCGCCCTTCAAAATTGCGATTGCTGGTACTGACGGCGTACTGCCCCGGCTGCAACTGATCGCCATTCATGGCAATACACATCGAGCAGCCCGCTTCGCGCCATTCCGCACCCGCTTCCTTAAAAATGCGGTCCAGCCCTTCCGCTTCCGCCTGTTTCTTCACATCTTGCGAACCGGGCACCACCATGACGCGCACTCCGTCGGCCACTTTGCGTCCGCGAATCACCGCCGCCGCCTGCCGCAAATCGGAGATACGGCTGTTGGTGCAGGAGCCAATGAAGACCACATCCACCGGCTTGCCCAGCAGCGGCTGGCCCGGCTGCAAATCCATGTAGGCCAGCGCCTTTTCCACCGTCTGCCGTTCGCTCAGGTTGGGGATGTCCATGGGGTCGGGCACAACGGCCGTGATCTTCATGCCCAGCCCCGGATTGGTGCCATAGGTGATCATTGGTTCCAGGTCGTTCACGTCCAGGTCAATGGATTTGTCGAAGGCCGCCCCGTCGTCGGTAGCCAGGGCGCGCCAGGCAGCCACCGCTTGATCCCAGGCCCCATTTTGTGGCGCGTGCGGCCGTCCCGCCAGGTACTCAAAGGTCGCATCATCGGGCGCAATCAGCCCGGCGCGGGCGCCGCCCTCAATGCTCATGTTGCAAATGGTCATGCGCTGCTCCATCGTCAGCCCACGAATCGCCTCGCCGCGATATTCAAAGACGTGCCCCGTGCCGCCGCCAATACCAATTTTGGAGAGCAGCAGCAGGATGATGTCTTTGGAGGCCACGCCCGCGGGCAAACGGCCGTGCACATTCACCGCATACGTCTTCGGCTTCGTTTGCAGCAGGCATTGGGTGGCCAGCACATGCTCCACTTCCGACGTGCCGATGCCAAAAGCCAGCGCGCCAAACGCGCCGTGTGTGGCCGTGTGGCTGTCGCCGCAGACGATGGTCATGCCCGGCTGCGTCAGCCCCAGTTCCGGGCCAATCACATGCACAATGCCCCGGTTGGGGCTGTCCATGCCAAATAGCTGGATGCCGAAGTCGCGGCAGTTTTGTTCCAGCGTGGCAATTTGTTTGGCGGCAATGGCATCCGTAATGGGCATACCGATGGGGGTGGTGGGGATGCTGTGGTCCATGGTGGCGATGGTTTGCGACGGCCGTCGTACCTTCAACCCCCGTTCGCGCAGCCCCGTAAATGCCTGCGGCGACGTGACCTCGTGAATCAAATGCAGGTCAATATACAGCACCGCCGGGCTGCCCACCTCCTCCGCTACCACATGGCTTTCCCAAATCTTGTCAATAATCGTCTTCGGTGAATTCATACTTCTCCTCTTCAATGAGCCAACAGATAAGCGTATGGAACAGATTTACAATTGTTTTCCCAACTTCATCTGCTGCAATAACTCAAACAACTGTGTTGTGATTATGTCAAATCTACTCAACAATTCCTCTTGAGAACCTTGTTCATTTATGATCAATGTCCAGAGCGCACAAAGAGAGGCCAATGGATGACCAATCTCACGTATGCCTCCCCATATAAAAGCTTCAAACTGAACTTGTGCTTGCGTTTCCGGGGCCGTAAAAGCTAAATTTTCGGAGGTGCCAATGCTTTTCAGGCGCTCAGTAGCGTATGTTCTAATTGCTCCATACCAGTTATCCATCACTCTTGTTACCTCAAGCAAAACCCCATTCAACGCACGCACGGGATCTGGCCTAGATTCAGCCCGTTGTATGGTTCGTATATCCCGAATTACATTTACGGCCTGGATCAATTCAGCCACAAATCTCTCAAGCGCATTTTCGAGCGGAAAAATCTGCGCAATGTCCGAAAAAGTCAGTTGGACTTGCTTCCCGCTATAAACAACCACCAGACTCCTTCCATTTGCTGTTGTCTGATCTCCCATTGGTTCACCTTCTGCTCAATCTGTGTTTTACTCCGGCAAACACCGCCAGTTCAAAACACTTTGGCTTCATGATTGTCATTTTCAATGCTACCCATCTATCTTCTCCAGCCTATTTGTGTTCAATATGGGCGATGATTTTCGCTATCAATGCCTTCATGTCTTGTACTGGAAGATTATGTCCCACACCCTCAAGCCACCAGCCCTCTGCGCCGGCAATAATTTCTACGAGTTTCCTGCCATGCGCGACAGGAATTACCTGGTCGGCCGTACCATGAACAACCAATGTCGGTACGTTCAGTGTGCTCAATCTATCGTAGCGTGAGCCGGAAACTGTCACGGCCGTTAGATGTTGAAACGCGCCCCGCAGGTTAATACCCCTGCGTTTTCGTAGATCATACAAAACGACTTCGGCAAGCTCTTTAATATCCAGGCCATCACATCCAAACGCCACAATCTGTCTAGCAATGCGTTCCTTGATCAGATTTTTCTCACCACCCATGAGGCGGTACTTTAACAAAGGGATACCCTTGACAGCAGATTCAAGAAAATAACGGGATGATAAACTGGGGATATCCGGATCGCCAATATTACCTGATGTCATCATTAAAGTGAGCGAGGCAACCCGGTGAGGGTGATTGATTGCCATTTCCTGCGCGATCATGCCACCCAATGAGAGACCGACAAGATGTGCCTTTTGAATCTCATTCACATCTAGCACCGCCATCGCATCGCCTGCCATATCCACAACCGAATAGGGGTTCTTTCGATCCCAATCTTTAACCCAATCAGACATCCCCGTGCTTCGGTGGTCGTAGCGAATGAGATGATAGCCCGCAGCCACAAAAGCCTGCACAAATGTTGGCGGCCAGATCAAGGCATCAGCCCCATTACTCATGATGAGCAATACGGTTCCCCTGGGCGTTTCGTCAGGGAGGATGCTTTCATACCAGATATTCAATCTGTCTGACAAAGCAAAACCCGTTTCGCCAACAATTAATTCCGGTAGTTCACTTTTTATAGCCTCATCAATCATTGCATCAGTTTCAGGTGGTAATTTTGGCCACGAAACGATGACATAGATCAAAAGGATTCCGAATAAGAATAGGATGGCAAACACAACAATCATTATTCTGAGAAATTGGGCTTCACACCGGCAAACACAGCCAGTTCAAAATACTTCAAATAACAGTCCACATGAATAAAGCCGATTTCGCGCAGCCAGTCGCATTGGGTTTCTACGGCCGTCAGCTTATTCGCGGCTTTATCTGGCCGGTTATACAACTCGTGGGCAATCTGCTCTCTTGGTTGGCCATTGCCGTTCTGCCGGTGGTAGGCCACCATCGCATCCACAAACGCCTCCTCAAACAACAGTTCCCCCCACTTTGAGCGGGAAGCGACGTGTTCCACGTTGACAAAAATACCACCCGGTTTCAGCAGGTCATACAGTTCGGCGTACAGTTCACGTTTACGGCCGTCGGGCTGATGATGAATCGAAAAGCCGGAAACAATGACGTTGAAGCCTGAAACCTGACAGGTTTCCAAAAAACCTGTCAGGTTTTCGCGCCACGTTTGTTGTCCATAATCCACCTGTACCAATGTCACCCGCTCCCCATACTCTGCCAGCCGTTTCTTGGCCGCCGCCAGCATGGGCTTGGAAAAGTCGGCAAAGAGTCCCCGCGCCGCCGGGTATTGATCCAGCACCACCTGCCCCAAAATGCCATCACCGCAGCCCAGGTCAAGTACCAGCGCCACCTCTTCCTGCGACCACCGGATCAGCCGCCGCATCGTATCCATCTGCATCTGCGCCAACGGAATCGCCCCGCGCACCCCGTTCAGGTAGCGATGGGTCAGGTCATTTGCCTGCCAGACGGTGTCGTTGACGGTAATCGGTAATCGGTGATCGGCGGATGCAGCATCCGCAATCGGTGATTGGTTAGTGATATTGGTCATGTGATAATCTCTTGTTATACTTTAGAAAGACATTTAACGAGACAATGAATAGGAGGTTTTTTTGTATGACCACCATTTACCCTATCCTTCCCATAAGCGATTTGCGTTATAAGACAAAAGAGATTTTAAACCAGGTCGGTGATGAGCCGGTGGTGTTGACGCAGCGGGGGCGGGCAACGGCCGTACTCATCAACTTCGACACCTATAACGAGATGGTTCGCCGCTTGCAGGCTTTGGAAGAAATCCGTGACGAAGCCATCATGCTGCTGGCCCAGGCCAACGCCCAAAAGCTGGAATTTGTGGACATAGACGCCTTGGCTGAATTGTATCAAGAACAATTAGGTGAGGTTTTACCCACTGCCCATCCAGCCTGACCATGTACGCCCTACAAATTGAATCCGACGTCATCAAAAGCCTGCAAAAGCTGCCGCCTAAAATTTTCCGGCAAATCGTTTTCAAGGTTCTTGCTCTTCAACAAACGCCCCTGCCTCAAGATTGCAAACCTATCGGTCCGGCGTACCGGGTAGACAGTGGCGAATACCGCATTTTATATTTCGTAGACCACAAAAAAGAACTGCTGCAAATCGTTCTCATCGCCAAACGCAACGACGACGAAGTGTATCGAAAGTTCATGCGTCGCTTTGGCTAGACACCTTCTCCCATCTTTGTCTTCTTTGCCTCTTTGCGTCAAAAACTAATCGGTTAACAGTCTTGTGGGCAGGCCATCAATGCTCACCTGATTCTTTTCCGCCCAATACTTCGCCAGACCATCTGCGCCCCGGTTCTTAGCCCATTCCGTTAAGAGCGGCCGTTCCCCCGCATACTCATAAAACGGCACCGCAAAGCCACACGAAGTCTGCACCGACTCCACATCCATCAAGATGATGTTCCGATTGCCCACCGATTCCGGGAACAAAGGGGCGTATTCATCCCATTCTGCGTCGCGCCGGTGAACGGCACGGCCGTGTCCATACAACCTGAGTATCAACGGCTTCTCCGTAAAGGAGCAGAACATGATGGTCAGACGGCCGTCTATCGCCAGATGTGCCGCCGTTTCATTGCCCGACCCCGTCAGGTTCATAAACGCCACCCGGTTCGCATCCAACACCCGGAACGTATCCATCCCTTTGGGAGAGAGGTTGATACGGCCGTCTCCAGCCCCACTCGCCACAAAAAAGAGATGCTGCTCCCTTATAAAAGCCGTCAGTTTGTCGTTAAGAGAATCGTAAAATTGCGCCATCTTTTTGGAAGCAATCAGCAGTGGTCTAACCGCTTACTGCTCACTGCCCACTGCTAACTTTTCATTAACACATTCACCGCGCTTGGCTCCTCCTCCCGCGCCGCCAGCATCTTATTCAGTGCGCTCAGGTAGGCGCGGGCCGAGGCCACCACAATATCCGTACTGGCCCCATGCCCGCTAAACGAGCGGATAAACGCCTGGTTCGTCTGCGGGTTCAGCCCATATTCCCGTTCGCCATTCTCCGGCTG
>CAADGU010000572.1 GCA_900696625.1 uncultured Chloroflexota bacterium | reverse complement strand
CCGGACAGTACGTGGCTATTTACGGGGGCGAAGTCATTGGCAGCGGTGAAGATGAGTTTGCCCTACTGCGGCATATCCATCAGCAATATGGCCCCCTTCCTTGTTGCATTGATCGCGTGGATGATCTTCCGTTACGGAAAGTTCGTGTTACTTCGCTGTGGAAAGCCCGCTCATGATTTCCTACAGCACTGAATTTGACCCGCTGGCGCCTGTGCTTGCTGTGCAACTCACAGGTATTGTTCATTCCCGCCCCCGTGTCACACTTCCTGCTCTGCTGGATGCCGGATCTGACTTCACCGCGGTGCTGACCAACCTGGTTTCGCGACTGAAGTTATATGCCGTCAGACCATTGCTCCTGGAAGATTTTTCTGGGGAAACGCGAGAAGAATTCCTTAATGGCCTTCGTCTTGGATACGCCAATCAGCCAGTCAGAGAGATGCAGGTTATGGTGACTGGTTTGCCTTTCGTCATTCTGGGTCGGGATTGGCTCAACCAGTACTATATCCATCTGAATGGACCAGAGGCAGCGTTCCTGGTAAGCCAAACGCCTATTCCTGTCAAGCAGTAAGATAAAAGTTACATAGCCCTTTGTATGGAACGCCAATGGCATTGCCGAATGTCATTGGCGTTTTTATTTGGAGCCTTCCATGCTCGATAGCCTGGTCACCTATTATGTACACAGACAAGATCCCCTGCCTCCCAGCGACGCCCTGGCTTACCAATACATTCTGGCCGGAAATGGCCTGTTCATCCGGGCTGAAACGTGCTTTTTTGAGGCGATTTTGCCCATTGCCGCCTGCGCCGTGCGCGGCCTGGCGCCGCTGCGCCACAGCTTCCGGCTGAAAGTGGCCCGAATACCGGCGCGCCTGCTGAACACCATCTTGACCGATGCCCGCCGCGCCCGGCGGCCAGATAGTGGCTTGAATGAGGTTCTCTATCAGTTCTATCACCATGGCCAGACGGTGCAGGTGAAGAAACCCGCCCAGCACACCACGGCCGTCGCTATCCTGGCGGCTGGCGCGGCTGATGAGCGTATCCTGTGTGACCTGCACTCTCACGGCAATATGCACGCCTTTTTCAGCCGAGCGGATGATGCGGATGAGCAGGGAGCAAAGGTGTATGTCGTCATTGGTAAATTGGATACTGCGCCGGAGATACGGCTGCGGGTGGGCGTTTATGGCTATTGGCTGCCGCTGCCGGTAACGGCCGTTTTCACTGGCAATGGCCCATTTCAAGATTTGTACCAGAAGGAGAATGAATCATGACAACAAATGGATATAGCAACGGCAATGGCCGCCTGGCCAGCGGTCAGACCGCCGGTCACTCCGCCGGCCACTCAGCCGATGACGATGATTTCACCGGCTTCACTTATGAGTTGGAAGAGCCGATCACGGTCAAAGGATTTTCCGTCACGTATGACCGGAAATTCAACACAGGCAACTTTGAATCGTTGAATCCGGCCATCACCATTTGGGTCAAGAGCGTGGCGGCCGAAGGGGAAGCGTTCGATCTCCATCATGCCAAAGAGCGGGTGCGGCGCATGGCACGCGAAAATGTGCGGGCGCAGCTGCTGCGGTTGCAGGGCGACCTGGAAGTGGTTTTCCTGGGATTACAGCCGCCGCCGGCCGGTAGTGCAGACCCGATTTTCATCCGCACCGTCAGCGTCAGCCTGGTGCAAAAAGTGAACCTGGGCGACTATAACAGCATCACCCCCGGCTACACCGATTGGGCCGACGTGCGCCATGTGGCGCATAGCCCCGGCGAACTGCACATGGCGCTGGACCGCATGTGGCAGAGCCTATGGGCCAACGTCGAGGATGAAATCTCCCGCGCCCGGGGGAATGGGGGTACCGGCGGTTTCTTTGGTCTGCCGACCATTCCGGTGGAGGATTTAACAACCCCAGCCCCTGCTGCTGACTCTGGGCGTCGTCCGGTACCGCCCGTTCCGCAGGCAAACGTCCCGCAGGCAAACGGCCACTTCAACAAGCCCAACTCTGTTGGGCCGCCCAACCCAGGCGGGCCGCACCGCTCCGACCGTGTCCCCGTCGCCAATGGAAGGCGAGCCTGATGGACACGCTCACCATGGAACCCACCTACCGGGTGGTGCTGGGTGATGTCAACCGCTTTCGTATCATGGTGGTCGGTGCTGGCGGTACCGGCTCCACCCTGGCGCTGTTTCTGGCGGGGCTGGCGTTTCATGCCCGGCAGAAAGGCATCCAGGTGGAGCTGACGCTGGTGGATCACGATGTGGTGGAGCTGAAAAATTGTGGCCGTCAGGCGGTGAGCCTGCAAGCGGCGCAGGTTGGTGGCGTACCCAAAGTGGCCGACCTGGCACTGCGGACCAATGCCGCTTACGGGTTGGACATTGAAGCCTGGCCCGTCAAATATGAAGCAGGTCTGGCCCGTGATTGGTTTCACCGGGATGCCAACGGGTCTGCGCCAGCGCACCTGATCATTGGCTGTGTGGACAACCATCTGGGAAGGCAGGAGATTGCCAGGACCATCACTGCGTTTGACGGCCGTATCTGGGCTATAGACAGTGGCAATGAGCAACATTCCGGGCAGGTGCTCATCGGTAACCTGACGGATGTAAGCCGGATCAGGTTGGACCGGCTGGGGCTGTGCCGTGGTCTGCCCTCTCCCTACGTCCAGGAGCCAGATTTATTGGAACCAGACCCGGCAGCGCACAGCCAATCCTGTGCGGAAATGGGCGACGGAGCGTCGCTGGCCGAGCCCCAAAGTCTCATGGTTAACCGGATGGCGGCCACCATTGCTGCCCAATACGTGGCCACCTTTGTCCTGCAAAGGCAAGTTCTCCAGCTAGGCAGCGCCTTCAACCTTGATCCCCCGACTATCCGCAGCCGGTTAATTACCGCGGCCACTATCGGACAGTATCACCAGTAACGCCGGTCACAATGACCGGCGTTTTTGTTTCCGGAGGCAGCCACATGGGAAAAATGACCAAACAACAACTCAAATTACACGAACAGACAGAAGAGTTGCTGTGGGGCAGCGACAAAAAGCTGACCCCAGAGCAGATTGCCTTCTGTCTGGAACATTGGGACCCTCGCGCCCTGGCCGGAAAACAGGTAGCCAGGAATCAAGCCTACTTTACGCCCATGCCGCTGGCGATAGATGCCGGCAAATACATTGGTGGCGACGGCCGTCAGGTGGTGGACATCGGCGCGGGTAT